>NZ_JBGKAC010000002.1:0-300000 GCF_041361465.1 Halobaculum sp. MBLA0143
ATGAGTAAGACGGAACCGATTTCGAAGCTGTCAGAGTACGGGTTCCCAGCCGAGTACATCGCAGTGTTGGAGACAGATCGTAACGTCGAGGAACTCTGGCCTCCGCAGGTCGAGGCATTAAATAGCGGCCTAACGGAAGACGAGAACTTCCTAGTCGTCTCGGGCGCTGGGACGGGGAAGACGCTGCTCGCCGAGCTAGCGATGGTCGACCGTTCACTCAAACAGAGAGGGTGCAGTGTCTTCCTCGTGCCGTTTAAGCCACTCGCGCGGGAGAAGCAGGAGTCGTTCGAGAGTAGCCTCTCTGGGGATCTCCAACTCAACGTCACCTGTTCTGTGGGTGACGACCAGGTACCACCACGGGAACTGTTCGGCAGCGACGTTGCGATACTCACGTACGAGAAGTTCAGCTACTACCTCCGGAACTACTCAGAGGAGTCGAACGATCAGATCCACACCGTGGTCGTCGACGAATTTCAGATGCTCGGGGACGAGACGCGTGGCCCCACTCTCGAGATCGTTATCTCCAAAATTCTCCACAGCCACGACGATACCAAACTGGTGGGGTTGAGCGCCACGGCCTCGAACGGTGGAGAGATCGCCGAGTGGATCGATGGAGAGTACGTCGACTGCCGGGGTTGGCGACCGAACCCACTGTACGAGGGGATTCACGCCGTACGTGACGGTGAGACGACGTTCTACTACGACGGAACACGACAGGAGACTCACGACGAGCGAACTCAATCACTTGTCGACAACAACGACCGGTACGATGCCATCGCCAACTATCTCCATAATAATTCTGTTGACAACCAACAAATATTAGTGTTTGCTCCAACTAGAAACGATGCTGAAGAGGCGGCAGGAGAGATCAGAGACCTGATCGAGGGGTACCCGCGCTCGTACAATTTCGAGATCGACGACACGGCGACAGACGAACTCAAGCAGCGTATCAAACGTGCTTCCAGAGACGGTGGCCAGACCCTGGACAACCTCGCCAAGTGTGCTAAGTGGGGGACCGCGTTCTATCACGCTGGACTCGATCCTGAAATCAGAAGTATCGTCGAGGAAGGATTCAAGAACGGAGTAGTTCGTCTCCTCGCGTCCACGAGTAACCTCGGGGCGGGGATCAATCTCCCCGTAGACAGGGTGTTCGTACTCCACCCTCGGTTCGGTGGTTCGAAGTATGGAACGCAAATGTCGACCGCAGACTACAAGAATCTCGCCGGTCGCGCCGGTCGTCCGAGTTCCAGTCGACGTGGGGAGTCGATCCTATTCGCCGAGGACTTCCGGAAAGAACAGCAGTTGAAGAACACGTACGTACTCGGTGAGTTAGAGTCGATCGAGTCACAGGTCGAAATCACGTCCGACCTGAGCCTGATGCTTGATCTGATTCGGGAGTATCGTACCCCGACGAACATTCACTCTTTCCTTCAGGACACGTTTATTGCTCATAGAAAAGGCATTGATGAAAAGCAGACAAGGGAGGCTGTCGACTTTGCTGCAGACAAGCTTCGACAACACGGGATGATCGACGAGGCTGGCGACGGTCTCACACTCACAGGTCTTGGCAAAGAGACCTCTAAGAACCTCGTTGAGCCAGAGACCGTTGCGACCGTCCGCTCGTATCTTGAGTCTGTACGAAATGAAGCGAAGATCGACACGTCCGATCTCCTGACTGTCCTGTGTGGAACCCCGGAGTTCAGGCATCGGAGGCTGTACACTTCCCAAAGAAATCTCAGCACAGGTGTGAGCGAGCTGACAAACGAGTACGGACTCCAGAGCCTCTCCGATAGAGAAGTCGCCAAATCACGCATCTCCGCTCGCGTCGTCGCAGACTGGCTATCGGGCGACAGTATTGAGACCGCGTTCGAGAGATACAGTATCTCTGACACCCGGTCAGCCGCAGACGTGTATCAGCGGCTCGCTCCAGAGATGAGCCGTGTTCTCGGAACTGTTCTTCGGATTCTCGAAGCTTCTGACTCAGATCTGTACGACGCCGTCAGCGACGTGAGTACGCTTGTAACACAGCTCAGGCACGGTGTCGACCGGGAAGGTATCCCGTTCTTCGATGCAGGAATCGTCGAGGGGCGCAGTGAGCTTCGTGAACTCCGTAACAAGCTCGACATCGAAGCGGTGGCAGAGATCGCAGACCTTGACTTTCAAAAACTCGATAAGAGAATGAAAACGAGGAATGCAGTTCAGGTCAAGCGAAGAGCTGTCAATGCCGTGTACGAAGGTAGAGAAGCCGCACGAAGGGACGTACTCCTCGATGTCCACGAACGAGGACTCTCCGAGGGCCGATTCGAACGTCTCCTCAACTCTGACACCTCCGAGTTCGAGAACACGGCGGTCAGTCTCCTAGAATACGTCGACGAGATGTTCGTTGAGCCAGCGGACGAGTCCGGCCGGACGGAGGAGCCGGAGTGCCGTGTGAAAATCAGACAGCCAGACGGCACGTATCTCGAGACTAGCAACAACGAGACCATGGAGATTGGGTTCGAGTGCAAATCGAAGGAGGGTCTCGAAGGCAAAGTGGCAACGAGCGATGCGACTGCCATCGTCACCAAGGCGCCGGAGACGACAGTCCAGCTTACAGTTGCGACGCCCGGGTTCACGGAGGGAACTGACGATGCACTGGTCGACAACGATGTCGCCGGGATGACTGCTGTCGGCTTTGCCGCCTTCGTTGCCCGGGCAATTAATGGTGATCTGAGCGCAAATGACTACAGAACACTGCTAGAAGACAAGGGAATCGTCGAACTCAGTACAATCCGATCCGTTGTCGACGATTGACGCCGCTTGGCAGAAAATTTCAGATCCTTGTCACCACCGCCCCTCACCCCTCGACGGCCAGGAACCCCTGTGTCAGCCGCCCGCCGACGCCCGCGAGCAGGTCGAGCAGGTTCGCGGCGACGAACAGCCAGAGCACGCCCAGGCCGGCGACGCCGAGCGCCTCCGGCAGCGTGTCGACGACGTACCCGCCGACCTGCATCGTCGTCGTGGGGTCGTCGTAGACGAACGGCGCCGCCAGCAGCGCGAACAGGAGCGCGACCGCCGTCACCGTCACGCAGAGGGCGACGACGCCGAACGCGAACCGGGCGAACGCGAGCCCGACGCTCGTCCACGTCGTCGGCCGCGAGAGGAACCGCCGGAGCGCGTCGAAGAACCCCTCGTCCTCGCGGCGGAGCTTCGTCCGGAACGCCGACGGCACCGACACGTCGTAGCCGAGGAGGTGCGTCGCCAGCTTCGCCTCCAGGCCCGCGACGGCCGTCGCCGCCAGCAGCGTCCCGAGGAGGATCGGAATCCCGACCCACGTCACCGCCAGGCCGACGCCCAACGACCCGCCCACGGTGATGCCGACGAAGTACGCCAGCCCGAGCGGGAACGCCAGCAGGAGGTACGCGAGTCGTCTGTACGTCCGGAGCCGGAACGGAGCGGCGAAGAACTCCGTCACCAGGCTCGTGTCTGCCGTGAACCGTCTGTTGCTGCTCACACACGGTTTGTCGGACCCGTTCCCCCTATCTCCACCCGCTCGTAGCCGAGAGAGCAGGGGTGACCGACCGTCTGGAATCTGGGACGCGACCGTGTGACGGGTGAGTCTGCGTATTCAGAAGTGGTGTCGCGCGTCGAATCGTGTTTGAATTCCAACACCAAGGTTCAAAAGTAGTAACGAGTGAGGAAGAGTCGTGACAGACGACGACGGGACCGTCGGAAGACAGTCGGTGGCGGTGTGGGTGCTCGGCGTGCCGGCAGCGCTCCTGTTTGCCGTCTCGCTGGCGGCGCTCTCGAGTGTCGCAGTGACACTCGTCCCGTCTGCACCGCTTCGAGCGACGGCCGTCGGGCTCGCGCCGGCGCCGTCCGACGGCCGTACCGCACCGACACCGCCAGCGTTCTACGTCGAACTCGCGGGCGTCGCCGGCAGTCTCGCCCTGTCGCTGGCGCTGGCGGCGATCTACGTCCGACAGAACGACGTCCTCCGACGACAGACGGAGATCCAACGCGATCAGACGGAGGTGCTGGCCGAACAGACGGAGATCCAGCGCGATCAGACGACGATCCTCGACGACCAGACGGAGATCCAACGCGATCAGACGGAGATCCAACGCGACCAGACCCGAATCGCGGCCCGTCGTGGCCACCCGTTGCTCACGTTCCGTCGGGGCAGCCTGTCGCTCGTGGCCGGCGATCCGACGCTGAAACGGGGTCCAGACGGGGTGACCGAGGTCGAGGTCGACGGAGGCGGCGACGCTGCCCCGCGTGTGTGTGCCGTCGTCGAGAACCACGGCGACGTGGTCGCGCGTCGTCTCCAACTCGTCTGTCTGGTCGGCTACGCGGGCGAGGAGCCGACGCCCCCAGACAGAGTCTTCCCCGGGATCGCGGACGTCACCGTCGACAGCGTCTCCACGGAGCCACCCAGCGGCGAGGGTGGGTTCTTCCCCCCGAGAGAGGAGCCCTGTCTGCTCGTCGCCACGCCACAGTTCTCGTCGGCTTCCGACTACGGCGGGGGGTTTCGGCGGTTTCTGGGCGGAGTCGAGTCACACCTCGAAGACGGCGACGAACAGATCCGCTTCGGGTTCGTCCTGGTGTTCACCAACGCCGTCGGCAGTCCGTTCGAGATCGTGCTCGAACCGGGCTACGCCGTCGATCCAGCCGACTACGACGGCGAGACGGACGAGCTGACGGTCGACCGTCTCCGTGATCTGGCGACGGGGTACGACACGGCGGACCTCGTCGACGATCTCGACTGGGAGATTCCGGAGGCACGGCTCCGAGAGCGGTAGCCTCGGCACCCGAGCGCGACGGTCGTCGGCCGGGAGTCGACGTGTTCGGCCGACAGTCGACGTGTTCGATCAGTAGTCGACGTGTGACGCGGAGGTGTCCTCGCTGGCACTGCCGGCTCCTTCCAGCTCGGCGACGGACGACCTGAGTTCGACGATCGCGTCCTCCGGGGCTACCCCGTCGGGGAGGCTGTCCGTGTCGATCTCACAGCTCAGTCGCCCCGTGTCGCGGTCGTACGCCACCTCGGCGCTCTCTGTCTCGTACACGAACTCGACACCGTCGGCCTCGTGGCCGAACTCGTCGAGGTCGTTCTTCCCGCCGACCGAGCCGATACCCCACGTCGAGTCACCCATCCCGGGCCCGAAGTTACCTACCTGGGACGTCCCCGTCGCTCCCGCCGCTGCCGGCGCCACGTCCGGTCCGTCGGAAGCGTCGTCGCCGTCCGCGTCGGTCGTCGTCTCGTTCCCGCCGCCGAGCGCGTCGACGGCCCGCCGGAAACGCTCGACGACGGGGGAGTCGTCCGCGAGCCCGTACCTCGGACCCGACGCGAACGGCTGCTCGCTCCGCCGGGCGACCTCGATGTCGACCAACACGTCGACGTTGTCCTCCACGGTCGAGCGGTCGACCCCCGCCGCGCGGGCCAACTCGGCTGCGGTCAGCCGCTCGTCGGGGGCGTCCAGAAGTGCAACGAACAAGTCGACGTTCGCGGGGGACCGGAACAGCTCCACGAACGGCGAGCCGGCGACGTACAGGTCGTCGTCCGAGTCGTAGTCGTCGCTGGCGGTCTGGAGTCGGTCGACGTGGTCGAACAACCGAGCGTGTGCCTCCCGGAGTGGACCTACGGCAGAGTGGTCCGCGTCCACCCGGAACAGTTCCGGATCGGACGTCTCCGGCACCGGCTCCACGAGCCCGTACTCGTGGAACTCGTCGAGGCGTCGAGAGACGGTCGACCTGTGAACCCCGGCGAGGTCGGCCAAGTCACCGCGACTGACCGGGAGACTCCCCCTCCCGAGGAACACGTCGAGGAGCCGTACGCGCCCAGGACTGTCGAGCAGATCGGTCAGCGTTGGGTCTCTCTCACCCCCTGCGCCACTGTTTGCGTCACCACCCGAGCCACCGTCTGCACTACCGCCCGCGCCACTGTCTGCGTCACTGTCCTGGCTCATGTCTACACCTACTGTGCAGGGAGACATAACTCTGTTGCAGCAGTGCACACCAGTCATCTGCCGTCGCTGTGCGGCTACCGTCACCCGGGCGTTCGAGTCACCGCACAGTCCCCGCGCCGTCTCGTGTCACCCCCGACGAGCGAGTCTGAACGGTCGACAGACATACAAGTGAATCGAGAGAATCAGTGCCAACGTGCCGTCCAACGGGAGTATCAGTCGGGATCAGTCACGGGAAGTGCGGGACCTCACCGTCGACCTGCTCAACCGACTGCGACAGGACGGGGACGGCCTCACGCCACGGGAGGTGTGCGAGTGGTACGACCCCCCACACGTCTCCGACAGTCTCCTCCGGGACCTCCTCGTCGTCATGGTCGCCCACCGCGCCTGTCCGCTGGGGATGGACGACGGCCGTGTCTCCGTCGACGAGTCCGGTGTCGACGAGTACCGCCGTCTCCTCAGGGAGAACTGCACCGACCCGTTCGAACAGACCGGCGAGGTGTGAGTCGGCGACTCCCCACTAGGAGCTGTCTCGGTACGGATACGTACCGCTCCGTAGCCAGCTTTTAATCGGCGACGGCCGCAGCGACCGCATGAACACGAGTGGGGGCGAGCAGTGAGCAGGCTGCGCGAACGGGCGGCGGGACTGGGGCTCGAGTCGCCGGCAGCAACGGCGTGGGCGCTGTACGACTGGGCCAACTCCGCGTTCGCCACCACGGTCGTCGCTGCGGTGTTCCCGATCTACTACGAGTCCGTGATCGGGGCCGGGCTGTCGGGCAACCTGGCGTCCGTCTACTTCGGCTACACCACCGCTATCGGGCTGGCGCTGATCGCGGTTGTCTCGCCGGTGTTGGGTGCTATCGCCGACCGCTACCGGGCGAAGAAACGCTTCCTCGCCGGCTTCGTCGTCCTCGGCGTGGTGGCGACCACGGGGCTCTCCCTCACCGGTGAAGGGGACGTGTTGCTTGCCTCCGGACTCTTCGTGTTGGCCAACGCCGGATTCGTCGGCGCCAACGTGTTCTACGACTCCCTGTTGGGTCACTTGGACGCCGACCCGGACAGGCTGTCGACGGCGGGGTACGCCCTGGGATACTTCGGCGGCGGGGTGTTGCTCGTCGTCAACCTGGCGTGGACGCTGTCGCCGGAGACGTTCGGCTTCGCCGACACCGGCGCGGCGACCCGGGCGGCACTGCTGTCGGTTGCGGTCTGGTGGGCGGTGTTCTCGATCCCGTTGTTCCGGACGGTGCCGGAGCCGGACGCCGACCCCGAGCCCGTCGCCGAGGGCGCGTCCGGTCCGGTCGGGGCCGGGTTCGCCCGGCTCCGGCGCACCGCCGGCGAGATCCGCGAGTACCCCGACCTCCTGTTGTTCCTCGGAGCGTTCCTGCTGTACGCCGACGGGATCGGGACGATCATCCGAATGGCCAGCATCTACGGCCGCGAGGTCGGAATCGGCCAGACGCAGATCGTCGGTGCGCTCGTGTTGGTGCAGTTCCTGGGTGTCCCGTTCGCGTTCCTGTTCGGCTCGCTCCCCGGCCGGTCGCTGCTGGGGCGCGTCGATCTGACGGCCAAACGCGCGCTGTACCTCGGCCTGGCCGTCTACACCGCTATCTCCGTCGGCGGCTTCTTCATGTCCGAGCCTTGGCAGTTCTGGACACTGGCGGTCGCCGTCGCCACTGTTCAGGGCGGGACACAGGCGCTGTCACGGTCACTCTACTCGACGCTGGCACCGACGGGGAAGTCCTCGGAGTTCTTCAGCTTCTTCTCCATCTCCTCGAAGGTCGCGGGCGTCGCCGGGCCGGCGTTGTTCGCCGTCGTCGGCCAGGTCACCGGCTCCAGCCGCTATAGCATCGTCTCGTTGCTCGTCTTTTTCCTGGGTGGCGCGGCACTGCTCTCGCGGGTGGACGTAGACGCGGGCCGACGGGCCGCCCGCGAGGCGGACGCCGAAGCCGCCGCCGGCGAGGGCGAACTCGCGGGCGGTACCGGTGCGGGCGTCGGCGACCCGTGACCCCGTGGGTGTCGTCGATCGACGCGAGTTCCGCGTGAGTCTCGCGCCGAGACGACGACGACGCTTATTCCGACAGGACGCGTAGTTCGGAGCGTATGCCCGAAGAAGTGTTGTTCGAGACGGAGAGCGCACAGAGCAGAGCCGAGATCGCGTCGTACCTCCAGACTGTCGTCGATCGACTGGAGGCCGGCGACTCGATCACGCTGAAGTCCGGATCCGAGTCCGTCACGATGGACCCGCCCGCGCGGCCGACGTTCGAGGTGAAGGCGGAACGCGAGGGGCCCACAGAGGGCTCCGGCGAACTGAGTGTCGAGTTCGAACTGGAGTGGGACGAGGGGGCCGACGGTGACGACGGGGGGGCGGGCGGACTGGAGATCGAGTGAGGCGGGAAGAGTAACGCCGCACCTCGACACCCCGTCTCTGACGCCGAGTCCCACCCACCCCCGCTCACGCCGTCACACTGGCCGCCGCACTTATGATGCACCGGGGGAGCGGTTCTGTGTGCCAGAACAGCCGGGTGACGACGAGACGGCGAGCCACGGCGTCGCCGAGCCGGCGACAGAGGCGACGGGGCGGAACGCCGCCGGCGAGACGCCGGCGTCCGAGCCGGCGGCCGTCACGGACGAGACGACCGTCCACGACGACGAGGTGGAACTGGAACGGACGATCAGTCTGGTCGGCGGGCTCGCCATCGGGATCGGGACGATGATCGGCGCCGGTATCTTCGTGTTCCCCGGACTGGCGGCCGACCAGGCCGGGCTGGCGGCCACCGTGTCGTTCACGCTCGGGGGTGTGGTCGCCCTACTCGTCGCGCTCCCGACCTCGGAACTGGCGACGGCGATGCCCCGCAGCGGCGGCGGCTACTACTTCGTCTCCCGCGGGCTCGGCACCGGCGCCGGCGCTATCGTCGGTCTCGGGCTGTGGCTGGGGCTGGTGTTCGCGGCCGCGTTCTACCTCGTCGGGCTCGGCCACTACGCCAGCGCCGTGTTCGCCGAGGTCGGCGTCCAACTCCCTATTAGCCCGGTTATCGGTATCGGACTGTTGTTCGGTGCCGGGCTGACGGCGCTGAGCGTCGGCGGCACGGAGAACACGGCGACGCTCCAGAACGTCGTCGTCGGGGTCTTACTCGTCGTCCTCACGGGGTTCCTCTCGTACGGCGTGCTCGACGCCGCCGGCGTGTTCGGACGGGAGAGCGCACCCGAACGATTCTTCTCTCGGGGAGTCACTCCGGTGTTCTCGACGGCAGCGCTCGTGTTCACCTCGTATCTAGGGTTCGCACAGGTCGCTACCGTCGCCGGGGAGATCAGAGACCCGAGCCGGAACCTCCCGTTGGCGATGGTGGGCTCGGTCGTCGTCGTCACCGTGTTCTACGTCGTGACGATCTTCGTGGCGACGAGCGCCTTCGGCGCCGACCAGCTCGGCCAGTTCGGCGAGACGGCGATGGTAGAGGTGGCTCGGGAGTTCCTCGGACTGCCGGGCGCGGTCGCCATCTTGATCGCCGGGCTGCTGGCGACGTTCTCCAGCGCGAACGCCTCGATTCTGAGCGCCTCACGGGCGGTGTACGCGCTGAGCCGCGACGCGTTGCTTCCACGACGGGCCAGCGAGATCAACCTCCGCTACGGGACGCCACACGTCGCGCTGGCGGCCGCCGGCGGCCCGATTCTCGTGCTCGTCGCCACCGGTCGGGTGGAGCTGCTCGCGGAGGTTGCCTCCTTCCTCCACCTCGTGATGTACGGACTGCTGTGCGTGACGCTGCTCGTGTTGCGCCGACGGGACCCGGAGTGGTACCGACCCACCTACCGCGCCCCGGGGTCGCCCGTGTTGCCCGCCGTCGGCGCGCTCGCCAGCGTCGCACTGATCGCGTTCATGGGGCTGAGCTCTATCCTGATCGGCGTCGTCGTCATGACCGTGTCGTACCTCTGGTACCGCTACTACGCGCCGCGTGTCGAACTGCGGGGTGAGCTGTGACGACGGATCGTCCGTCCGTCCTCGTCCCGTTGCGAGTACTGGACGGCGAGTCGCTCCCAGACGGCGTCCCCGAGCTCCTGGCGGGCGCACACGTCGTCCTGTTGGGTTACCACGTCGTCCCGGAGCAGACCCCGCCCGGGCAGGCCCGCCTCCAGTTCGAGGAGCGCGCGCGAGCGCGGCTCGACGAGTTCGAGGAGAGTCTCGGAGCCGCCGGCGCGACCGTCGAACGCCGTCTCGTGTTCACGGAGGACGGCCAACAGACGATCGACCGCACGGTCGAGGAACACGGCTGTCTGGCCGTGCTCGTGCCGAGCGCGACCCCGCCCGTTGAGGACGTGCTCGTGGCCGTCCGGGGCACTGTCGGTGTCGACCGACTCGCCCGCGTCGTCGCCGGCGTGTTCGGCGAGACCGACGCGAGAGTCACGCTGTACCACGTCGCCGACCCGGACGAGACCGACGCCGACGCCGAGGCCCTGCTCGACACTGTCACCGGTCGCTTGACCGCGCTCGGCGTCGACGACGGCCGTGTCTCGATCCGTGTCGAGCGCGAGCAGGACCCGATCGACGCTATCGCCGGCGCCACCGCCGAGTTCGACACCGTCGTGATGGGGGAGACCGACCCGTCGCTGGCGACGTTCGTGTTCGGCATGCCCGCCGAGCAGGTCGCCGAGCGGTTCCTCGGCCCGGTTCTGGTCGTGCAACGGGAGCACGAGGAGGCGACGGCGCCAGCCGACAGTGTAGACGACGAGACGGCAGAGTGACGGAGAGACGAGCACCTGCCTGTCGAGGCGGGCGAGGAGTCGGGCAGAACTCGACGACGCCGAGTCGGCCGTGCCTCGGCGTGCGGGCCCGCCGTCGTTCCGACTGGCTCTCGGCTCCGATGGCCCCCCGCCGCGTGGGTTCACCCCCGGGCGGCGACGCACCAGGCCGCGGCGGGCGTCGGGGCTCGGGTCAGCGACCGTCTTCGTCGTCTCCGGCTCCACGGCCGCCGCCGTCACCCGGCGGTCGCTCCGAGAGTCGGTCGAACCGACGGCGTGCCCGTCGTTCGCGGGTCTCCGTCGCGTCCGAGTCGACCGTCACGTCGACGACCGTCGCGTCCGCGACCCGGAGCGTGACGACGCTGTCGACTGCCGCGTCGTCCGGGAGTCGGTCGGTCGGGACGACGACCTCCCGACGGTCGCCGTCGTCGACAGCCACCTCGAACGCCGCGCGACCGTCCTCGACGCGGTCGAGGACGGCCGTGTGCTCGCCGTCCGGGATCACCCGTAGCGCTCCTCCAACACGACCGTCCCGTCGGGGGCCGTCAGGGTAACTGTGTCTCCGTCGTTGTTCCACACCGGGGCGCTGGCGTCCCAGTAGCGGTCGCTCGCGGTGGCGTCACCCGCGCCGGTGTGGAGCGTCAGCGTCGCGCCCGGGTCGACGACCACGCCGTCCGCGAACGTGTGGGTGTGGCCGGCGGCGTCCGCGACGGTGTACCCGGAGAGCTCCACCGGCGCGTCGCCCACGTTCCGGAGGGTGACGTACTCGTCGTTCAGGTTCGTTCGGTCGTCGCCGGCTGCGTCCGCGTGGACCGTCTCCACGACGAGCGGGTGCCCGCCGTCGGCGACTGCGGTCCTCGGATCGTCGGCTGTCGCGTCGTCCGCCGGGGAGTCGCCGACGGGCGTCGTCTCACCCGCCGTCTCGGCGTCACGGGCAGTCGTCGCCGGCGCAGTCGTCACCGTGCCCGTGCCGCGAATCGTCACCCGCGACTGGACTGGGTCGTCACTGCCGACCGAGACGGGGTCGGCCGCGCGGAGTCGCTCGGGGTCGGTCGGCGCCGCCGCCTGGGTGGCGACGGTGACGCGCTCGCCGTCGCTCACGAACACGACGTCGCCGTGTGTCGCCGTCCAGAACGTCCGGAGCGAGCCGAGTCGAGCCAGCGTCTCCTCGTGTGGGTGGCCGTACCGGGAGTCGAAGGCGCTGGAGATCACGACCGCCCGCGGGTCGACTGCGTCCACTAAGGCGGCGCTCGTGGACGACCGACTGCCGTGGTGGCCGGCCTTCAACACCGTCGCGTTCAGTCGGTCGCCGTACCGCGACACCAACTGCGTCTCCTGGTCGTCCTCGGCGTCGCCGGTGAACAGGAAGCTCGTCGCGCCGTACGTGAGCTTCAGGACGACGCTGTTCTCGTTTCTCGCCTCTCGCTCCAGGTACGGCTCCGGCGGGCCCAACACGTCGACGCCGACGCCCTCGAACGGGATCCGGTCGCCGGCTCGCGTCTCGTAGAGGGTGACGCCGTGACGCTCGACCGCGTCGAGGTACGACTCGTACGTCCGCGTGCTGGCGGGGACACCGGGGTCGTACACCGCACCGACACCGTCGGCGTCCGTCTCGTAGTAGTCGATCACGGCCGCGTTCCCGCCGATGTGGTCGGCGTCGTTGTGCGACACGACGAGGTGGTCGATTCGGTCGACGCCGTGCGCGCGGAGGTACGACAGGACGTGCTCGCCGTCGTCGTCGTAGTGGCCGGTGTCGATCAACATCGTCTCGCCCGTCGGCCCGACGAGCAGTGTCGCCACCGACTGGCCGACGTTGAGGAAGTGAACCTCTAATGTGCCGTTCGTCGCCGCCGTCGACGCGTCGGCAACGCCGGACGCGCCAGTCGTCGTCGCGTCGGCTGCGCCAGCGGTACCGGTCGTCTTCGGCGTGTCGACTGCCGTCCCGCCGCCGCCACAGCCGGCGAGCACGACGAGTACGACGACGGCCAGCGCGAGACTCGATCTCATGTAGTAGCTTTGACAAATAGGTGGACGGGCAAGGCTCTGTGGGTTCCGACAGCGCGCGGCGCGACGGCCTCCCGTGTGTCGTCTCTCGTACGCCGGCCTCTCTCGCGTCGGTCTCCCGTGTCCCACTGCCGCACAGCCAACTGTCCGTTATGACGCTGCGGAGCGTCGCCCCGGTATGGTTCTGCCCGTGTCCGTCGAACTGGCGGTGACGGTCGCGCTCGTGGTCGGGGTCGCGGGCGCCGTCAACGGGGTCGCGGGGTTCGGGTTCGCCGTCGTCGGGACGACCGTGCTCGCGTCGGTGCTGGAGCCGGCGACCGCCGTCGCGTTCATGCTCGTCCCGATGGTCGCGGTGAACGTCGCGCTCGTCGGCGAACTCACCCGGCGAGAGCTCCGAACCTGTGGCGCTCGGTTCGGCCCGTTGCTCGTCGCCACGGTCGTCGGCACCGTCGCTGGGATGGCGGTGCTCGACCGGCTCCCGGCGGCGCCGCTGCGCGTCCTGCTCGGAGTCGTCTCGCTCGGCTTCGTGGCCACCGCCCAGCGAACGGTCCCGCTCCCGCCGCTGCCGGGGCCGACGGACGGCCGGCTCGCGGAGACCACCCCCGTGATGGCAGCCGTCGGGCTCGTCTCGGGCGTCCTGTTCGGCGCGACGAACGTCGGCGTCCAGCTCGTCGCGTTCGTCCGGAGCTTCGACCTCTCACACGGGTTGTTCGTCGGTGTCGTCGCGCTCGTGTTCCTCGGGATCAACGGCGTCCGTGTCGTCGCCGCCGGCGCGCTCGGACTGTACCCGGACGCGGCGTTCGCCCTCGCGTCGGTCGCGGCCGCGGTCCCCGCCGCCGCCGGCGTCGCGGTCGGGCGACGGCTCCGCGACCGCGTGGGCGAACGCCTCCGGCGCGGGGTCGTCCTCGGCCTGCTGACGGTCGTCGGCGTCCGGCTGCTCCTCGGCGGCGTGGGCGTCGTCTGATCTGCACCGTCTCGGCACGCAGGTGGTGCTCGGGTCGACGAGCCTTCGTCGCTGGCTCCGACACGGGAACTTATCTGCCGGCAGGCCGAGGCCAGCGGTGTGACAGAGAGGTTCCAACTGCTGGCACGGATCGGACTCGGCGTGGCCGCGGTCGTGCTCGCGGCGACGCTGGGGTACCTGGCGTTCGTGTGGTTCCCCGACAGCCCGACGGAACTCGTCGGTGTCCTGTTGACACTGGGCGTGGCGGTCGCGGCGCTCCGGATCGGCTCGTCGCTGGCAGACTCCGCGTTCCCGGCGTACAACACGGTCGAGGTGGCAGTCGAGGGACCGATCAGCCGCGACCCGAGTGGGGTCGGTCCGACGAGCGGCGGTGTGCCGGCCGACGACGTGGTCGACCAGATCGAACGCGCGGACGACGACGACGCCGCGGAGGCGCTCGTGGTGAAGCTGAACACGCCGGGGGGGGGAGGTGGTGCCCAGCGACGACATCCGGAACGCTATCGCGTCGTTCGACGGCCCGACGGTCGCGTACACGACGGACCTGTGTGCCTCCGGCGGGATGTGGATCGCCTCCGGCTGTGACGAGCTCTGGGCGCGAGACGCCTCACAGGTGGGCTCCATCGGCGTGATCGGGCTGCGCCCCAACCTGAGCGAGTTCCTCCAGGAACGAGGGATCAGGTTCGAGTCGATCGCCGCCGGCGAGTACAAGGACGCCGGCCAGCCGGTGACGGAGTTCACCGACGAGGACCTGGAGTACCTCCAGGGGCTGACGGACGGCTTCTACGACCGGTTCGTCGACCGGGTCGCCGAGGGGATGGATCTCGACCCGGAGCTCGTCCGGGAGACGGAAGCGCGAGTGTACCTCGGCGACGAGGCCGCCGAGATCGGACTCGTCGACGCGGTGGGTGACCGGGACGCGGTCGACGACCGGGTCGCCGAACTGCTGGGTGAGGAACCGACGACGACGGAGTTCACCCCGACGCGGGGGCTGCGCGAACGGATCGGGATGGGCAGCCGACGCGTCGCGTACAGCTTCGGCGCGGGCGTCGCCGACCGACTGTCGCCGGACGACGAGGTGCGATTCCGGCTGTGAGCCGTCGGCGTCTCGACGGCCCCCGAGAGGGCGACCTCGATCGGGACGACGGTGTAGCCCAGTGTGGTTCCGAGGTTACCGCGAACGACGGCGAGACTCCGGCGGACGGCGTCGCCGGCGGACAGCCCGTCCAGGCTATGGCGCGTGGGGAGGAGCCGACCGCCACGACCGGGAACGTCGACAGGAGCGCGCACGGGGAGCCGACGACGAAGGAGGCGGTGAACGCGGCCGGGCCGCTCGTGACCGCGAGCGTCCAGACCGTGACGGGAGTCGAGACGTCACAAATCCGAAGGGGTCGACGATACCGACCACGACGCCGACCGCCAACCACCTGCCCGAACTCGATTCCTTCTCGGACCTGACTGGTGGGGACTGTTCGATGTCGGCCACCCCGAAGCTGACCGGGAGAGGAGAGAGACCTGTACGCATCCTCGGGTCAGGACGCACGACAGAACCCGGAAGCGTTCTGTATCCCGGACTCGGAGATCGGGCAGACGGCAGACGACGAGGTCGTGTTCTCTGCCGCCGCAGACCCCACCTTCCGCCCTACTGTCTATCGACCAGAAAATTCAAATAAATCAGATACCGATCTAACGTTGTGGGACCAAGGAGGCGATTCCTCGGGGCGATAGCGGCTGCCGGCATCGGATCACTGGCCGGCTGTAGCGGTGCGGCAACCACTGACTCGACGACCGACTCGGCGGACGAACGCGGGTGGCCGTCGGTGTTCCACGATGGCCGGAACACCAATCACAACCCGCACGCGACACCGCCCGCGAGCGAGCCGCAGGCTGCCTGGCGGGTGTCCGACCACCCGCCGATCGGGGACGCTGCTCAGATACGTGTTCTCGACGCGGTTCCGCGACCCGTCGTGGCCGACGGTCGGCTCTACCTCGGTGGTCGAGGGATCGCCTGCTACGAGGCGGAGACTGGCGATCGACAGTGGCGACGCGAGTACGACGGTCGATACGTCGTCGGCCTCGCAGTCGCAGGCGGCCGACTGCACGTCGTCGAGCGAGAGGTGGCCGACTCGGGATCGGACCCACGAGGACACCTGTCCGTCGTCGACACCTCGACTGGACAGCTCACACACAGGACAGACTGTCGGAGACGGCCGTCGACGCCCGTCACAGACGGCGACGCTGTCGTCGTCCCCAGTGGGGTCACGTCGGGTTCGACACCACCGGGACTCGACGCTGGGGGCTCACCCAGGACAGTAGTATCCACCCGTACCCCGCCTCCACCCCCGCACTCACCAGAGATTCACTGTACCTTCCACTCCCAGTTCGGTTCGGGGGCTACGACGAACAGTTCGATCTGCTCGATATTCTCCGTCGGACCCCAGGAGAGCGGTGGGGGTTCGACCTCGGGAACAGACAGCGACTGCGTCCGCCGACTGCTGTCGCCGACGGTGTCCTCGTTCCGGTCTGGCAGCAGTCGTCTCCGTCTGTCGAGAGGGAGCCGACGGTACAGCCGGGAGTTCACGCCTTCGACCGCGATGGCACCCACCGGTGGCGGCTCTCGTTCCCGACGGCGTGGACGGACGGCAGCCCCGCCGAGTCGGAGTCGGATTACCTCGTGTCGACACCGGCTGTCAGTGACGGTGTCGGCTACGTTCTCAGTTCGTCGACACACAGCGTCGAGGGGTCGTCGGCAGTTCAGACGATACTTCAGGCGTTCGATATCACCAGTGGCACGGAACAGTGGCGTGCCTCGCTTCCTGGCTCCGGTAGATCCACAGTCTCACCGATCGTCGCCGGGGGTCGCGTCTACGCTGTGCTCAACAACACCCGACGAGACGAACGGCGGAGCCGACTCGTCGCACACGACCAGAGTGGTGAACGGCTGTGGCACCTCGACCTCCCGAGGCTAACCTTCCACCTCGCTGCTGTCGGCGACCTACTGTACGTCACGCACCGTGACGGGGTGGTGGCGTACAGCGCGACGTAGGTGTCAGAGAGACGTGGCGACGAGGGTCGCGCCGGTGGTGTTCGTGATCGAATCCACAACCGTGCCGACCCTGTGCGTCCGGAGTGTGAGGTCGTGTCAGAACGGATTGAACAGGGGCCACACACTTCGAATCCGGCGCCGACGGCGAAGACCCTGACAACGAGTACGCCTCGCAGGCCACCGACGCCGTCACACATCGAGAGTGCCGAAACGAACCCGAGACGACGAACCTCGAGTCGACACTCGTTCTTCTGACAAAATTACTTTCTTTATATGTTACAAAGTAACTGGTGTGGTGAGGATTCACCACCAGTGCGGGCTCCTCCGCCGGCGTCTCTCACCACGCTCCGACACGCGACTGGAAGGCTTATACCGTACGAGACAGACGCCTCCGACGGAATGGTCCCCGACCCTCCCACGACCAGTAGGCGACGGCTCCTCGCAGGGTTCGGCGGCGGGGTGGCGGCGCTCGTCGGCGGCACGGTCGCGCTCGGCGCGACGGAACCGACGGCGCTGCCCGACCGGCTGACCGACGCGGCGACGGTCCACTACCCGGAGCCACCGGAGACGGCGACGCTGTGGCGTCCGACCGTCACCGAGGCGCACGCCCGGGAGGCGGTCGAACTGCTGGCGGAGACGAGCGAGCGCGCCGACGAGCTGTGGCCGCGCGTCGACGTGGACGAGCCGACGATCCTCGGCCCGCCCGTCGCCGGCGGGTGGCTGGAGACGGCCCGCGAACACCTCCGCGAGGAAGACTACCCCCGGGCGGTGTTCGACGCGATCTACGGCATCCAGTTCGCCGGCGAGAGCCTGGGGTTCGCCCGGGGGAAGCTGGATCGGGTCGGCTGGCAGGCGCTCGCGGATCGGGCGACGAGCCTCCAAGAGCGCGCTCGGGCGGTTACGACCGCCCTCCAGCCGTACCCGACGACCGTCCCGCGGCGTGATCTGGCGTGGTACGCTCGGATCGAGCAGGCGGCACAGGTCGCCGGTACGAAGGCGACGCGGGCGGTGCCGGAGCCCGACCGGCAGAGTGAGGACCCGGATCCCGATGCCCTCGGCGAGGCGACGGCGACGCTACTCCAGGCCCGGCTCTACGTTCGGGAGGCGGAACGCTTCCGCGAGCTCCTGTCCGCGAGGGTCGACGGCGAGACGACGCCGTTCCGCGACCGGCTGGCTGCCGTCGTGGAACGGTTCCGGAGTGACCTCGCGGAGTACCCCGGCCGCGACGCGGTGATGGAACGGTACTTCGACCGCGACGCCGACGAGTACGGCCCCTGGGAGTTCGCTCACTCCCGGCTGGCACGGTGGTGCTTCGACTCGTCTCGTTCGCTGTCCGTGCCGTGGGAGACGACGATCGACGAGGAGCTGTTGGCGCTGCGAGCGGTCGCGCTGTCGATCGGGCTGGCGCGACGGCGCGCCCACGGTCGTGTCGTCGACCGACTCGTCGTCGAGCCGGACGACACCGGCTTCGACTCCGGCCACACGCTCGCGGCGAAGCGGCGCGCCCAGTCGACGTACCGCTCCGTCGTCGGCAGTGACCCGTCGCCGTTGCTCGTCGCACAGATCGGTCGCGCGGTGGAGGACATACAGGTCGCGGAGGTGCGTCCCGGTGACCCGGACGACGACAGACCGGCGTGGCGTCGCCGGCTGAAGCCGTACCTGTACGCACTGTTGGGCCGGGCGAAACTGCAGGTGTTCCCGCCGCTCCGGGACGCGATCCTCGGCCGCGAGTGACTCCGGCGTGGGCGAGACGACCCGGACGCCGCAGTTCAGGTGTCGACCGACTCGTCGGGGTCACGAGGATCGATCTGTCGCTCGTCGTCGGTGACCGACTCGTCGGAGTCGCCCACGCCGGCCGACTCGACTACCGAGACCGTGGCGGCGACGAGTGTCGCGCCGCTGGTGTTCACGGCTAGGTCCACGACCGTGTCGACGGCGTACGTCCGGAGCGTGAGATCGTACCAGAACGACTTGAACAGGAACTCGTACACTTCGAAGCCGGAACCGATGGCGAACACGGACGGCACGACCCACCAGACGGATCCGACGGGGACCTCTCGTCCACGGTGTGTCAGGTACGCGAGCCCGGCGACGCCGATTCCGCCGAGGCTGTGAGTGAGGAGGTCCCACCACGCGATGGTGTGGTACAGCTCCGCCCGGATACCGACGAAGTGACAGACGGAGACAGTGACTGCGACGACGCCGAACACGATCCACCCTGCCGTCGTCTCACCGGTCCGGAGGTCCGCCACGAGCCGACGGACGAACCGGAGGAGCCACCGGTGTGGGTCGCCGGGGAACCCCGGAGTCGCGGCTGCGACCCGGGTGCCGGCGACGGCCAACACGAGCGACGCGACACCGACTGTCGCTCGCATCGAGAGGTGTGGCAACGTCACGTTTCTCTGAAACCCGAACGGGTGTAAAGACCTTGTGTCATATGTCGCCGTCCGTGACAGTGCGGCGGTGACCGGTACCGATGGGTCACCCGCCGCCGAGCGTATACGCGAGGAGGTACGCGGCGGCCGCCAGCGTGAGGGTCGCGACACCCGTCACCAGCGCTCGAAGTCGGCGGTCGACGGGCGTCGTCTGCGCCCGGAGCGCCGGCAGTCCGACCAGCGCCATCGGCGCGATGGTGAATCCGAGCCAGTGGGCGTCGACCATCGTCGGTCGGGGGAGTAACACCACCGCGGCCGCGTAGCCGACCCCGACGACGGCACGGGGGGCGACTGCCCGCCGCAACGACCGCCCGGCGACGTGTGTGTAGACGGCCAGTCCGACCCACACCGTAGTCAGCTCGACGAACGTGATCGCGAGCAGGTTCAGCGTCGGGTCGGCGGCGAAGACCAGTCGGTCGCCCAACAGCCGTGCGTCGGTCGGCGCGAACAACGGCGGCGGGGTGGACATCAGCACGTCGCCCCAGGGGTGTGACAGCAGCCCGCCGGCGGCGGCAGCGAGACGGTCGCTCGCCGACAGCCTCGTCCGGGCGGCCACGGCGACGCCGACGGCGACCACGCCGACGGCGAACACCCCGGCGACGAACGTGCCCCGCAGGCCGGCGACGCCGTCGCCCACCAGGAACGCCGGGGCCACGGCGAGAGCGGTCACGCCCGCCGCCAGCACGCCACGACCGTGGTCGCCGTCGGTCCACGCCCGCCAGGCCCCGCCGGCGGCCGCGACTCCGACCGCCGCGGGACCGACGACCGCCAACGGGTGGGTGACGCGTCGGTGGACGGCGTTCGACACGCCCCAGAAGCCGTTCATCGACACCACCGCATCGCCACCCAACTGCCGGACGTACGACAGCACGCCGACGAGTAAGTCCAGGTCGGGCAGGACCGCCGCGGCCGCCGCGACGGCACCGAGCCACAGCGTCGTCCGCCGATCTCGTCCCGCCAGCGCCGCGAGCCCGGCCACGAGCGCGAACGCCAGGAACTCGTGTCCGACGAACACACGCCGACGTTCCGGTGGCTGTGTGGTGTGTGTTTCGGCTGCGCTCAACGGGGCGGAGCCGACGGCGCTCGACGTCGCCGGCGGGACGGCCCCGTGTCGGTGTCGCCGAACGACGCTGCGACGACGGACTCACCACGACACGGGAGTTTCGCGGCCGCAGCGAGCCCCTGTATCCGTCTGACTCCGCCCGTGTCCTATTACTACCAGAACTAATTTATCGAACAGGAACAACAATCTACTCGTGAACCACGCCGTCGTGACGGTCGGACTCCCCGGAACGGGCAAGACACACAGCGCGCGGTACCTCGCGGGACTGCTCGGAGCTCCGGTGGCGAGCCTCGGTGACGCCGTCAGACGGGACGCGCGGACGGAGCTGGAGGGGGCGGTCGTCGGCAGAGAGATCGGCAACTGGCTGTACGCTCGGTTCCGAGAGCGCGGGGCGGAGCCGTTCCGGGAGTGGATCGCCGACGCCGTCGACGACTGTCTGCCGGCGTCGACGGTCGTCGTCGACGGTGTGCGGACGCCGGTGTCGCTGTCCGACCTCCGGAGCCAGGCCGACAGGGTGACGCTCGTCAAACTCACCGCCGGGTTCGACGTGCGCTACGAACGGGTCAGCCGTCGCAACCGTGCGGGCGCGGGGCAGTACGGTCCGGGCTACCTCCGGCGGCGCGACCGTCGAGACCTCGAGTACGGCCTGGAGACGCTGCTGACCGACGAGCCGGTCGATCACCGAATCGTCAACGAGGCGGACCGGACACAGTTGGAACGAGAGCTCGACGCCGTCGTCGCGGCGATTCCGACGACGGCCGCAGAGACACGCACGAGAGAGACACGCAGAGACGAACTGTACGGAGACGGGTCGACCGACGACGAGTCGTGAGCGGTCGTCACCGCTCCGGTGGGCTGTCGACGACGCGGAGGCGACGCTGCCGGCTGTGGACGATGTGGACGCTGGCGACGACGAGCAGCCCACCGGCGACGAGCCAGGCACCGGTGTACCCGTCCAGCACGACGAACGGCGGGACACCCAGCCCCGACGCTGCCACCACCAACAGGCTGACGAGCGCGAACCCGAGGTAGAACTGGCTCCAAGGCACGTCGTCGCCCGCGATCACGTCGAAGTACACGTCGAACGCCGGCATCTCCGCTCCGACCGCGACCGTGCCCCGAGCGCTGTCGTAGTCGACGATGTCCAACCGGTCTAGCTTCGGGAGGTGCGTCTGGTGGAGCGCCGTGTACAGCCGCTTGCGCTGGCGGGCGCTCACGGCCGACAGCTCTACGTCGTTCTCCCACGCGGCGAGCTGTTCGGCGAGCTCCCCGATCGCCACCGTCTCCCCGTCCCCGACCCCGACGAGGTAGTGGATCGCGTGTCGCCGTCGACGGTTGCTCAGTGTCTCGAACAGTTCGTCCGTCTCGACGGCGTCGGTCTCTACTGCCGATTGCATATCTCGTTGTACCTCACGCTATCGGAGTATAAACCCATGTGTGGAATCACCATTTATAATCTATTTAGGGTCATCTGATACTAATATCCCGTCACGACAGATCGGCTACAGTGTACTGGTGGAGCGCCGCAACAACTGTCCGTTCGGACGACGGCCGCGGCCGTCGGGCGGTCACAGGCTGTCCCGACGACGGCGTACGGAACACATACTTACGCCGACACACCGCGTAGCGGTGACGACCGGCACGCGCCGGCAGACACATGTCGATCCGACCACCGACACCGCAGACGCACTCGACACGCACCCGCCGAGCGACGCTCGCGGCCGCAGCCTGGCTGCGCGCTGGGCCGCTCGGAACCGCCGTGGCCTGGCTGCGCCACCCGCAGTACACCGGCGACGACCGGTGTCTCCCGTGTACCGTCGTCAACCTCGCCGCCGTCGCCGTCGGCGGGACGGTGTTGGCGACCGTCTCCCCGACCGCCGCGTTGGTCGCCGTCCTCGCCGGGGTGGCGGCCATCTGGCTCCGAGGGTACGTCGTGCCGTACACGCCGACGCTCACCCGGCGGTACCTTCCCGAGCGGGTGCTGGCGTGGTTCGGGAAGGCGGCGGCGTCCGACCGGGTCACCGCCCGCGCGGCCGACCGCGACGGGCTGTTGGAGGCCGCGGGGCTGCTCCGCCCGACGCCCGTGGGCGACGACGTGCGCTTGGACGCCGGGTTCGCCGCCGCGTGGCTGTCGGGCACCAGAGTCGCGCTCGCCGGGACGGACGGCGAGCGGACGGCGCTGTCGACCGCGCTCGGTGTCGACCGCGACGCGCTCGTCGTGACGACGTACGACGACGGAGTGGTCGCCCACCTCGACGGCGTGTGGCTGGGCACCTGGGAGTCGCGCGCGGCGTTGTTCGCCGACACCGCCGCGTTCGATCTCCTGCCGGAGTGGCTGCCGGAGTGGGACCGACTCACGCCCGCCGCCCGCACGGAGACGGCCGCCAGTCTTCGACTGTTCGCCGAGGTGTGTCCCGCGTGTGGCGGAGCCGTCCGGCTCGGCACGGACACGGTGCCGTCGTGTTGTTCTTCCCGCCGCGTCGTCGCCGTCTCCTGTGTCGACTGTGACACCCGGATGCTGGAGGTGCGCGTCGCCGCCGACAGCCTGGAGTAGCCGGCGACACGCGGCCGGCGATTCGGCGTGACCCGACCGAGGCCGACCCCAGCCACACTCTGTTCTCCGACGCGAGCCGAGAGTCGAGAGCCGAGGCGGTCGTCCGCCGGCGTCACCGCCGCCCGTTCAGTCGCCCGTGGAGTTCGCGGAGGTCCAGCCACAGCCAGAACAGTCCGACACGGCCGCCGACTGGGGCTGCCAGCAGTTGGTACAGCGTCGAGACGGCGAACACGACCAACACGCCGCTGGCCCACAACAACGGGTCGACGAGCGCGAACGGCGGGAGAGCAGCCAACGCCGCGACGACGAGACACAGCCCGACGATCCCGACGCCCCGGTAGTACTCCCCCCAGGTGAGCCCGGCGGGGCCGAGCGTGTCCATGTACCGGATCAGTTCGCGCGCCTCCGCACGGACGACGACACGCTTGCGGACGGCGTCGTAGCTGACGAACCCGTGTTCGTCCAGTTTCGGGAGGTGTGTCTGGTGGAGCGCGTTGTAGACGCTCCGGCGGAGCGGCCGCGGTGCCGGCGTCTCGCCCGCCTCCGTGGCGGCGACCCGCTCGGACAGCTCTCGCAGTTCCAGCGACGGCTCCCCCGGCCGCGAGGACAGGACACGGAGCGTCTCACACCGACGCGCGTTGCTCAGCAGGTGGTGCGCGTCCGTCGCACGCAGGGGGGCGTCTCGTGTCACTATCGTCGAAACGCTCCGTTGCCACTTCAGTATGGGCTCGGCTCCGACCCGACGGAGTGGACCGTCGCGGTGGTTCGCCGAGCACTGTCGAGCGGCGGGGTGACCGTTCACGGCGGCGAGACGGCCGTACGCGCCCGGTAGGCGGGGCCTAACGGCCCGAAGGCCCTGGCGACGACCCGGTAGGCGAGGGCCCGTCGCCCGGCTCGCACACCACCACAGAGCGGTACGGCGGCCCCCAAACGGGTGTCACGAGACGTTTCACGGTGTCACCGGGCGGATGCAGCGGGCTGAACCGGCTCATAGCTAACCTCGACCCCATCCAGGAGACGAGTATCCCGAGACGGTCGGACGGACGGCCGCCGGGTGACCGACTATGACAGACGACGAACCCCGACTGTACGACCTCTCGCGGCGGAAGATGCTCGCCGGCCTCGGTGCCGTGGGCCTCGCCTCCGCGGGCGCTGGACTGGGTACGAGCGCGTTCTTCTCCGACACGGAAGAACTCGAGAACAACAGCATCACCGCGGGCACACTCGACATGTCCGTGACCGCGACCGTCGTGGCCGCGAACGACTACTGGGCGAATCAGACGTCTTTCGAACTCGGCGCGTCGACGACCGCCGACGGCCAGGACGCCGCCGTCGGCCTCGTGGTCGACGACGCCAAGCCGGGCGACTGGGGGATCGTCTGCTGTGAGATCGACGTTCTCGACAACCCCGGCTACGTGCAGGTGAGCACGGAGGAGTTCGCGGAGGCGGGCGGCGCGAACCCCGAGCCGGAGCAGGCGGCGGAAGGCGACACGAACAACAGCGCGGACCTGGGCCAGTTCCTCCTGTCGACGGTGTGGCAGGACTACGCCGGCCCGGTGGACGGCTCTGCGGGCGGGACGCGGACCGACCTCACGAACCTGGACCCCGTGTTCAACAACGCGAGTGACCTCCTGGGGCTCCAGTACGCACAGCCGGACACCGGCGGTGTCGTCGACAGCGACCAACACCACACCACCGCTCGGGAGGCGAACGCGATCTTGGACACGGCCAACGGCGGCTACATCGTCAGAGACGACCAGGGCGTGCCGGTCGCGGTCGGCGGTGTCGACGGCGAGCCGTACGTGTTCTACCTCCTGTTGGAGATTCCGTACGAGGTCGGCAACGAGATCCAGGGGGACAGTCTCTCCTTCGATCTCGTGTTCGACACGGAGCAACGCCGGAACAACACGGACCCGTTCAACAACACGGCCGTCTGACCCGGCCGAGGAGTGACGATAGCCGACGGTCGGGCGGACACCCGGCCACACCGGTCGACGGCGACGACACCGTCGACACACGCGACGACAACACATGACACACACTGACGGGCTGGGGGGACTCAGCCGACGGAAACTGCTCGCCGGCGTCGGTGCCGTCGGACTCGCGTCCGCCGGCACCGGACTGGGGACGAGCGCGTTCTTCTCCGACCAGGAGGAGTTCCGAGACAACGACATCACCGCGGGTGAGCTCGACTTGAAGCTGGACTACAAGGCGACGTACGCCGGCGGTACGGGCCGTCTGAGCCAGATCCAGGCGATGGGCTACCCCGACGCCGAGGAGATCGACGAGGGGACGTACCTCCTCGACCAAGCGCCGTCGCCGGCGGACATGCAAGACTGGGCGGATCTCGTCCAGGCGGCTGGCGACCAGGCGTTCGAGTTCTGTAGCCCGGAAGCCGACGAGTTCCTCGTCAACGGCGACGGCGTGCCGATCTTCACGCTCTCGGACGTGAAGCCGGGCGACACGGGTGAGGTGACGATCAGCGTCCACCTCTGTGACAACCCGGGGTACATCGAGCTGTCCGGCGCGCTCACCGACGAGGCCGACAACGGACAGAACGACCCGGAGATCGCCGCCGAGGGGACCGACACGGACGACCTGAGCGAACTCCCGGACGAGATCCAGGTGTGTGTCTGGTACGACGAGGACTGTGACAACGTGTTCGAGCCGACCGGGACGGGCGAACGCAACGAACTGGAGGTGGCGCTCGTCAGCGACACCTCCGGCTCGATGGCCGACGAGATCGACGACCTGATCGCGGCGGCGACGGACTTCGTCGACAACCTCTCGGTTCCCGACGAGGCGGCCGCGATCTCGTTCAGCAACGGCGCGAGCCTGGACCAGGAGCTGACGACCGACTACCAGGCTGTCAAGGACGCGATCGACCTCTACGACGACGGCGGCGGTACGGACATGACCGCGGGGATCGACACGGCAGAGACGGAACTGTCGACCGGGACGAACGCGACGGCGGGTGCCTCGAAGGTGATGATCGTCCTCTCGGACGGCTCGCCGAACGACTCGAGTGCGGCCGCGTCGGCCGCAGCGGACGCACGCAACGCCGGTGTCCGGATCTTCACGATCGCGCTGGGCACCGGGGCCGACGAGACGTTCTTGGAGACGCAGATCGCCTCCAGCCCGGACGACGCCTTCGTCGCGCCGGACCCGGCCGACCTGGACACGGTGTACGCCCAGATTGCGAACATCGTGCTCGCGGGCGAACAGAAGATCGTCGAGGGGACGATGCGGGAGGTGTTCGACCAGTTGAGCCAGGGGATCACCCTCGACGGCTCCCGCGTCGACGCCGGCGTCCAGCCGTACCCGGCGATGACGACCCAGTGTATCGGCTTCGAGTGGGAGCTCCCGTTCGCCTCGGGCAACGAGACGCAGTCCGACAGCGTGAGTTTCGACGTCGCCGCGACGGCGACGCAGGCTCGCAACACTCCGCCACCCTCCTGACGACGGCCGGTGAACGGCCCCCCGGGATCTCCCGGGTCGAATCGCGCGAGCGAACAACGACCGACCGACTGGACGACACGACACAGATCGACAATTCACAACACATGACAGACAACAACGGAATCGGGCGACTCAGCAGGCGGAAGGTGCTCGCGGGCGTCGGCGCTGTCGGGCTCGCCTCGGCGGGTGCCGGGCTCGGCACGAGCGCGTTCTACGCGGACGAGGAGACGTTCCAGAACAATCAGTTCGTCGCGGGCGAACTCGACCTCCTCGTCGACTGGCAACAGACGTACACCGCGGACGGGGAGACGACGTTCGTCAACGCACACCCGGACCACGACCAGGACGGCGAGCAGTCGATCCAACTGACGGACGGTAGCGTCCGGCGGTACACGGACGACGCTGGCCTGGAGGGTGACGACGACAACGGCCGCAACGTCGACATCCTGGACTGTGACAACATCCCGCCGCTGTCGGAGGCGACGTACGGGACGGATCCGACGACGGGGGAGCCACAGGAGGCGCTGATCGAACTCGGCGACGTGAAGCCGGGCGACGAGGGTGAGGTGACCTTCAGCCTCCACCTGTGTGACAACCCGGGCTACCTCTGGATGCAGGCGACCGACGTCGCCGAGAGCGAAGGGCAGAACACGGACAGCGAGGCAGCCGTCGACGAGACGGAGGCCGCGGACCTGGCACGCAACATCGACGTGGAGCTGTGGTACGACGAGGACTGTGACAACGTCCGCGACGAGACGGAGCCAGCGGACATCGTGCTCACGCTGGACTTCTCCGGCTCGATGCTGTACGACCAGTACGGCGGAATCGTCAGCGACGACGAGATCCAGGTGAACGGTACGACGTACCCGGAGACCACGCGGATCGACCTCGTGGAACTCGGCACACGACAGTTCGTTGACTACCTCGACCGCCAGGGAACTGACTTCCAGGTGGGCGTCGCCTACTTCGACGGCGAGGGGACAGACGACACGGAGCCCCGGACGGGCGTGCTCCAGCCGCTCACGTCGGACCTGAGCCTCATCGACACGGCGCTGTCGGGGCTCCGACAGAAGCTGGCGAACGTGGTCACGGGCAGTGAGCCGTCGACACCGAACGACGGCGACGGTGACTCGGACCCGAACGCGACTGCACCGTCCATCTCCACGGGGACGTTCATCGGCGAGGGTGTCGAGGACGCACAGGGGGAACTGGCGACCAACGGCCGTGCGGGCGTCCGGGCGGCCAACATCACGCTGTCGGACGGGTCCAACTTCGCGGGCCAGGGGCCGAACACGCCCGTGGCACCGACGGACGCCGCCGACGACGCGCGGGCCGCGAGCCCGGCACCGGGAACGGACCTGTACACCGTCTCCATTGCGAGCGCCGACGAGACGACACTCCAGGCGATGGCCGGCGCGGCCGGGAGTTCGGGCAACGATCCGGACTTCTTCTACGACGTGAACGACCCGGCGGCCATCCCGGCGGTGTTCGGGCTGCTCGCGGGCCAGTTCGTGACCGAGCGGCTGATCGTGTCGGGTACGCTGGACAGTGCACTGTCCGCACTGTCGTCGGGCAACGGGATCCCGTTGGACGGCAACCGGGCGACGCTGTACGACGAGTTCGCGGATCCGGCGACGGACTCGGACCGCGAGCCGTTCGTCGGCGAAGGGATCCAGCACTGTCTGGCGATGTCGTGGGAACTGCCGTTCGACGTCGGCAACGAGGTGCAGGGCGACAGCGTCGCGTTCGACGTGGCGTTCTACACCGAGCAGGCCCGGAACAACGACGGCTCCGGCCCGACGGTGACGACCTGATCCGGCGAGTCACCGGTGATCTCGGCGTCACCGTCGCCGACGCCGACACTGGTCCCCCGACACGGCCCTCCACGCCGGTACGGTCGTCGTACCGGGGGCGTAGGCGACACTCACTCCCGGCCTCGGGGCCGGACACCGTGGCGAGACGCACTCGCCCGGCCGGCCACCTCGACGGCGGGAGACGGACGGACAGCAGACAGCCCGGCGACCGGACCGGACGGTAGCCGGCGTATACCTAACTCCGGCCGGAGCGACGTACGAACGGAGACAGACGCGAGACTGGGTCGGGACGGCCGGCCGACGCCGGCGCGAGTCGGCGAAGGGAACATGCAACTCACACGGCGCACACTGTTGGCCGCAGTCGGACTCGGATCGCTGGGGGTCGGGACGGCCACCCTCGGACGGCAACGGCCACGGTTCACGAACTACAGCTACGCACAGACGAGTGGGCTCCCGGAGTCGGTGGTCCGGGTGGCCTGGTACGAACGCTACAACGGCGTCTTCCAGGAGCGACAGAACGGCACGACCGACCCCGGACTCGACGCGACGCTCGACCCGGAGACGGACCCAGCGTACGTCGACGACCTCGCCGCGGCCGCAGACGGCCCGGTGTTCTCGTTGTCTGGTGTGCTCCCGGGCGACGACGGCGTCGTGATCGTCGGACTGGAGACGACCGCGACGGACGACCTGCTCGCGGACGAGATCGACATCTACCTCCAGACGACGGTGACGGCCGACGGCGAGGGGGAGTTCGTCGAGCCGGAGCAGGCCGCCGGCGACACGACGGCGACGGACGGTGAGCTCGACGACGAACTCCTGGTGACGGTGTGGCGCGACGGCTCGCCGTTGGGCACCTGTGACGGTGAGGTCGACGTCACCGAGACGGTGACCGTCCCCGAACAGCCCGCGAGCGTGGCGTTGGGTGCTGGCGGCGCTGGTGCCGACGCGGGCGTACTCGTCGTGACGGGGCTGACGCCTGGCGCACCCCGGTGTGTGTCGTTGGCGTGGCGGTTCCCGTACGACGCGTCGACGAACCGCTCTCAGGGAGACTCCCTGGGGTTCGACGCCGTGTTCGCGGCAGTGCCGGCGGGCGACGGCAGCCCGTTCGAGACGGCGACCGGAGGTGAGGATGCGACTCAGTAGGCGGGGGCTGTTGGCGGGCGTCGCGGCCGGGACGGCGGCACTGGGCGGCGCAGGAACGGGCGCGGTCGTCCGGGACCGCGAGACGGTCGAGAGCGCGGTCGACGCCGGGCAGTTGGACGTGCGGGTGGCCTACTGGACGGACGCCGGCGCTGGGATCGACCCGACGCAGCCGGACGGCGTCGTCGACGGCCCGACGGTGACGCTCCCGGCAGTGGCACTGACGGACGCGGCGGCGACGGAGACGACGGTCGTCAGAGTGGAGCCCGTCGACGGATTCGACCGACCGGTCGCGCTGTCGATTCGAGCGACGACGCCGCAGACGACGGCGACGGAGACGGTCCGGGTCCGGCTGTCGACGGCGACGGCCGACGGCAGTCCGACCGAGACGTTGGCCGACGACACACTGTACGGGTTCGCGCAGGCGACGCCGCTGGTGGTCGACGACGGCAGCCGAACGGACGGCTGTGTCGCCACCCCGGTGACGCTGGCTGCACGGTTCGACCCCGCGGGGTTCGTCGGAATTGCAAGCGCCGATCTGACCGTGACCGTCGCCGCCGAGCAGTGTCTGTCGGCACCGACGGCCGCGCTGACCGACTCGGGGTGGTTCGAGTGACCCGCGAGACGCGCGAGACCCGCAGAGGGCGTGAACCGGACGACGACGAGCCGGCGTCGGCGGCGACGGACCGCCGGCAGACGGCACGGCGGATCGCGGCCATCGGGGGGACGGTCCTGCTCGTCGCGGCGGTGGTGCCGTTCGTCGTGTTCGCAGTGCCGCAGTTGGTCGGGGCGAACTACGGGTTCGTGATCCTCTCGGGGAGTATGGAGCCGGCGCTGTCGACCGGCGACGTGGTGATCGTGGACGCGAGCACGGCCGTCGGCGTCGGCGACGTGGTGACGTACCGCAACGGGCGCGAGGTGCCGACCACCCACCGCGTGGTCGAGGTCGTAGACGGTGCCTACCTGACGCAGGGGGACGCCAACGAGAACCCGGACACCCGGCTCGTCTCGCCGGGGGACGTGCTCGGCGAGGTGACGCTGTCGATCCCGTTGATCGGCTACGTGATCCTCTGGGCGAACACCCCGGTCGGCTACGTCACGCTCGTCGTCGTGCCGTTGCTCCTGTTCGGCGGCTCGGAGCTGTACGGCTGGATGCGCCGCGGTGACGACGCAGACGGCGATGCGGACGACGACACGGACGAGCCCGTCGGCGACCCGGCGACGGACGCTCCCGACACACCCCCGGCGGCCGTCGTGACGCCACGAGAGACTGGGGCTCCGACGGCCGACGGCGGCCGACGCCGACCACCCGAGCCAGCGACAGACGGGGCCGTGATGGAGGCGATGGAGACGACAGACGCGACCGTGATGGAGGCGATGGAGACGGCGAGCGGAACTGCGGCGGACGGCGACGGCGTCACGTCGCGGACGCCGCCGGCCGAGCCGGCGTCGGAGCCGGCGTCGGAGCCGGCGACGGTGTCGGTCGCGGAGACGGATCTCACACTGAGCGCGCTCGCGGCGGGTGGGCTCGCGGCGTACGCTGGCTGGAACGTGTACGGCCAGGTGTCCGTCGGCGCTGCGCCGGACGCGGTCGCGGTCGGTGCGGCGACGGCCGGGCTACTCGGCTGTCTCGCCGCAGTGTACGTCACGCTCGACGGCCGGAGACGGGCGAGTGCCGCCCGGGAGGCCGTCGCAGCCGCGACCGCAGCGCAGTCGGCAGAGACGACAGGGACGACAGAGACGACGACTGCTACGACGACGGACGCTGCTGTGACTCCGGTGTCGTCGCCCGCGGAGTCGGAGGCCGACGAGGAGGCCGACAGCGAGGGCGAACTGGACACCGAGAAGAACGAGTCGGACGAGTCGGACGAGTCGGACGAGTCGGACGGCGACGGGGGGGCACCGTGAGCCGACCGGTGACGGTGGTGGTCGTGGCGGCGGTGGTTCTAGCGGCCGCGACCGCCGGTGCCGGCCTCGGCAGTCTCGCGCTCGTGAGCGACACGGAGACGGCGGTCCAGCCGCTCACGGTCGAGATCACCCCCGTCCCGACACCGACGCCAGTCGTCTCGGCGTTTGGCCTCGGCGTCGTCTCGGTGGACGACGACACGACGAGCGACGAGGAGACGGAACTGCCCGTGGTCGACGTGGTCGGCAACGAGACGACACCGGCCTCCGACGAGAGTTCCGAGTCTGAGGACGCAGTCGAGACGGCCGAGACGGCCGTCGAGGACGCGGACGAACCGACGGACGACGAAACCGTCGGAGACGACGTGGACGATTCGGACGGGAACGAGACGGTCGAGCCCGAGTCGAACGGGAACGAGACGGTCGAGCCCGAGTCGAACGGGAACGAGACGGTCGACCTCGAAATCGGTGACAACGAGACGGTCGACCCCAAGTCGAACGGCAACGAGACAGTCGACCTCGAAATCGGTGACAACGAGACGGTCGAACCCGAGTCGAACGGGAACGAGACGGTCGAACCCGAGTCGAACGGGAACGAGACTATCGATCCCGAATCGAACGGCAACGAGACGGTCGACCTCGAAATCGGTGACAACGAGACGGTCGACCCCAAGTCGAACGGCAACGAGACAGCCGGGATCGCACCCGACGGCAACGAAACTGTCGAACCCGAATCGAACGGGAACGAGACGGTCGAGCCCGGGTCGAGCGGGAACGAGACGGTCGAGCCCGGGTCGAGCGGGAACGAGACGGTCGAGATCGACGACGAAGCCACGGACGACCCCGCCCCGGGAGACCCGAACGGCGGCGACGGCAACGCGACCGCCGGTGACACGCCGGACGACGGCACCGACCCAGATCCGGAGTCGGACAGGGACACCGAATCCGTGCCCGAGGGCGGCCCCGACGACGACGTGTCGAACGCGGACGACGCCGCCGCCGACGCGAACGCCTCGACTGACGACTCGGATACGTCCGACGAGACGGGTGACTCCGACGACGACACACCGAACGACCCGGCCGACACCAGCTCGACCGAGAGTGGTGCCGACGCGGACGAGACGGACGATCTGATCGACGAGACCACAGACGAATCCGACGGTACAGACGCGGACGGCACGGACGACGCGGACGGCACGGACGACGCGGACGACGCCGAGGAGACGAGCGAGAGCGAGCCCGACGACTCGGAAGCCGAAGCGACAGACGACTCCAGTGGCACAGACGCTGCCGACGGCGTCGACGACACGGACGGCGACACGGCCGAGGCGGGCGACGCCAGCAGCGAGGAGGAGACGAGCGAGACCGAAGCCGAGGCGACCCGGGACGACCGGGGAACGGGCGACGCCTGATGGATCGTCCCCGGGGGGGAGGTCGACTCCCCGGGACCGCACCGGGCGCGACGCGGCGGAACGTGCTCGTCTGGCTGTCGTCCCTCTACGTGGCCGCGCTCGTCGCGGGGTCGATCCGGTCGGTGGGCGTGTTCCGAGGCGGTCGAACGGTGTGCGAGCGACGGCTCACACGCCGAGCCGGAGCCCGGACATCACCGCGATGATCCCGAGCATGGCGGCGGCCTCGAACAGTCCGACCGCGAGGATCTTCTTCTCGACGGACGCCAGCGCCGACTCGTCCGTGTCGGAGGCGGTCCGGAGGTAGTACTCCCGGAGGTGGAGTCGGTTGGGCACGGCCAGCCCGAAGAAGAACAGTCCCCACCCGGACGCGAGCGCCAGCGTCGGCCAGGTGCCGCTGTAGCCGTACGCCAGCCCGGCGTCGCCGCTCAACAGGAGCGTGCCGGAGACGACCGTCGCCAGACTCGCGCCGAACACGAAGAAGATCACCTTCGGCGTCAGCCGCCGGGTCACCTTCCGGGCGGCGTCGTCGTCCAACCCACCCAACACCGGGCCGACGACCGCCGGAAACACGAGCGCGAAGCCGAACCAGAGCGCGCCGGCGGCGACGTGGGCGTAGAACAACCCCGCGGTAGAGCCCAGCGCCGCCGCGACGGCGACGACCCCCAGCGGCACCGCCACGCTCCCGGCAGCGAACGCCGAGTTCGCACGCTGCGCCAGGTGTGTCACTCGTTCGACGACGTTTCCGTCTCGTGGCACTCCCGTCTCGTCTACCGTTGCCATGTCAGTGCGTATGGAGGAATCCGACGTAAAGTTTGATACTGCGTGACATGTCAGGAGGGGGCACTGTGGGGCGCACGCGGTCGTGTGCTGCGCGGGGTCGAGAACAGAATCCACTTGCCCGCGGGCGGCGGAACGTAGCGTATGGACAGACGTGCCTTCCTCCGGACGGGAGCGGCCGTAGGGGCGGTGGGTCTCGCGGGCTGTCTCGGCGGGTTCGAGACGGAACAGGTCGGCCAGCCGCCGATCCCGGAGGACCGTCCGGACGGGGTGTACGTCCCCAGCCACGTCGAGGGGATGGCGATGGTCGGGACGGCCCGCGAGGGTGACTACGCCTTCGGGCTGACGTACAGCTACGCCCACCGGTTCTGGAACGTCGTCGGCGACGAGACCTCGCTGACGGCGGTCGGCGAGGAGGACGACGTTCACCTGATGGCCAGCGTCTGGGACCCGGAGACGGGGAGAGTTCTGCCGGAGACGGGGCTGTCGACGGCGATCTACCGCGACGGCGAACTCGTCACGCAGGAGGCGATCTACCCGATGCTGTCACAGCCGATGGGGTTCCACTACGGCGCCAACTTCGGGCTGGCGGGCGACGGCGACTACACGGTGGAGCTGAGCGTCGGCGCAGTTCCCACCCGGAAGACCGGGAGCTTCCGCGGACGGTTCGACGAGCCCGTGACGGTCGAACTGCCGTTCTCGTACAGCCGGGCGGACAGAGACGAGATCGACTTCGAGATCACGCCGGACGACGAAGCCGCGACCCCCGGCGCTGTCTCTCGGATGGAGATGGAGATGCTGCCGGACTCCCGAGCGCCGGCGGTCGGCGAACTCCCGGGGAACGTCCGCGGCACAGTCGAGAGCGACGACGCGGTCCTCGCCGTCACCGTCTTGGACGAGCCGCCGGCGGGCGTCGACGGCGACGGCCAGTACCTCGCAGTCTCCGCCCGGACGGAGCACAACCGGATGTTGATCCCGGCGATGGGGCTCCGGGGGCGACTCCGGCGCGACGGCGACACCGTGTTCGACGGCCGACTCCGACGGACGCTCGATCCGAACCTGGCGTACCACTACGGCGCGGTCGTCGACGGCGTCGAGTCCGGCGACGAACTCGAGCTCTCCGTCACGGTCCAGCCACAGACTGCCCGCCACGAGGGGTACGAGACCGCCTTCGGCGGTGTCTCCGGTCCGATGCCGGACGCGACGCTTACGCTGTAGTCGCTCGTCCACCCCGAGCAGCAATCTCGACGAAGTTGTCGAACACCAGACTCGCCTGCGCGGCCGCCGCGACGGTGTCGTCTGTGAGCTCCGCCAACAGCGCCGTCTCTCGCTCCGGATCGAACTCCTTGCCGCGAATCACCCACGCTGCAGTCTCGCGGTCGTACTCCGGGTGGAACTGGACGCCGTCGCTGTCGCCCACCCGGAACGCCTGAACCCCGGTGTCGACGACTGCGACACTGGGCTGCACGTCCGTCTGTACGCCGCCGGCGGCGCTACAGTTTCGCTGCTCTTGTACAGCTCACGCAGTACTAGCGTGTCGGCGCTCGGTGTCCACGGGTGTCACCGCGGTCGTCGTCGGGCTCTGTCGGCGACGCCCCGTTCGCGGAGCTCGTGTAGCACCTCGTCGTCGACCGCCGACGCTCGACACGGATCCTCGGAGCCGACCACGCGTCCCCGTCGCTCGTCTGGGCTCGACCGACTCACCACGAACGACCACGACGCTCGACTCCTCCCGAGCGACCCGACCACCGACGCGGGCGTGTCGGACGAGGCTGACACCACCGCTCGCGCGCCGGCGAGAAACACAGATCACGTCGTTGATGGTTCGAGCCTGCCGAAAAGTGTATACCGAGAGAATTCTTACCGTGGTAGAAGGTGGCGCGAGTGATAGACAGCAGTGACGGCGGGAGCCGCCTCGACCGGAGAGTGCTGGATCGAACGTTCGACGCTCTGGCACACGCGCGCCGGCGGCCGCCGTTCGGGGGTCGAGAGTCGACGGGTGCACCGTCCGTCGGCGAGGCAGAGCTCCCGGGTCGCGAGACGGTAGCGGTGTCGACCGGGCGCGTCCACGTGCCGAAGCCAGACGGCGCCGGGTTCGTCGCGTACGACTCCGACCGGGACAGCATCGGGTGGACGAGCGACATCGGCGTGGCGTCGTCTGTGCTAGACGAGCCGCTGGCCCGCGGGGGGACGGCGTGAGCGACAGTCCGGAAGAGGAGGTGGACCAGTCCGGACAGCCGTCCCTGCTGTACAGCCGACAGTGGCACCCGGTCGAACGTCGGTCGTTCGACCCCGAGGACGACGCCGATCTCGTGACGGTCGTGATCGGCGGGGTCGCGGCCGCCGAGGGAGTCGACCCGACGGCGGTGGCGACCCCGCCGCTGGGGTCGGTGATCGACGTGGAGGCAGTGGAACGCGCCCTGTTCGAGAGAGGCGGAGTCGAGGCCGCGGCGATGCGTTTCGTCTACCGCGGGACGCTCGTAGAGATTCGTGGCGACGGCCGGGTGACCGTGTTCCAGTAGCTCACTCGTCGACCGTCGGGCGGTGGAGTTCCTCGACACGCCCGGGGTGGACCTCCTCGACGTGGGTACACACTGTCCGGTGCCGGACCTCCGGATCGATTCCCCGACCCTCCAAGCCACAGAACGGACACGCCGTCAACAGCTTCTCCCTCGGCATCGTATTCGTTTACACGCTTCGTAGTAATAAACCCTACATCTAACGCAGCGCCGTGACAGAACTCCGTGGCGAGTCGGCTCTCCTGGTAGTACTGAAACAAGACTGCACTTCCGATCGGTTAGAGCCCCCTCCGACCAGAGCGGTCAGCGAGGCGAAAGCCGTAAGCCTCGGCGGGTTGGAGTAGAGTACGATGACCGACGGGGCGGAGTCAGAAGTGGACAGTTCGAGCAAGGCTACCGACTCGGCGCCGGACGGCGAGCAGTCGTTGCCCGGGGGAGAGGAGACGAGACAGCGGAACGGGCGGTCGGCGACCGAAGGGGAGACGACACGACGGAACGGGCGGCCGTCGACTGGGAGAGAGGAGACGACACGACGGAACGGGCGATCGTCGACCGAAGGGGAGACGACACGACGGAACGGGCGGCCGTCGACTGGGAGAGAAGAGACGAGACGCGGCGAGCAGTCGGCGACCGGAGGGACCGCTCCGGGCCTCGGCGACCGCGACGACGACGTTGGGTTGGGACTGTTGGACGAGCAGATGGGACCGAGTTCGGCGCTCGCGCACCTCTACCGCGGCGAGCTCCACCGGACGAAGTTCTGGCGCGAACGGCTGGACCGGACGACCAACTGGGCGGTGATCCTGATCGCCGCGATCCTGACGTGGACGTTCTCGGCGGAGTCACACCCCCACTACGTCGTTCTGGTCGGCGTCGCCGCGCTGACGGTGTTCCTGATCGTCGAGGCGCGCCGCTACCGCGGCTACGACATCTGGCGCTCGCGGGTGCGTGACCTCCAGCGGAACGTGTTCGCACCCGGACTCGACCCCGACTGCGAGCCGTCGGAGGGGTGGCGCGAACGGCTGAGCGCGGCGTACGCCTCTCCGGAGCCGGCAGTGACGGCGGAGGAAGCGGTCGCGCACCGACTCCGACGCATGTACCTCCCGCTCGTGTTCGTCGTGCTCGGTGCGTGGGTGATCCGCGTCACCGCGTTCGTCGCGGAGCCGTGGCCGGCCAGCGCCGCCGTCGGCGACGCGTCCGGAGTGGTGGTGACGGCCGTCGTCGCCGGCTACGCGCTCGTGGCCGTCGTCGTCGCCCTCAGACCCCGGACCTGGCACGGTGACGAGGAACTGCGTCACGACGAGCGAGCGTAGCTGCCGTCACTCCGGCCGTCTCCACACCCTGACCACCGGACCCTCGGTGGCGACGGCCACGCGGACGTCTCGGACCGCGGCCGTGTACGTCGTCGGCGGGCGACCCTCACACGGGAGTCGACTCCCCTCGTGGAGCAGTCCGGCCTCCGAGAGTCGGTCGAGCTTCCGGTACGTCGTCGAGGTCGGCACGTTCGTCGCGGCCGCGATCTCCTCGACGGACCGGTAGCGGTCGCGGACGGCGGCGAGGATCGCCCGACAGTCGTCGTCGGCCAGCGCAGAGAGCACGGCCGCTGCGCGCTCGTCCGGTAGTGTCGTCGACCCCTCGAGGCGCGTCCTGACGGCTGTCGTCGGGACTCTCCGTCGCTCCTGTGACTCGCTCATACCCGTCTCTGGTCGCCGGGGCACCTCGTTACCCGCCGCGTAACGGCACCACGAGCCGACTGAAGGCGTTGCCTACTGGCCACGTAGGCACGGACAACTTCCGGTGTCGCCGCGTCGCGGCTGCCGTCACCGCCGCCACAGCGTCGACAGCCGCGTCACGGCCACCGTCACCGCCAACGGCAGCCGAGCGTCCGACAGCGTGTGATCCACCCGTGTCCAGTCGACTCGCTCGACACAGCACATCGCCAACAACGACCCGCTGGTGACCGCGGTCCAGGCTGGCGCGGTCGCGGGCGCCAACGTGGTCCCCGCGAGCGCGATCGTCGCCGCCAGCCCGCCCAAGAGGTGTCGGCGACGGAGGCCGTCGGCCAGCGCCGGGTCGGTGTCACGCCCTTCCAGTCCGTCGAGAAACGCGATCAACCGGTCTGCCGGCGGCCGCCGTACTACGTCACCCCGGCTGCGATCGTAGTCGATCACACCCTCGTCTGCCAGCTTCGGGAGGTGGTTCTGGTAGAGGCTGATGTACACTCGTTTCCGTTGGGCCGACGTGAGCAGCGTCGGCTCCGTGTCGTTCTCCTCGGCCGCGATCCGTTCCGCCAGTTCCGACAGCGTCGTCTCCGGTGTGTCCGCGAGTGCCGACAACACTGCCCGCCGTCTGCCGTTCTTCAGCAGCCCGAACGCCTCGTCGTATCCCAACTCACTCGTCGTCTCCGTCCCGACTGCAGTCGTTTCTCCAGTCTCACTGCCGTCTGGTGTCGTACTCATCGTGACGCCTCCCTCACACACGGTCCGAGTGTGTCGGAGGTGTGCGTGTGCAGATTCTCTGTTCCGGTACATAAATCCGGGTCACGGTAACACCACTCGAACTGTCTGGAGACTCGTGGTTCAGATTCCGAAACAAAAATCGATAACGGAGTAGAGAAATGAGTACAGAGTGGACTTTGATACGGAGGAACGCCGACTCACCGGACCCGACCGCGAACTGGCGCGCGGTCGGTCACTGTCTCGTCCGAGGCCGGCTCCCCGTCGGTACCAGAGACGGTCGGTGTCACTCGATCCGGTGTTCGGGGGGTACCACCGCGATGCTCCGGCTGTCGACGGTGACGACACAGTCCTCGTACTCGAACTGGACGACCGGGTCGCCGTCGCCCTCGAACAACGCCTGGACGGCGTCCGGATCGATCGCCTCCGACAGCGGCGTCAACGCGTCCGGCGCCGTTCCACGTAGTTCGGCGACGGTCGTCACGACCGCGACTGTCAGCTCCGTCCCGGGGTCCCACTCCCGGACGGTCGACTCCTCCTGTCTGGCCCCGTTCGGATCTCGCATCCGTGTCTACCCTTCGACTACTCACTACCCATCGATAAAGTAACTATCGACTACTGGGGCTCCGGCCGGCGGAGCCGTCGGCGACGAGCGGGGAAGCCACTGCATAACCAACTCCACTGCCCGCCTCTCTCCTCCGAGGATGTCACACGACCGATCACTCCGGACCCGACTCCGGAGTCTGGCACGCAGGGTTCGTCCGCCGGAACACACCGGAGAGAACCGTTGTCGTCCGTGTACCGCACTGAACACGCTGTTGGTCGCGCTCGTCGGCGGCGCGCTCGCGTCACAGTGGCCGCTCGTCGGCGGCGCGACCGTCGTCGTCGGGCTCGCGTCCGTCGCCGTCCGGGGGTACGCCGTCCCGTACACGCCGACGCTCACCCGTCGGTACCTCCCGGACCGGGTCTGGGCGTGGTTCCACGCCCCGACGGTGTCCGACGAGGACGATCCGAACGCCGAGCGCGTGCTCGTCGCCGCGGGGATCCTCCGTTCGACGGGGGAGGGGGACGACGAGCTCGAGCTGTCGCCGCCGTTCCGGTCTCGGTGGCAGTCGGCGACGGATCGGCTCGGCACCGCGGCCGACCCGGACGCGCTGCTCCGGCTGGCGGAGTTCCCGGACGTGGAGCCGTCTGCGGTGAGCTTCCGCCGGTCGCCCGAGCAGTTCGAAGCGTTCGTCGACGACACTGCCGTCGCGGAGTGGGAGTCTCCGACGGCCGCTCGGCTCGACCTGGCGGCCGCCCCCCTGGTCGCCCGTCGGTCGAGCCACTGGGGCTCGTTGGACTTCGAGGCACGCACGACCGTGCTCGCGGGGCTCCGGCTGTGGCTGGACCGGTGTCCGGACTGTCGGGGGCAGGTGGCGCTGTCGCGCGAGACGGTGCCGTCGTGTTGTCGTGACGTGCCGGTGGTCGCCGGTGGCTGTGTCGACTGCGGGACGCGACTGTTCGAGGCGCCGGTGCCCCGGGACGGCGAGCGAGCGAGACAGACGAACGACTAGCGGTCGAACAGGAGCCGGCGGTACAGCCACCGTCGGTGCCACACTCTGGCAATACCGACACCCGCCAGCGCCGCCAGCGAGACGACGGTGACGACGAGCCCGTCCAGTTCCGCGAGCGGCGGCACGTCCAGGTGGATCAACAACAGCCCCCACAGCCCGGCGACGGCGACGTTCCGGTACCACTCTGCCCACGTCATCCCGCCGGGGGCGGCGTGGCGGTAACGGTCCAACGCCCGCGCCCGGCGACGCAGCCGGACGACCTGGTGGTCGCGGTCGTACGCGACGACGTCGGCGGCCGCCAGCCGCGGGAGGTGTGTCTGGCGCAGCGAGTTGTACACGCTCTGGCGGAGCCGTTCTGGCGGCGGACGCTCGCTCGTCTCCCGCCGGACGACGGCGTCCGTCAGCTCCGCGAGCGAACACCGTCCGGCGGCGCGAAGCTGCACGAGCGTCCGCCGTCTGCGGTCGTTGCCCAGGAGCTCGTACGCCTCCGTCGGCTCGATCTCGACGGGCGCGGGTGTGGACTGCTGCACGGTTCGTCGCCGGGTGGACGCCCGGCACCGAAGTAACTACACGCCGGCTACTTCGGCGGGAGCTGGCCGTAGCTGGCGCCTAACGAAGACGAGTGGGGTCGTAGCGGGCGACGGCGTGACCCCCCCGACGGGCCGCCGGAGCACACACATGGACAGGCAGACTCGACGCGGCCTCCTGATTGCGGTGGGCGGACTGACTGCGACAGTCGCGGCGGTAGGCGACCGCCGGTCGTCACCCTGGGGCTACTCGGTCGCCGCGGACCCGGACGGCGACACGGACGACACACGGCTCCGAGTCGCGTGGTACACGCGCTACGACGGTGTCGTGACGACACAGGACGGTTCGGTCGACGCGGAGACTGCGCTCGATCCGGACCAGACCCCGGCGTACCGCGAGGAGGCGGCGAGTGCGGTCGTCACTGTCGGCAACGTGGTCCCGGGCGACGACGGCCGCCTGGCCATCGGCCTGCTCGCGGCAGACCGACCGAACGACGACGAGGGGGTCGCCGTCTGGCTCCGCCCGTCGCTCACCGAGTCCGAGAACGGCGTGACGGACCCGGAGGCGGCGGCGTCGGACGAGGGACCCGGCGGCGAGCTGGGGGCTGCCCTGGAGACAGTCGTGTGGCGCGACGACGGGCTCGTGGGTGCGTGTGACGGCACGCAGGGGATCGACGAGCCGACGGTCGCCGAGGGCAGTCTCCGCGGAACGGTCGCGGCGCTGTCGGACGGCTATCGGGTCGCCGACTGTCTCTCGCAGGGGAGCCGCGTCTGTCTGGGACTGTCGTGGTCGCTGCCGGCAGACGTCGGTGACTACGTCCAGACGGACGAGGCGAGACTGGATCTCGTGTTCGCGGGCGTACCGTGCGGGAGCCCGAACCCCTTCGGAGGGTCGCCGTGACCGCCGACGGACCGTCGCGGCGACGGCTGTTGGGGGCGCTGACGGCCGCCGCCGGCACGGGGTTCCTGGGGGCGACCGGCGTGTACGCTACCCTGTCGGATCGAGAGGTCGTCGGCGGCAACGTGTTCACGAGCGGATCGCTCGGGCTGGCCGTCGGTGCCGCGACCGCCGACGGCGAGCCGCCGGCGCCGCCGACGACGTTCGAGGACGGCCAGACGCTGTCGGTGTCGTTCGACGACCTGACCCCGGGTGACACGGGTGGGGTGACGGCCGCCGGGCAGGTCTCCGGCGGTGCCGCGCGGCTGTGGCTGACGGCGACGACTCCGTCGACGCGTCTCGCGGACCAACTCGTCGTGTCGGTGGCGTCCCGGGTGCCGTGTTCGGCGACGGCGACGACGGCGATCTACGACGGGTCGCTGTCGGGACTGGGGGCGGCGCTCGGCGACGGGGTCCGGCTGACGACGACCGAGAGCGACGACTGTCTGGACGGTGTCGCCGGCTGTGTGGAGCTGTCGTGGTCGCTGCCGTCCGACGCGAGCGTCGACGGCGGCACCGCGGCGGCGACGCTCCAGTTCGGCGCACGGCAGTGCCGACACACGACACCGAGACCGGTGGGGTGGTCGCCGTGAGTGACGACGCGGACACGACGGGACGGCTGCGAACGATCGCGAACGTCCTCGGGACGGTCCTCCTGGTGGCTCTCCTCGTCCCGTTCGTGGTGTACGCCGCGCCGTCGGTAGTCGGCGCAGATCAGAGCTACACGGTCGTCTCTGGGAGCATGGAGCCGACGATCGGCGCGGGCGACGTCGTGATCGTGCGACAGGTGCCGCCCGACCGGATCGGGGCGGGCGACATCGTGACGTTCCGCCACGACGGCGGGCGGCTACCGACGACACACCGGGTCGTCGAACGGGTCACACAGGACGGGGAGCTGTACTTCCGGACGAAGGGCGACGCCAACGAGGAGGCGGACCCGCAGGCGGTAGCGAGTGATCAGATAATCGGGCGCGTCCTCGTCACGCTGCCGTTCGTCGGCCACGTCGTCCAGTTCGGCTCGACGACCGCGGGGTTCGTGTCGTTCGTCGTCGCCCCGCTGACGTTGTTGGTCGTGACGGAACTGCTGTCGGTCGTCCGGAGCGACGGCGGGAGTGGCTCCCTCGGGACGGGCGGCAGGGATGACGACGACGACGACGGCAACGGCGACGGAGGCGGTCCCGGCGACGACGACCCCGGCGACGACGACGGCTCGGTGCCGCTGCGGATCGACCCGACCGGAGGAGCCACCGGCGAGGCAGAGACGACGGAGCCGAGCGGCGACGGACGGGCGGACCCGGACGGGGACCCGAGCGACGACGGCGGCGAGACGGAGCCGGAAGTCGAGCCGCCGCCGCGCGCCCGGACCGTCGAGGCAGACGACGAGCGAGCGGGAGACGGGACACGCGCCACAGACGGCGAGCACGCGGCGCGTAACGGGCACGCGACGGGCGATGAACACGCGACGGCCGACGGACACGCGACGGCCGACACGGACGTGGCCACCGGCGAGGAACTCGCGGAGCGGGGCGAGACGGCCGAAGGGGGTGAGGCGACCGGAGAGAGCAGTACGGACACGACACAGGCGGCGGCGGACGGCGGCGAGACGGCAGCGGCGCCGGCGGAGGTGGTCGTCACCCGTTCGGACCTACGGCTGTCGGCGGCGGTGACGGCGGCGTTCGCTGGCTACGCGGGTTGGGTGTTGTTCCAGACGGGTGTGTCGGCCTGGAGCGTCGGGGCGTTCGTCGCCGGGCTGTTGGCGGTCGGGTTCGTCCTGACGTTCTACTACGCCGCCGGGGGTGAGGGGGGTGACTGACACACCGTTGCGGCGGATCGTGGCGCTGGCGCTGGCCGTCGCGGTGGCGGCGTCGGCGGGCGCCGGCGTCGCGTCGTTCGCGGCGTTCACGGACACGGAGCAGGTCCAGGCGGAGTTCGGCGCCGCGAACGCCCCGGCGACGGCCGGCAACGACGGCGGGACGGCGACGGCCACCGCCGGTAACGACGGGGGAACACCGACGGCGACGGCCGGCAACGACGACGGCGGACCGAGCAGCGTCGAACGCCCCGACGGCGGCGAGGACAGTGGCGGAGACCCGCTCGTGGTCGTGGAGACGACGCGGATGGCGACGACGGCCCGGACGGTGCGAACGGTCGGTTGAACGACGAGCGGGCGGACTCTCCTCGCTGGTGTCGTCTCGACGGCACGACCGACCACCCGACGTGCTTCGACGCCGGCGCGTCTGCCGATCTGCTCGTGACTACCCTGTGGTGTGCACTCGGGAACGACGCTGTTCTCTGGATCGACCGCGGCCCCCGTGCCCGACGGTCTGCCGTTCCCGCTCGGCTCGACGGTCTGCCGTCGCCGTGGGACAGTCGGGCCTCGGGTAGCCTCCGGCCTCTGCGCGGCGCGTCCGGTGTGCGCGGGGCGGTCGGAGACCGGCGCCGCGCCGAGGGAACCTGTCGCGCTGTCCCCCGACTGTCGGGGGGTCGTCGTCGAGAGTGAGCCATCCAGTCGCCGTCGAGAGCGAACTCGTCGACGGCCGGGTGTGAGTCGGTCGGACACACTCACCAGCAGTGACGAGCTGCCGAACGTCCGTTCGGCGACGCGCACACCGCCACGAGTCGCCGGACGCAGTCCGAGACCTGTCGAGACGCCCTCACGAGGACCGGCGGCGAGAGCGCCGCTCGCGGCTGTAATCCTGCGACTAACGCCGCTCGAACGACTCGTTCGGGCCCACCGAGCGGTGCGTTCGGTCCGGAGTAGCCTGCGAGTAGCAAACACCCGACTACCACAATGGGAGACCACCCCACGAGGGGGAGTCACAATGACACGAGAGCGCTACGAACTGTCGAGACGGCAGGCACTGGCGGCACTGGGGACGGTCGGTGTCGCCAGCGCCGGCGCGGGACTGGGGACGAGCGCGTACTTCTCGGACCGCGAGGAGTTCACGGGCAACCAGCTCGCCGCGGGGGAGTTGGACATGAAGGTGTCCTACGAGGAACACTACAGCGACTGGTCGGAAGACGAGATGGAGGGCATCTCCGAGGAAGACGTGACGATGGAGATGCCGGCGGACACGGGCAACTTCACCGGGCTGCTGGGCGACGAGGTCGGGCCGATCTGGGTCAGTGACGAGAACGTCTCCACCTTCCAGAACAACACGGAGGTCGTCAACAGCTCGGCTGGCAAGCCGCTGACGCTGGACCCCGAGTTGGCGTGTGCCGACGGCAACCGGGCGAACGACGACCCGGCGGCCAGCATCGCCTTGGACGACGTGAAACCGGGAGACTTCGGCGAGCTGACGCTCGACTTCACGCTGTGTGGCAATCCGGGCTACGTCTGGCTGTACGGCGCGCTCACGTCGGCGTCCGAAAACGGCGTGACGGAGCCGGAGGCGGACGACCCCGACGAGGAGGAGGGGGTCGTGGAACTCCTCGACGAGATCCAGGTGATCGTCTGGGACGACACGGACCAGGACAACGTGCTCGACGAGGAGGAGTCGACGCTGGTCGGTCCGGTGTCGCTCCGGACGTTCCTGGCGGAGTACACCCTGGAGCCGACGAACGGCAGTTTCGGACTGCCGCTACCGGGCGACATCACGGCGACGAGCGCCGGCGGCAGCGGGCGGAACTGTTACAGCGCGGCACCGGCCACCCACGCGGTCGGGTTCGGGTGGTACCTCCCGGTGGACCACGCCAACGAGATCCAGACGGACTCCGTCACGTTCGATCTCGGGTTCTACACCGAGCAGTGCCGCCACAACGACGGCTCCGGGCAGAACCGGACGGACGTGCCACAGCCGTGATCCGGAGTCACCCCACGCGTACCACACGCCAACCGCCAGCGCCGTCGGGTGAGGACGGCACACAGACAACAGACAGATGACACGAGACGACACGAGTGGACTAGAACTGTCGCGCCGGCGACTACTCGCCGGTCTCGGGACCGCTGGGGTCGCCAGCGCCGGCGCGGGACTAGGGACGAGCGCGTACTTCTCGGACCGCGAGGAGTTCACGGGCAACCAGCTCGCTGCGGGGGAGTTGAACATGGTCGTCTCCTACGAGGAGCACTACAGCGACTGGTCGCCGGACGAACTGGAGGGTATCTCCGAGGAGGACGTGACGATGGAGAACCCGATGGACACGACCAACTTCACCGGGATCTTGGGGAACGACGTCGGGCCGCTCTGGGTCCGCAACGAGAACGTCTCCACCTTCCAGAACAACACGGAAGTCGTCGACGAGTCGATCCCGAAGCCGCTGACGCTGGACGAGGAGGATCCGTGTGCGTCCGCGGACGCGGCCAACGACGACCCCGCCGCGAGCATCGACCTGGACGACGTGAAGCCGGGGGACTTCGGCGAACTGACGCTCGACTTCGCGCTGTGTGACAACCCGGGGTACGTCTGGCTGTCCGGCGGGCTCGAGTCCGCCAGCGAGAACGGCCTGACGGAGCCGGAGGCGGACGACCCCGACGAGGAGGAGGGCGTCGTGGAACTTCTCGACGAGGTGCAGACCCGCGTCTGGTACGACGCGGACTGTGACAACGTGTTCGACCAGGCGTCAGAGCCAGTGTGTGCGGACCTCATCATCGACACCTCCGGGTCGATGGAAGACGCCGTCTACGCGGACGGCGACCCGACGATCACGAAGGCGGAGGCGGCAAACGAGATCGCCCGCGACATCGTCACCACGACGGACGACGTGGACGGCGCGGACGACGGAGTCCTCGGGCCGGGGCCGCTGGGGAGCACGGACAACAACCGCTTCGCGGTGAACTCCTTCGCCGACGAGGACACCATCGAGCAGCCGCTGACGGACGACGAACAGCTGGTGTTGGACGGGCTCGACGCCGCACTGGCGAGCACGCCGGCCGGCGGGACGAACGTCGCAGAGGCGCTCACACTCGCCGAGACCTCGCTGAGCGACTGCACGGTCGGCAACGAGAAGTTCGCGGTGTTGTTCACCAACGCACCGTCGCCGGACTCCACCGTCCGCCAGAACATCCGCGACGCCGCGACGGACCTGAAGGACGTGGCCGGCGTGACGATCAAGGTAGTCGCGCTGGACGTCGACCCGACGAGCACGGACGCGGACTTCTGGCGAGACATCGCGTCGACGCCGTCGGACACCTACTTCGTCTACCAGGACGGCGGCACTGGCACTAGCTCGCCGGGTGGTGACGACGACGTGCGCCAGGAGATGGCCGCGGCGGCGTCTGCTATCACGGCGGAGATCACCGGCGGCGGCACCACGACCGACGGTGAGCGTCTGTTGTTCCAGGGGTCGCTCCGAGAGCTGACGGAGGCGATCGGGCCACAGCCCGGGCTCCCCTTGGACCCGACCGACGAACCCGGGCGGGCGTGTTACGACGCGAACGTCCGGTCGTGTATCGGGGTCGGGTGGTACCTCCCGGTGGACCACGCCAACGAGATCCAGACGGACTCCGCCACGTTCGACATCGGGTTCTACACCGAGCAGTGTCGCCACAACGACGGCTCCGGGATGCCCCGGGAGGAGAACGCGACCAGCGACTCCTGAGACGGGCGGGCGGAGCGAACGACGCGAGCAGTTCGAACGACGCACACCCGGGATCGTGGGTGAGAGGGGGTGTCGTGCGGCGTGGGCGGTGACGGTCCAGGTGTGCGTCTGCAGTCTCCCACGCGGACGCGGCGGGGTCGACCCGCCGCCGGCCGCGTACGGCGTCTCCGACGCGAGTCGGAGGCTCGTGATACGGCGTGACGTATCACGACGTCCCCTGGGTTGGGGACTCGTGACACGGGCTCTGCCGTGTGACGGCGGTTCGACCCCGTCGGTGGGACTCCCCCGAGAGGGGGGAGACACGACCGAACCATGACAGACCGAATCCGACTCTCACGACGACGGGTGCTCGCGGCACTCGGGACGGCGGGCGTCGTCTCTGCCGGTGCGGGACTGGGGACGAGCGCGTACTTCTCGGACCGCGAGGAGTTCACCGGGAACAGCATCACCGCCGGCAGCCTCGACATGAAGGTTGCCGCGAGCGAGTACTACAGCGACTGGTCGGAAGACGAGGCGGAGTTCGCCTCGATGGCCAGTTCGCCCGAGACGACGGACGTGCGGCTACCGGCGCCCGACGGGAACCCGGACGCCAACGACATCGCGCTGGACCTAGACGACGAGACGGCGGACGTGTACGAACAGTTCGTCGGGACGCTGCGGACGGGCGACAACATCAACGGTGGCGTTCCGGTGGACGGAGACCTCTGCGGCACGGAGAGCGACGCCGACGGCGCGGCCGTGATCGAGCTCGAGGACGTGAAGCCGGGCGACTTCGGCGGCGTGCAGTTCGCCGTCGAGCTGTGTGACAACCCCGGCTACCTCTGGCTGAGCGCGTTGTTGGAGGCCGCGAGCGAGAACGGCGTGACAGAGCCGGAGGCGGACGACCCCGACGAGGAGGAAGGTGTCGTCGAGCTGCTAGACGAGATTCAGATCGCGTACGGCGTCGGCGGCATCCAAGACTCCAGTGTGTTCGAGGACACGAGCACCGGGTTCCAGCCGACGAACCAGATGACGCTCCGCGAGTTCCTGGCGGCGGCGTCCTCGGACAAGGGGGTCCCGTTGTCGCCGACCGGGATCGCCGACGAGGCGACCGGTCGGGAGTGTTTCTCCGGATCGTCCATCGCCGAGGTGAGTCTGCTCTGGTGGCTGCCGGTGGACCACGCCAACCAGATCCAGACGGACTCTGCCACGTTCACGCTCGGGTTCTACACCGAGCAGTGCCGCCACAACGACGGCTCCGGGCAGGCGCCCGAGGACGTCGTCCTGTCGAGCGACACGACCGACGGCGTCAGGGAGAGCGGCGAGTGGATCAACGCGGTGGTGAGCGCCGGTCCGACGACGACGATCGACGTGGAGCTGGACGGCGCTATGTACGGCAACGAGCCCGGCGAGTGGCCGAGCAACCCCACCAGTTACGTCGTCGAGGCGGTCGTCGACCACGACTTCGACGGGCTGGCGGCGGCCGACTCGAACGGGTTCACGGACGACTTCCGGATCGGCTACGGCGGCGCGGACAACAGCGAGCGGGTCGCGGCCGGACAGCCGACCCCCGGCGGCTACATCAAGCGCCGCCAGCCAGACGGGAGCTTCGTCGTCGTCGCCGAGGAGGACCTGTCGGGGTTCTCGGCCACGGAGTCGGCCGACCAGCTGTCGTACACGTTCGAGATCGACTGGACGAGCGATCTGAGCGCGACCGGGGCGCCCGTGAGCACCCCGGGCGCGGCGATCGTCGACGAAGTGTTCGCGAGCGACGGCGGCGAGGGCGTCGCGTCGAACCCGAGCCCGAGCAACCAGGACGGCCGAGAGGACATCGACAACGTCACCGACAGCTCCGGGGTCATCTACCTGTAGTCGCCGGACGGCGGCGGCACGGGCGCATCGCTCGGTGACGCGGCGGCCCCGACGACCGTCCCCTCTCACCACCCACTCACCCACACCGGTGTGCCGTGTCGTTGCGGTCGGCGGTTCGACTCCGCCGGTGGGTCTCGCGGCCACAGCCGCGGCGGACACCATGACAGATGGACACACGACACTGACACGACGACGACTGCTCGTGGCCCTGGGAGGTGCCGGGGTCGTCTCGGCCGGGTCGGGGCTGGGGACGAGCGCGTACTTCTCGGACCGCGAGGAGTTCGACGGGAACCGCTTGGTCGCGGGGGAACTAGACCTGATGGTCGACTGGTCGGAACACTACAGCGACTGGTCGGTCGACGAGAACGACGACTACGTGGACGGGAGCCTGATCGGCGGTGACCCCGACGAGTTCGACACGGACACCGACGGCGACGGCGTGGACGACTTCGAGGTGGTGACGACGGGCGGCGACCCGAGCGCGGTCCCGTCGGGGTACGTCGGCGTGCCGACGCCGACGGAGCCGCTGGTGGCGGTGCCCAGCGAGGCACTGAACGACTTCCAGTACAACACCGAGGTGGAGGCGTACCCGGACGCCGACGGCGACGGCCACCAGGATCCGATCCTCACCCGCAACCAGATTGCGTCGTTCAATCCCGGGCTCACCGCCGAGGAGGTGGAGACGGCCTACCGCGACCAGTTCGCGCAGGTGCCGCAGGACCTGGAGGCGCCCGTGATCGACTTGAACGACGTGAAGCCGGGCGACTTCGGTGAGGTGACGTTCAGCCTCCACCTGTTCCACAACCCGGGGTACATCTGGCTGACGGGAGACCTCGTGAGCGCCGCCGAGAACGGCACGACGGAGCCGGAGGCGGACGACCCCGACGAGGAGGAGGGTGTCGTCGAGCTGTTGGACGAGGTCCAGGTCGCCGTCTGGCACGACGACGGCGACAACGTGTTAGAGCCGGAGGAGGTCGTCAACTCCCCGCACGCGGTGACGGAGCCGTCGAACATCACGCTCACCGCCGAGGAGGCGCTGATAACGGACGGGAGTCTCCGCGAGGTGTTGGCGGAGCTGTCCGACGGCAACGGCGTGCCGTTGGACGCCGACCCGTTGACAGAGACGCGGGACTGTTACCCCAACTCCACGACGCGACACGTCGCGTTCGCGTGGTGGCTCCCGGTGGACCACGCCAACGAGATTCAGACGGACTCTGCTACGTTCGATCTCGGGTTCTACACCGAGCAGTGCCGCCACAACGACGGCAGCGGGCAGGCGCCCGAGGAGACGGAGACGGCCGGCGGTGGGTGAGCTACTTGGCCACGGGAGGGGTCACGTCCGCTGGCGCCCCGGCACGTCGTCACCGAACGCGTCGCCGACGAGCAACAGGGCGGCGACGACGGCCGTGAGGGTCACCAGTGCGGGCACCCACACCCACCAGTTTCCTCGGATTCCGGAGCGGATCACGTTGCCGAACGAGGGAACCCGTCGCGCGGCGTCGCCGAGCCCGACGAAAGTGAGTCCGACTTCGAGGAGGAGCAACTGCGGAGCGCGTCGCGTCGCCTCCACGAAGACGGTGCCGGAGACGTTCGGCAGGATGTGCCGCCGGAGGACGGCCGACGAGGAGGCGCCGGCGCCACGGGCCGCGCGGACGTAGTCGGCGTCACGGCGTTCGAGCACGGCGCCGCGGACGAGCTTCGCCGTGCTGGCCCAGCCCAGGAGTCCGAACGCCCCGACGAACAGGAGGTGACTCTCGCCGAACACGAACACGCCCAGCAGGTAGACGACGAACGTCGGCGTCGACTGCTGGACGTCGACGTACCAGGAGAGCACGTCGTCGACGCGACCGCCGGCGTAACCGGAGACGGCGCCGACGAGCGTTCCGATCGGCACCGCCAGCGCGAGGGTGACGACGACGATCTGGAGGCTACTCCGGAGCGCGTGGACGAGCAGCGTCACCACGTCGTAGCCGATCGCGTTCGTCCCGAGAGGGTACTGGAGCGTACCGGGACAGGCTCGGCTCTCCCCGGTGCCGACGACACTGGCGACGCAGTCGTTCGTGGCCGTCGGGTAGGCGACCTGGACGGCGACCGGCGGCTGATCCGACGACAGCGGCGCAGCGTCGGGGAGGCCGGCGACCACGGGGCCGACGACGGCGACGGCGGTCGCGGCCGCGAGCGTCAGCGCCGCGACCGCGGTGAGTGGGTCGCGTCGGAGCGGCCGGAGCCGGGCGAGGGCGACACGCGGGGCCCGGACGGCCGCCGGGAGGACGACCACGGCGGCCGTCAGGAGCGCGATTCGGAACAGCCAGACGACCGGCGTGGGGTTGCGGTCCAGCAACGGGTCGACGTTCGTCGCCTGGGTCTCCGTCCAGGCGAGCGCGAGGCCGACGGCCGCCAACGCCGCGAGGACGAGCCGGACGACCGGGACGGACGGCGAGGGGTCCGCGTCGCTCCAGTCGATCTCGTGGACGCCGGCGACGCCGCCGTCCGTCGCGGGAGCACAGTCGGTCTCGTCGGTCTGGTCGGGGGAGGGATCGGGATCGGGAACCACCGTCGGGCGGTTCGTCGACCCGAAGATACAAAATATCTCTGTCGGTAGGTGTTGCCGGAGCGTCGCCACCGGCGACGCCGGTCCCCGAACAGATCCATGTCGAGACGGACGTTCCTCCTCCGACGAGTGGCGTTCGCGGCCGTCGCACTCCTGGCAGTCCTGACGGCGACGTTCGCGGTGATCGAACTCACGGCCAACCCGGCGGTCGCCAGGGTCGCGGCGGAAGCGAGCCGGCAGGCTGCCGCAGAGAACGCCAACGCGACGGAACAGACCCGACAGGTACGCGAGGCGGTCCAGGCGTACCGCGAGGCGAACGGGCTAGACCGCCCGTTGCCGGTGCGGTACGTCGACTGGATGGTGAGCGTGGTCACGCTGGACTGGGGAGTCTCGCGGGACCCGGCACGGCTCGACGTGCGGTCCGTCCGGACGCTCGTCGGCGACGGGCTGGCGACGACGGCCGTCTGGGTGACGCCGGCGGTCGTCGGCTCACTCGTCGGGAGCACGTTGTTCGGGCTGGCGACGGCGAGCCGGACGACGAGCGGCCGCGAGCGGAGCGTCGCCGGGCTGTCGTACCTCCTGTACGGGCTGCCGAACTTCTGGCTGGCGCTGATCGCGCTGCCGGTCGTCCTCGCGGCCGCGGTGCCGACCGCCTGGCTGGCGGCCTCCGGCGTCGGCGTCGGAACGGTCAGCGCGTCGCTGGCGCTGGGGCTGAGTCTGCTCGCGGTCCAGGCGCGGTACGTTCGGACGGAGACGAACGAGCGGCTCCGGCGGGCGTTCGTCAAGACGGTTCGAGCGAAGGGAGGCGGTCGCCGAGCCGTCGGCCGTCACGTCCTGCGACACGGCGCCGTCACGCTGGCGTCGTTGTTCGTCGCGGACGTGTTGGGCGTGCTCGTCGTGGAGGTGTTCGTGTTGGAGACCGCGCTCGGGCTGGACGGGTTCGGCGCGCTCGGGGTCCGGGCGATTCGACGACAGGATCTCCCCATCGTGCTCGGGGTGACGTTCGTCCTCGCGGCCGTCGGGGTGACGGCGAACCTCCTCGCGGACGTGGTGTACGGCACGCTCGACCCCCGAGCGACGGTCGACGACGACTGAGCACCCCCCGTCCGGCCGCCCGGTGACTCACTCGACCGACGGACCGGTGTCGTCCGACCGTCCGGGGAGTTCCACTTCGATCTCCAGTTCCGGGTCGTCGACGCCGTCGTAGTCCACCTCCAGTTCCACGGGTTCGCCGAAGCCGAACGGTAGTTCCCACTCCTCGTCGGTGATCGTCAGCTCGTCGCCGGACTGGAGCCGTTCACCCAGGTCGACCAGGAACTCGCCGGCCGCGGCCGCCGACAGTCGGTACTCCCGCTCGAACTCGCGGCCGCTGCGGATCACGGTCCGTTCCGTCGATTCGGTCTCCTCGGTCTCCGTCTCTCCGGTCGCTCCCGTCTCACCGTCGACATCGGGCTGATCGTCCGTCATCGCTCGAATTTTGGCCCGCCTAAAACAAGAACGTGGCGGTCGGGGTCAGCCGGTCTCGACAATCTCGAGGGTGTAGCGACCGCTGCCGGCGTACGAGTCGACAGTGACGTACAGCGGTACCGAGACGTCTGGGTTCTGGACGGTGAGGCTCTCGTTGCTGTCCGTGGAGACGAACCGTTTCGTCGCAGTGTCGTTCGTCGGGCAGTTCGCAACGCCGTCGTTGACGTAGAGGTCGAAGTCGGTCCCGTCTTCCCCGCTCAGCTCGACGTCGACGGCCGAGGGGTTGTCGAACGAGAAGCCGTACCGGTAGCAGTCGGAGTCGTCGAACCCGGAGAGCCGGCTCGTGACGCTGTCGGTCCTCTGTCGCAGCCCGCCGCTCGGCCTCGGCGGGACCGGGATGTCGCCCGGGTCCTCCTCGACGGCCGCCTGCGCGTCGACGATACCGACCGGAGTGGTAACCTCGGAGCTCGCTCGCAGGTGTCTGCGTGTCTCCGTCCGATCCGTCCCGTGTTGGGCCATGATGAGTGCCGCGACGCCGGCGGCACACGGCGAGGCCATCGAGGTTCCACTGAACCCCGTGTACTTCTTGCCTTTGTACCCGTCCGGGACCGTAGACAGGTAGTCGACCCCCGGAGCGACCACTTCGACCTGTTCACCGGTGTTGGTGAACGAGGCGAGAGTGCCGTCGGAGTCGGCTGCCGCGACTGCGACGACTAGGTCGTAGCCCGCCGGGAAGCTGACAGCCTCCCTCCCGTCGTTGCCCGCAGCCGCGACGAGCAACGCCCCCTTGCGGTGTGCGTACTGGACCGCGCTCAGTTCTACGTTCGAGGCGGTCGAAGCGCCAAGCGAGAGGTTGATGATGTCGGCGTTCTGGTCGCCCGCCCACCGAATCGCGTCTGCGATGTCCTCGGTGAATCCGGCACCGCTATCCCCGAGTGCACGACCGAAGATCAGCTCCGATTGACTCACACCGGTCACGCCCGTCTCGTTGTCTGTCACCGCCGCGGCGATTCCGCCGACGTGAGTGCCGTGTGGCTGCGGCTGGCCGTTGTTGGTTCCGTTGATCGGGTCGCTGTCGCCGCCGAAGACGAAGTCTCTCCCGGGGTTCGCCCGGACGTTCGCGGCCAGATCCTCGTGTTCGTAGTCGGCGCCGGTGTCGATCACGGCGATCCGGACGTCGGAAGAGCCGACCGTGGTGTCGAACGCCGCGTTCGCGTTGATCAGGTCCAACGACTCCTGCTCACTCCGGAGCGGGTCGTCCGGGGTGAGTCGCCGTGTCCGGAGTTTGTTCCGCTCGGCGTACCGCACCATGTCGTGGGCCTCGGCGGTCTGAACGTAGTCGTGTTCGATTGCCGTCGGCGTGTCCGGCGGGAACTGGACGGTGACGTACCGTAGCGTGTCGTCCACGGAACGGATCGCTGCCGACTCCGGCATCGTCTCCGCCACCGGGCCACGGAGGCTGTCGGCGGCTGCCGACACCCCGACGAGCACCCGATCCGCCCGGGAGGCGGACGGCTCCTGGCCCGCCGCCGGCCCGGCGACCGTGGTCGCCGCCGCCGCCGCGCCGGTCGCTCGGAGGAACCCACGGCGTGAGAGCCCGTCGTCGTCCGTCACGGCGACCACCCTCGACGCCCGCGTGCCGTTGTCTCACGCGTCGGTCGGCGCTCCCGCGCGTCGTCTCTCCCGCTCGGTCTCGCCTGTCGTCGCGTCGTCGTATCTCGGGTCACAGTTCGATAATGTCGTCCGGGCCGATCGACTGCGGTACGACCACCTGGACCACCGTCCGACCGCCGCCACCGGTGACGAACACGATCCGCGCCCGGTCACCTCGGGTGAGCGGGTCGAGATCGGCCGGCCGCCTGTCGTCGGCGGTCCCGCTCTCGACGGCCGCGACGTTGATGTAGATCGACGCCAACTGGCCGTCACTCGACAGCAGCGTGTTCTGGTCGGAGTTCGGCGAGAAAGTGTGGTACGTCAGGTGTGGATCACTCGCTCCGTCGAGACTCCCGGGGTTCGTGGCCGGGTCGGACTGCTGGACCGGAGAGATCCCGGCCGTCGCTCCGGCGGTCGAACTGTCGCCGGCGCCGAACCCGTCCCCACCCGCCCGCCCGGGGGCGTACGGCTCCGTCCCGCCGTGGTAGAGTGTCGTGGTCTGATTGGGTCCACGCCACAGAACGGTGAGGTTGCGGAGCCGGATCTCCTCTCCGCCCGGTGGCCGCTCGACCGTGACCGACAACGTGTTCACCGTCCCGTCGGCCAGCGCGTCGCCGCCGGACTTCGTCAGGTGGTCGTTCCGGTTGCCAGTGATGTTTCCGGCGACGGAGACGACCCGAAGCCGCGACGTGACGCGGTCGACGGACTCCTCGCCCGTCTGTTCGCCCTTCGACTGGAGGAACCCGGCGGTGTCGAGGAACACTCCTGCCGCGATCGTCGCGACGATCACCATGGCGGTGAAGACGATCAACGTCCCGATTCCGACCTGTCCCGACTCGTCACTCGCCCCGTCGAACAGTCTGCGCATCGTATCGGCTCATATCGAGGTAACGGCCCCAATTTATAACACTTGGGTCGAAAAATCAGTTCTGAGAAAAACGCGAGGCGTGGCGGTCTGCTCGTCTCAGTCGTCCGTCTCGCCGGGGCCGATTTCGACTTCCGGCGGCGTGCCGTCGGCGACGAGTTCGACCCCACGAGAGAAGTAGGCGTGAGCGGCCGCAGATACGGTCAGAGCGGCGACGAGCGCCGCCATCCACACTACGTCGGGCAGCGTCGAGAACGGCGGAGCGCCCACCCAGACGGCCAGCAGGAGGCTCACCGCGACTCCAGAGAGTCCGAGGTAGTAGTGGCTCCAGGGAATCTCTCGGCCGTGAACGAGCTCCATATACACTTCGTACTCCTCTAGCTCCGGTCGTGCGTGGATCACCGACGCTCGTTCGTCGTAGTCCACGAGCCCGGCGTCGGCGAGCTTCGGGAGGTGTGACTGCTGGAGCGCCGTGTACACCCGCTTGCGTTCTGTGCTCGACACCTGCTCCGGCGGCTGTTCCGTCTCCCAGGCCGCGATCCGTCTGGCGAGTTCGCCCAACTCGACTGTGTCTTCTTCCCCCTGTCCCAGCGCGTACACCGCGTACCGCCGCCGCCTGTTCGACAAGATCTCGAACAACTGTTCTGTCGTCTCCGCCTCGCTCAAGTCCTCCCCGACCACGTTCATGTGTCGTAACGTGTCCTACAACGGATATGTAATAAGAGTTCGAGAGAGTAGTGTCGGTGGATTGGTGAAATACAGAATCTCTCCGTTGAAAGCCTCTATTATAAGAGCCCGTTTATCATAGTCGTCATGTGAGAAATAGAAATAACTAGACTCAGCGTAAAATCTGTGAGAACGAACCGTCAGGCACGCGTCAGCGCCGGTGAATCGTCGGGCGCGCCCGGTCGACGGGTCCGACACCCCAGTGGGTGTGGTATCGTCCTGCAATTATCAATCTGTGAGAACTACTGAGTGGCTGAGAGGCTCCGTCACAGAGTGCCGGAGCGGCGGCGATCGTCACGGTCGCGGCTCCGGATCCGGCCGGCCAGCAGTGGGTAGCCGAGGAGGTAGAAGCCGCCTCCCAGGACGGCGTCGATCACGACTACCGGGAGCCAGGGGTGGACGCCGGCGAGTCCGACGATCATCGGTGTCGGCAGGAGCGCCAGATACCGGTGTGTCGTGAGGACGCGCCGGTAGTAGCCCGTCTCCTCGGGTGCGGTGATGGTGATCTCCGTCGTCGCCTCGCCTCGAGACGGGATCGACACCGTCCGGTCGCGGACGCCGATCCCGTCGCCGACCGGTTCCAGCACCGCCACCACTGGAACGAGCCCGGTGTTGCCCAGCCGGACGGCCTGCTCGCGGGTCTCGCCGGCCGGGATCACGCTCGGCTGATCGCTGTCGAACTCCGCGCTGACGACGCCGTACTCCGTCGGCCCGGAGGGCAACAGCATCGTCCCCGTGGCTGCGACAACGATGATCGCCGTGAACACGCGGAGGTACCGCTGGCCGTCCGTCCCGCCACGGTCGCGGTCCGGTGTGCGGTCGCGCTCGTCCGTCTCGCGGCGACTCCTGGTCACGACATCGACGACGTAGCCGATCGCAGACAGGAGTCCGAGTCCGTACCCGACCCCGGTGAGCCCCATCAGCGACCGTAGACCGGTGTAAGCGGCCGCGTACCGTTGGATCGTCCCGAGGGCGCCGCCGATCGCCTGGACGACCGTCCCGAGTTCCGGGATCACGACCACGCCGCTACCGGCCTCTGCCGCCACCGCGACGATCTGCGTCCGCTTGACCGGCGGCTCCTCGCCGTCTTGGTCCGTGAACGGGTTCGCGTCCCCGCGGGTGACGTAGCCGCGGTCCGTCCGGTCGACGATCCGGTGGGTGACGAGCCCACCACCCTGGAGCTGTCTGGCACGGAACGTCACCACGTCGCCCTCCTCCGGCGGGCCGGTCACGGCCGTCGGCAACGGGACGAACCCGTCGCCGGCGTCGATCGTCGGCTCCATGCTCCCCGTGCGGACGTAGCTCACGAGCACCGGCTGGCCGAGGAGCTGGCCGACGACGAGCGCGACTGCCAGGAGCACGAACGCAACCTCGAGAGCCGTCCCGAGGGTCTGGAGCGGGCGCACGGTCGATCAGCCCTCCTCGTCGTTGTCGTTGTCGTCGTCGCTGTCGTCGTCGTCGCTGTCGTCGTCGTCGCTGTCGTCGTCGTCGCTGTCGTCGTTGTTGCTGGCGTCGTCGCTGTCGTCGTTGTTGCTGGCGTCGTCGCTGTCGTCGTTGTTGCTGGCGTTATCGCTGGCGTTGTCGCTGGCGTTGTCGCTAGCATTATCGCTGGCGTTGTCGTTGGTCGCTGGCGCCGAACACGTGAACCGGATCTCTCGGTCGAGTTCCACCCCGACGCCCTCGTCGTCGGCCGTGAGGCTCACCGACACCGGGACCACGACCGCCCCACGGGTCGACTCGTTACACGACACCGTCCCGCGGAACGTCTCATTCCCGCCGCCGGCGACGTACTGCGTGGTGTCCTCCAGCGTCAGGCTCCCGCCCACGACCTCGCCGACGGTGACCGTCACGTCGGCACCGAAGCCGAACCGGTTGGCGACCCGGAGGACGGCCGTCTCCGCCTCGCTGCCGGCGGCGACCGACGGGGGCTCCCCGTCCGACCACGCCTCCGTCTCGACGTACCCCTGCCCTCGCTCGGCGATATCGATACCGACGGACCGGTCGGTCGACACCGCTGCGTACCCGCTCGTCGCTGTCACGAGTCCGAGTACCGCGACCCCCAACAGCACGAATCGTCGCCAGCGTGTCATCTAGCCACCATGTGTGCGCCCGCCTCATTAGTAACACGCCGCCAAGAGCGCCACAGCCCACGATTGAACCGTCTCAGGGCGTCCGTTCGCGGCTCTCAGCCCGTGGTTCACGGCTCTCGAATCGTAGTTCGCCGCTCACTGACACTCCGTTCGGTCGTACAGGCGCTCCGACACCGAACCGCTGGCTCGGCGAGCGTCGTCTCACTCGGCTCATTACAAGGTGGGTACCGCTCGTTGTGTGTCAGTGTGAGCCGGGGCGACCCGGTGACCCACGCAGGGTGAGCTGGTCGGGCCGACGACGGGCCGACCGAGTTCGGTGGTTCGACTCCGCCGGTGGGCCTCCCCGAGAGGGGGTGAACACCGATGCAACGACGCAAGATGCTGGCGGCCCTCGGATCGGCCGCCGTCGGCGGCGCAACGGCAGTGAGTACGGGTGCATTCACGAGCGTGGAGGCGAATCGGGACATCAGCGTGGAGGTCGCTGGCGACTCGAGCGCGTTGCTCGCCTTCCAGAAGGCGACAACTGGTGAGGATGGGGGGGGCAGTGTCACCCCCAACGCAGGTGACTACGTCACCCTACCGAGTGACGGGCAGCTGGCGTTGGACTTCACCGGCAGCGACGAGGGCGCGACAGGGCTCAACCAGAACGCGAGCACCAAGTTCTCCAACCTGTTCGACATCGTGAACCAGGGGACCCAGACGGTCGAGGTGTACGTGGACCCGGACCAGCCTGGTGGCATCGCGTTCTTCGCCGAAGGGCCGGACAGTAACGACGATGGGGGCGTTCGCGACCCTGGCAACTCGGCCTACCCGGATCCGGACAACGACGGCGATCAAGACCAGGGTGCCGGCTTCTCGGCGAGCAACCCGGTGATCCTCGGCGTCGGCAGTCGGCTCGAGAACGTTAGCTGTCGGGTCAACACGCCGGAGGATCTCTCTGACGACCCGATAGAGATGACAATCGTAGCGGAGGAGACGGACAAGACGAACTGAGAAGACTGTCGCTCGAGGGAGGATCGAGTCGGAACCACACCCACGTTGGCACGTAGCGCCTCTCCCGCTGTCGAGGGCTACGACACGGCACCTGTCGTGTGACGACGGTTCGACTCCGTCGGTGGGCCTTCCCGAGAGGGGGACACTGTATGAAGCGACGTAGCCTACTAATTGGACTCGGAACGGCAGCTGGGGCAGGCGCAGTGGGAACAGGGGCGTTTACTAGCGTGGAGGCGAGCCGAGACCTCTCGGTCTCGGTCGCCGACGACAGCGAGGCACTCCTGGGTATCGAACCCGGGAGCGGGCCGAACGCACGAGCCTTCACCGACAGTGACGGGGAGACTGTCTCTCTTGACTTTTCGAAGGGATCGGAGATCGGACTCGGGACGGACTCGGTGTACCAGTTCGACGACGTACTCCAGCTCGTGAATCGGGGCACACAGACAGTGTACGCGTGGGTGAGGCTGGACTTCTCCGAGTCTGACCTGAGCCGCGACGACCTGTACTTCTACCCGCAGTCGAACTCGTCGCGGCGACTCAACGACGGCGACAACAGCGTCGTGACGCTCCCGGTCGGCGAGTCGGTGTCGCTCGGGCTGTTCGTGGATACCGACGCCGTCGGGACCGACCAGTCGCTGACGGGGACGATCCACGCCGACGTGGACGTTCCGGGTGGGTCACAGCCACGTGACGCGGGCGGCGACGAGGCGGCGGTCGTGACTACCGATCCCGACGACGGGGAGTTCGACTCGATCCAGAACGCGATCGACGAAGTGACCGGGACGACCGTGTTCGTGGAGTCCGGAACGTACCCGGAGACCGTCGCCATCGGCAAGCCGGACCTGACACTCACCACGACCGGCTCCAGTGAAGTCGTGGTCGAGGGGCGTATCCTCGTCGAAGCCGACGACGTGACCGTCGACGGGTTCACCGTCTCGCCGCCGGCAGCGACGGACACGACCGAGGCCGAGGCGATCCGCGTGAGCGGGTCGGCCAGTAACGTCTCGATCGTCGACAACTTGGTCGACGGGTTCGAGCGAACCGACGAGGGCGGCTTCTACGGCGTCGGGGGGATCGTCGCCTTCGGTGGCGACGCGGACGACCCGGTCGAAGACGTGACCGTACGCGACAACGAGGTCCGCGGGCTCGAGAACACGGTCTCGGGTGGTGTCGCAGGGATCAGCGTTCAGGGGAACGTCAAGGATGCCGTCGTCGAGAACAACCGTGTCGCCGATCTCGGTCAGGAGGTCACGAGCTACGGGTTCGGTGTCACGATCCGTGCCACCGGGAACCACGACATCGTGCCGAGTGCGGTCGACGTTCGAGCGAACACCGTCGACTCTGTGCTGGCCGACGACGGCCCGTTCCTCGGAGTCGGTCTCGGGGTCGAGGCCGACGGGAGCGACTACAGCTTCGAGGAGAACACCGTCCAGAACGTCGGGCTCGGCGCGGAGGTCAAGGCGGCAGGCGACGAGACGACGTTCGCGGACAACGATTTCGGCGGGACCGAGTTCCGGTTGGGTGACATCACTGGGGACGTGGCGCTGGACGAGTTCGTCACGGACAACGAGTTCCTCGCCGACGGACTCGGGGGAGCAGCGGGGACAGACAGCGTCACGCCGGGCAGTATTCGACCTGACGACGTAGCGCCGTACCAGCAGGCAGTCCTGCCGACGATCTCGGAGGCACTCGGTGTCTCCGAGCGGGGTGCTCGGATCGACGTCGCCGACGGGACGTACGGCACAGACAGCTACGGCCGCAACCCGGGGCTCCAGATCGGGTCACAGGACGCCGGGACGGGCCCCGGGTCGGCACCGCTCGGCAACGTCACGCTCGTCGGACACGACAGACCGACGGTCGACGGCTGGGTTCAGATCCTCGACCCCGGCGTCACCTTCGAGACGTTCGAGGTGACCGACCAAGTGTTCGGCTACGGTCTCGCGGCGTTCGAGCCGGGTGTGACGCTACGTGACGTGGTCGTGAGTGGTGTCACCAACGGGTTGTTCGTCCCGTCGCTGTCGGACGTGCTCGTCGAGGACTGCACCGTCGAGAACTACTCGTTCTACGGTGCACTCGTCTCCGGGCGTGGAGCGTTCGGTGGAGCCACGCCGACCGTCGAAGGGGTCACGTTCGACGGGAGCTCTGGTGGCGGTGCCGTCGGGATCGGTGTGGTCGGGACGAGCGCACGGGTGCTCGACAACACCGTCACCGGCAACGAGTTCGTGACCGAAGAAGGCGAGCAGGAGGGTGCCGGAATCGCCCACTTCTCCGGGTCGGCGGTGTCGATCCGAGAGAATCTGATCGCAGAGAACGACGACGGTGTCTCCGTTGCCGGGACAGACGCCGGCACACTGACCGTGAGTAGCAACGACATCGTCGCCAATCTGGTCGGGGTCGCCAACGAGGGCGAGACGGGAGTCGACGCGACCGGGAACTGGTGGGGCGACGACGATGGCCCCGGTGAGGGAACGAACAGTACCGGAACCGAGGGACTGGTCGACGCCGACCCCTGGTCGACCGAACCCGGGCCGAACTGGAACGAGGCGGGTGAACCGGTGGGGTTCTCGACGGCCTCGGCCGAGGGCACGTCGACCGACACGGAGTGGCGTGGTCCGAAGCCGCCGGCCGACCCGGAGGCGACAGAGTAGCCGACACAGCTCACACGGGTCGTCCGTGTCCACGACCGGACACGGCGACGGTTCGACTCCGTCGGTGGGTCTCTCCGAGAGGGGGTGAACACCAATGCAACGACGCACGATGCTGGCGGCCCTCGGATCGGTCGCCGTCGGCGGCGCGACGGCGATGAGTACAGGTGCGTTCACCAGCGTCAGTACCAACCGAGGCGTGGACGTGTCCGTGGCGAGCGACACGGACGCACTGTTAGCGCTCCGACCGGCCGACACCCCGAACGGCGCGTACGCGACGGCGGCCAACGGGACACTGTCGCTGGACGTGACCGGCGCCGACGGTGGTCCCGGTGTGAACCCGGACGCGCTGACCGTCCTCGACGACGTGTTTCGAGTGGAGAATCGGGGGACGAGCACCGTCGAACTCACCGGCGAGAAGACCGGCTCCTACCCCGACGCGGTGGTGTTCGGAGTGAACCAAGCGAGAGGCGGGTTCACCGAACTCGACGTGTTCCACACGCTCGACCCCGAGGCCCCGACCGGGATCGACTCGGACCTCCTGTTCGAGGGAGAACAGCCACGCGGCAGCGGCAGTCGGCAGATTCCAGTCGGTCACTCGTACTACGTCAGTCTCCTGATCGACACGCGGGGTATCTCCGCCGACGAGGTGCTGATCGACGGGCTCGAGCTCACGGCCGATGCAGTGTAACAACCCACGTTCGGCGTACAGCGGTTCGACTCCGCTGGTGGGTCTCGAATGAACAGGCGAACGCTACTCGCCGCACTCGGCGCGGTCGGAGGAGTCAGCGGCGTAATCGGCTCGGGTGCGTTCACCAGTGTCGTCGCCGAGCGGACGATCTCCGTCGAGACGGCCGCCGACGAGGACGCGCTGGTCGGACTCGAACCCATCGACACGGCGAACGGGCGAGCGTACGCCACGACCGCGGCCGGCGACCGGCTCGCGCTGGCGTTCGGCGCGACCGAGGCGGGTGGTAGCGGGCTGGGGGCGGACTCGACCTACCAGCTCGACGACGTGTTCCGGGTGACGAACCGTGGGACACAACCGGTCTACGTCTGGGCGACGTTCGCGGGAGCAGACGAGTCCGCGTTGGAGACGACGGGTCCGAACCCGGACGTGTACGTCTATCCGAACGGAGACGCCGGGGACGTGTTGCGCGACAGCGAGGACGACGTGTCGTACCTCGGGGTCGGCGAGTCGGTCTCGGTCGGCGTGTTCTTCGACACCACGGGTGTCGCGGTTGGAGAGCTAGACCTGACGGTGACGATCAACGCTGCGGCGACGAACCCCGCTTCCGGTGCGGTCGTTGCCGGCGACGGGACGACGATCCCGGGGCCGACGGGCGGACTTGCGGCACACTGGCCACTGGATCGAGTCGGGGAAGGGGTCGCCGAGGACGTCGTCGGCGGAGCAGACGGGTCGGTTCCGGAGGCGGTGACGGCTGCGGCCGGCAAGAGTGGCGGTGCAGTCCAGTTCCCAGAGGAAGACCAGTTCGTCGAGACCACGGCACGTCTGGGTGTGGGCAGTCCGTTCTCGCTGGCTGTCTGGGCGAACGCGGCCGGGTTCGACCAGACCGAGTACCCGTTGGCCGTTTCGAAGTGGCAGCGCGCCAGGAACCGTGACTACCTGATCGGGTATCACGGTCCGGAGGGGCGACTGTACACACAGTTCAACCGAGAGCCGGACGGCAACAAAGCGACGTTGTTCGGTCCGGAGCCCGAGACCGGCGTCTGGTACCACTGTGTGCTGACGTACGACAGATCCGGTCGCGGACGGTTCTACGTCGACGGCTCGGTGGTCGGGGAGACGCAGGGGCCGTTCGGCACGTCGAGTTCACAGTTCGTGATCGGGTCGAAGGACGGCGGCGGGAACTCGTGGCACGGACGTGTCGAGGACGTTCGGCTGTACGATCGGGCACTCGATCCAGGAGAGGTGACGGCGCTGTACGACGCGACGAAGTGACTGCCCACGCTGGTGTACGTGTCTCCACGTTCGGAGACACGACGCGGACTCCGTGGACGGCGTCTCCGGTTCGTGCCGGAGACCCCCGACACGGAGTCACCGTGTCGCGGCGGTTCGACTCCGCCGGTGGGTCTCCCCGAGAAGGGGTAGTGTGAGTATGCAACGACGCAAACTACTGATCGGAATCGGAACCGCAGTCGGCGCAGGAGCGGTTGGAACCGGTGCGTTCACCAGCGTCTCCGCAGAGCGTGACGTGACAGTGCAGGTGGCGGACGACGCGGACGCGCTGTTGGGCATCGAGACGGGTGACGGGCCGAACGCGAGTGCGTTCGCCGAGACGACCACCGACGGGACGGTCGCACTGGACTTCTCGGAGACGAGTGCTGGCGGCTCCGGGCTCGGGACGGACTCGGAGTACCAGTTCGACGACATCCTGCGGCTCACGAACCAGGGGACACAGACGGTGTACGCCTGGGTGACGTTCGACTTCTCGGACGCAGACGACGACCTCACGAGAGGAGACGTGTACTTCTACCCGCAGTCGAACGCCGACCGGGAGCTCAACGACGGCGAGAACAGCGTCTTGACGCTCCCCGTCGGGGAGTCAGTGTCGTTGGGACTGTTCGTGGACACGGAGGCAGTGAGTGGTGAACAGTCTCTCTCGACGACGATCAACGCCGACGTGGACGTTCCTAGTGGCTCACAGCCACGAGACGGGAGCGGTGAAGACGCAGCGGTCGTCACTGAAGATCGGAACGACGGAGAGTTCGACTCCATTCAGTCGGCCGTAGAGGAAGTCGACGGAACGACTGTATTCGTGGAGCCGGGAACTTTCGAGGAGTCCGTCGTCGTCGACAAACCGATCACGATCAGAGGGACGACAGACCCCAAGAACGGCGATGCGGCAACTGTCGTCGGGCAGGATTCGGACACGTTCACCGTCAAGTCGGACGACGTGACGATCAGCAGATTGGACGTTCAGAACTCGGGTGAGGGCCTCGACACCAGTCCCGATGACAACGCGGGCGTTGTTGGCGTACACGTCGAGTCTGGCAACACCGGTGTCTCGGTGGTCGACAACGTCATCACCGGACTCGGAACCGAAAACGACGACGCGAATCCGATGGCAGTGTACGCGGAGGGGGCGACGAGTGGTGTCAGGGTCGAGAACAACCAGATCGCCCAGTTGAGCGGGACCGACGAAGATCAGGGTGCCGTTCAGGCGATTCACATCAACTCGCAGCGTAAGCAGGAGGGAATCGACAGTGGAATCGACGACGTGCGCGTCGCCAACAACACGATCACTGACGTGTTAGACACGCGTTCGGCAGTCGCCGTCCGATTCAACGGTGACGTGTCGGGTGAGATCGTCGGCAACACGATCAGTGACCTGAACACCGAAGGCGACATTCCCGGAACGAACGACCCCGGTGGGTTCACGCAGGTGCTGGCCCTGTCGAAGGGCGGCAACAGCACAACGGGACCATCGGATGTGACGATCAAAGGAAACGACATCTCGAACATCGAGACGACGACACCCGGCAACTTCGCCCCGCCCGTTCACCTCATCGTCACAGGCTCTGCGTCGAACGTGTCGGTCACCGACAACACGTTCAGTGCAGATAGTCCGGACGTAGAGCAGTTCGTGCTCGACACGGGTGGTGTGCTCGACCTGAACGCGGTGGCCGAGGCCAACACGTTCGAGCCGTCCGTTCAGGTGACAGAGAACGTGTTGTTCCCGGGTGACCTCCGACTCGTCTCCGGCGGCGGCAGCGCACTCCAGGACGCAGTCGACGCCGCGAGTGCTGGAGAGACGCTCGCCGTCGGAGCGTCCGACACGGCGTACGACGCGGTGTCGGTCGACAAGTCGCTCACGATCCAATCTGTATTCGGTCGGCCGACAATCGAAGCGACAGGAAGCCGTGTCGAGATCCAGGCACCAGACGTGCGGTTCGAAGGGTTCGACATCGACCTGCAGGAGGGCAAGCCAGTTTACGTCAACCCCGGGGAGGGACTGGTGTTCCGGAACAACGAGGTCTCGATCTCACCGGCGAGCCCGCACGGAATCCGTATCGACGCCGCCGGGACCGGCGAGACAGTCGTGTCGAACAACGTGTTCGACCAACGGTCGTCGGATCAAGAAAATCCACAGGCAATCCTGATCAGCGATGGCTCGAACTACCGGATCGAGAACAACGTTCTCGACGGGAACACGAAGGGACAGGCTGTGCTGGTCAGCACCCAGGGGCGCCCGACGACGGAGTTCGACATTCTGGACAACGTCGTCAGCGGTTGGGGGACACCCGTGGTCCTGTTCGAGGAGCCGGTGGACGGTGACATTGACCAGGGATCGATCCGCGAAAACGACATCAGCGGGTTCAGTGGTGACGACGCGATTCTCGCGGTCGAACGGAACGGCGACGGGTTCGAGGACTTGAACGGCGAGAGCACTGTGTCGGGTCAGGAGACTGCCCTCTCGGAGGACAACGGTGGTGTCTCGGCCAGTGTCAAGGTAGGTAGCAACTGACACGAGCAACATCACGACCCACGCTGGCGCACGGCGGTTCGACTCCGTCGGTGGGCGTCCCCGTCTCGGGGAAGACTGACATGCAACGACGCAAACTCCTACTCGGAATGGGAACGGCAGCCGGTGCGGCCGGAGCGGTCGGCTCCGGCGCGTTCACCAGCGTGCGCGCACAGCGTGACGTGTCGGTACAGGTCGCAGACGACAGTGACGCTCTGTTGAGCCTCGAACCTGGCACGGGCCCGAACGCGAACGCGTTCGCCACGGTCTCCGACGGGACCGTGGGTCTCGACTTCAGTTCGACGGACACCGGCGGGTCGGGTCTCGGCACGGACTCCACGTACCGGTTCGACGGGCTGTTGCAGGTGCGGAACCAGGGGACACAGTCGATCTTCCTGTTCGTGCGGGTCTCCGGCGGCGTGTCGAACGACGAACTGTACTTCTACCCGGACAGTGACCCGACGGTCCAACTGCGTGATCGAGCCAACGAGGTAGTGGAGCTGACTCCGGGGGAGGCGCAGACTGTCGGCGCGTTCGTCGACACGAGCGCGCTGGAGAGTGACGTGACCGCGACGGCGACGTTCAACGCGACGGCCGAGCGTCCCGACGAGAGCTTCACCGCGGGCGAGACGCCACAGGACGCAGTGCTGGTCAGCCGCCAGTCTGGGCGTGGCGACTTCGACGACATCCAGCCGGCGGTCGACGCGATCCAGGACGGCTCCGTACAGAAGTCGGCGATCCAGGTCGACCCTGGACGGTACGCGACGGACGGCCCGGTCGTCGTCGGCGACGTGACCGACCTCCGTCTCCGCGGCGACGGCTCCGGGAACGACCCGGGGTCGAACACCGTCCTCGAAGACCAGGTGGAGGTCCGCGGCGGTGCCGACTCCGTCACTCTGCAGGACCTTCGGGTGACTGGCGCCGAAGGCGGCAACTCCGACACGGGCGACGGTGTGTTCACCGTCGGGACCACGAACTCGGTCTCGGCCGTCACGCTCGAGAACGTCGCCGTCGTGGACAACCGGCAGGCGGGACTCTCACTCCAGTCCGTCGAGCGGCTCGATGTCCGCAACAGCGTGATCGACGGGAACGGCGGCTCCGGGATCGACGCCAGCGGAATCTCCGGACGTATCGAGTTCACGCGGATCCGGAACAACGGCGGTAGTGGCGTCGACGTCGACGATTTCGGGGGCGGCTCCGAGCTGGAGTTGTACGACGTCCTCGTGGAGGGCAACGAGCGGCTCGGCGTCGACGTGTTCGGTGACGACGTCGGCTCCGTAACGGTGAGCGAGTCGGTGATCGACGACAACGGCGGAACGGGTCTCGCCGTCGGGACGGGGTACGCCGACGGGCAGATCTCCGCCGTGGAGGTCACCGGCGTGTCCGTCAGCGACAACGGCGACAGCGGCCTGATCGTGTTCGGCGACTCGGCGTCCGATGTGACGGTGCAGAACGTGGAGGCGTCGAACAACGGTGCCAACGGGATCGACCTGAACGGCGTGGCGTTCGACACCCCGGTCGTCGAGCGCGTGACCGCCGACGGAAACGACGGCACCGGCGTCGTCCTCGGTAACCAGTTCGCCGGGGCGGTCGCCAAGGGCCAGATCAGACGAGCGTCGGTGGACGGGAACGGTGGCGCGGGCGGGTTCTCCGGTGTCGCCGTCTTCGACGGCGCCGCCACGGGGACCAACGTCGCCGTGAGCAACTCGAACGTGATCGACAACGCCGGCTTCGGTGTGTCGACGGACGACACCGACGGCGGCACCGAGGTGCAGCTCTCGAACGTCTTCCTCGATGACAACGGGACCGGCACCTCACAGGGCGTCGCCGGTGGGACCGCCGGAGCCCCCGTCTCGGGCGTCGGTGCCGACGGGAACTGAGACCAGGGCCCGTCGAGCTCTTCTGACGAACGTCTCTCGACCCCGCTCGTCGAACGAGAGAAGTGCCGTCACCGACGGATTCGTCGCGGTGACGGAGACGCGTGGACGGGACCGTCTACCCTTGCAGGAACGGCTCGATAGCGGCCAGCACGTCGATGTGGCCGTTACCGCGGTGGTCGGCCGGGTCGAGACGACCGGAGACCCGCCCGGGAGCCGAGGGGCTGTCGCCGTCGAACACGGAGTCCGTCGCCGCGTTGGGGGTCCCGACGCTCGCGGCGGCCGTCTGCCCGGCACGACCGACGGGGAGCTGTTCTGCAGACTCTTCGATGGTGGTCCGGACCGCCTCCGGCGTCGGATCGTCGCCGAATCCGTACAGGAGGGCCGCCAGTCCGGCCACGTTCGGCGCAGAGAAGGACGTGCCGGCAGTGAAAGTGAAGTTCGGTGAGAGGCTGCCGCCTCTCCTGTCTCCAGTGAACGCGGTCGTGTACAGGAGGTCGAAAATTGGATCACCGGCCTCGATCGCGTCGATGGACGCGAACGCGCCGGAGTCGAAGTTCCCGCCCCCGGCCGTCACGTCGACGGCCGTCCCGCCGGCGATGGTCGGATCGCTCGTCCCGTAGTTCGAGTACTGGGCCGGTTCGTATTCCGGGAGTTCTGTCTGGAAGAATACCCCGTCGCCGTCGGCGGACCAGCCGTAGCCGATGGGGCCGGTGGCACCGACACTCACGAACCCCTCCGCGTTCGCCGGGAACGTTACCGGCGCAGCGTCGATCTCGGGGTCTTGGAGCCTGGGCACCTGTCTGTCGTCGGACAACGGGATCCCGAGCCCGACACCGCTGTTGCCGGCCGACGCGATCGGGAGTGTGCCCTCCGAGAGCGCGTACTGCGCGGCGCTGGTGTACATACCCCCGAAGAAGGCGATCGTCCTGAGCGGGACCGCGATGAGAGGGCTCGGAAGCGACGGGAGCGGTCCCTCCGGGATCGGCACCAGTGGCGGCAGTCCGAGACTCAGGTTGAGCACGTCACAGCCGGAGCCCCTGACCTCTCGCGGCATCGAGTCGTCGACGACTTCGCCGACCGTGACGTTCACCGTCTCGTCTCTGGGGGTCGCTCCGGCGACCATCGCGGCGAGGATGTCTCCCGTCGCGGCACCACCCTCTGCGGGGAACACCCGTAGGTCGACAATTTCTGCACCAGGGGCGATCCCGGCGACACCAGTGCCGTTGTCGGCCGCGGCCGCAGTGCCGGCACACTCCGTCCCGTGAGGATCCGTGACCGGTCCAGGGCCCGTGCCGTCCCCGGTGAAGTTGTACGACGGTCCCTCGAACACGCCGTCGTCGTTCGGCTCACCGGAACCCGTCAGCACCTTGGAGCCTCTGGGGAGATCGGGGTGTTCCGGTACACCGTCGCCCGCCTTCGCACCGATCACACCGGAGTCGACGATTCCAATTCGAGCACCCGAGCCCGCGTCTGCCGGGATCTGTCCGGCGTTCTGTTCGAGCTTGTCCCACTGTTGGATCGACTGGGGGTCGAGTCCGTCCGGCTTCGCCACCTCGTCGGGCGACAACTGTGTCACCGGATCGTCGATCTGGATCACGCGGTCCCGGACGAACTCCGCTTCCGCCGGCATCCACGACTCGTCACCCTGGACGACGACGTAGCCGATCTCCTCGCTCAGGTCGTGGACGATCGTGTAGTTAGAACCGGACATCTCCCCCATCGACACGGTGTCGGCGTCGGGGTCGTCGTCGACGCTAACGATGAACCGGTCGTCGCTCGTCTCCATCGAGACCGATCGCGTCGAGAAGTTCCCAGACGGACCGTTCACACCGCCGAGCTGTCTGTCACTCACGACCCAGTTGTGGGCCGGAACCGTTGTAGTAATTATCTCTCTGAAGTGACAGAATCTCGATCAACGTGTGATTGAGCGTGTCGGCGGCACGGCCGACGCCGAACAATCGCCGCGAGAAGAAGGTATCGCGGCGACTGTCGGCGTCACGCCCTCACTTCGCGGGTCTACGAGCGCTCCTCGTCGCCCTCGTCGCCTGGCTCGCCCTCCCAGGTGGTGTCGGGCTCGTCTTCCGCGTCGGCGTCCGTCGGGTCGCCGTTACTCCTCTCCGACGGGTCGACCGTGGTGTCGCCGTCGTCCGGGTGGCCGTCTCGTAGTTCTTCGTCCGGGTCGCTATCGCGCAGTTCTTCGTCCGAGTCGCTATCGCGCAGTTCTTCCTCCAGGTCGCCGTCGGTCGTCGTCTCCTCGAACGACGGCGTGGCCCCGGCGCCACCCCCGTCGGCACGCGACGCTCGTCCGTCGGCCTGCTCGTCGTTCGTGCCGGACAGACCGACCGACGGCAGCCCGTCGCCCAGGTCGAACCCGCCGCGCGCTCGGACGACCTCGGGCTCGGGCGGGCTGTAGACGTACACTACCTCGCCGTACCGGACGAAGTAGTCGCCGGTGTCACCCCGGAGGACGGCCTCGTCGGCGTCGATTGCGAGATCCACCAGGTCGGAAAGCGAGTTCGCCTCGGCGACGGTCCCGTCCGTGAGCGTCCGTGGCACCTCGGCGTCGATCACCCACTCGCCGAACTCCGAGGCGTCGCTCCGGTAGGCCAGCCACTCCGACTCGACGGGATCGAGCCGGAACGCGCCGGCGCGTCGACCGACGACCGCGACGGCGAGTCCGGCGAGCCCGACGAGCAACGCGACCGGGCCACCGACCTGCCTGGGGAGCCCGGGGTCGTTCGGGACGACGACCGTCCGCGTCCACTCTCGACCCCCGGGAGTCGCCCCGACGGGCGTGAGTCGGTAGACGCCGTCGGCGACCTCGACGCGGAGCCGACGGGTCCACGTCGTCTCGACCGGTCTGTCGGCGACGGTGCCGACGAGCCGAATCTCGGCGCGTACCTCCGTGTACACCTCGCCGGGTGACCCGCCGAGGCTGGCGACGAGCGCGTCCGTCTCGCCGTCCAGCCGAGTAGCGTTCAGCTCCGTCTCGGCCGACAGCTGCTCGCCCGGCGCGAGCCGGCCCCGCTCCGTCCGGAGCCGGCGTTCCGTCTGCCAGAGCGTCTGCTCGTCGGCCCCGGGGCCCTCGCCGGTCACGACCGCGCGCCGGACGACCGACAGGACCACCGTCGTGGTGACGTTACCGTCGTCGGTCGCGGTGTAGCCGGGCGCGAACTGGGCTCTGAACCTCGGTGACGCTCGCGTGAGATACGCCGAGCGGTTCTCCAACGTGACGTTGCGCGGAAACACGGGGTTCAGTTTCGTCACGCGGGCGCTGTGCCGGACGGTGTCCGTCGGCGACCACGCCGCGACCGTCTCTCGTTCCGTGTGCGTCCCCGGGTCGACGTGCCCGGTGTACGTTGCCCAGCCGCCCACGGCCGCGAGGACGACCAACCCGACCACGACGACCCCGAACCACCTCCCGACCGTCCGCCGGAGTACCAACCAGAAACGATTCACAGTAATCTATGGTGTGTGCCACACAGAAAATAGTTCCCGGTCGCGGGCACGGAAAGGGTCGTCTGCGCCGCGTCTGGCCTGGCCTGCGACGAGGGGCACGGCGTTCAACCGCCGCCTACGGACCCCTGGAGGGCGTCGGGGGGTCGGTCTCACCCCGTTCAGACCCGGCCTGAAGGCTTCCGGCGGTGGCTGAGGTGGTGCGAGGTGGGTCGTAACCAAGTCCCCGGGAGACGAACGACGTGACGATGCAGGTTGGAGTGTCGGTGGTGAGTCCGTCGTGAGGCGACGGCGTCTGGTGGCGGCGGTGGCCGTCGTCGCCGCGTTGTCCGCGATGACGGCGACCGGCGCCGTCGTGTTGGACGGGGGTGACAGTCTGATGACTCCCGCAGAGGCGGTCGAACTGCGGCCAGCGGACGGCCCGAACGGGGCGTACGCCGGCTTCGACGGTGACGGCGAGCTGCAGGTGACCGTCGACAGTGCGCTCACGAACGGGCGAACGGTGCTCCGACGGGTGTTCGTCGTCGCCAACACGGGCAACGAAAGCGTCCGAGTGTGGCTCTCGGACGACTCGGAGTCGGTGTCGTTCCTCGCGGCCGGCTGCGAACTCGACCGGTCGGACCCGTGTCGCGTCGCCGGCGGCGACCGGTTCTCGGTCGGCGTGGTCGTCGACGCGGACGACGGGGTCGCCGTCTCGGAGCTGACCGTCCACGCGCTCGTCCCCGGAGCCAACGACAGTGATCCGAACGCGACCGTCGAGCAGATGTCCGACGGTGTCCGGGTGACCGTCCCAGAGACGGGCCCCGACGGATCCGTCACTGCTGACGTGAACGTCTCGGGTGACGACGGCAACGTGACGGTGGAGTCCGTGGGCGCCAGCACGAACCGCGAGACGGCGTTGTCACTGACGGTCGAGACCGGGGCGAACCGGTCTGCGGTGGACGCGGACGCAGCGCCGGCGAACACGACCGGCGAGCCGGTCGGCTACGTCCGCGTCGACCACGACACTCCCGAGTCGACGTTCGACCGCGTGACGTTCGGCATCGCCGTCGCCCGCGATCGGCTGGTGGCGATGGGAATCGAGCCGAGCAACGTCCGGCTGGCTCGGTACCACGACGGTGCCTGGACTCGCCTGCCGACGCGAGTCGTCGAGCGCGGGGCGGACGTGATCCGGTTCCGGGCTCGCTCGCCCGGGGCCTCGACGTTCGCGGTCGTTGGAGTCCCCGACGACCAGTCGGTAGGGAGGGCCGGTGTCCCGTCGAGTCGGGTCCGTCCCCCGGAGGCGGCGGTGTCGGCACCGAAGACGGCGGCCGCCGGCGAAGCCGTCGTCGTCGACGCGAGCGGGTCGACGGACAACGCCGGCGTCGTGCGTTACCGTTGGGACACGGACGGCGACGGGACGGTGGAACGCGTGACGGGTGACGCGACGCTTCGGTGGACCCCGGATCGGCCGGGCGTCTACGAACTGCGGGTCGTCACCGTCGACTACGCCGGGCTGACCGACGCCGCGACGGTCACCGTCGACGTGCAGTCGAACGCGACGGCGACAGTGACCCCGACGCAGACACCCCAGACGACACCCACGCCGACGGAGACGCAGACGCCGCAGGCGACCCAGACGCCGACCGAGACCCAGACGCCGCAGGCGACCCAGACGCCGACCGAGACCCAGACGCCGCAGGCGACCCAGACGCCGACCGAGACACAGACGCCGACCGAGACCCGAACACCGACTGCCACACCCTCGTCGGCGGTGACACCGACGGAAACCCGGACACCACAGGTCACCCAGACCCCCTCGTCGGCGACGCCGACTGCCGCGACGGAGCGACCGGTCGTAGAGCCGTTCGGGTTCCCGGCGACGGAGTTCGGACTCCTGGTCGGCGCTATCTTACTGGTCGGCCTGGGGGCGTGGTACCGTTCGCGGTCGTGACCGGGCGGCGGCAGCGAGCCGTCCCGTGACCCCGTCAGGCGTCGATCTCCGGGAGACTGTAGGCGGCGACGAAGGTCACTGCGAACCCGAGGAGGTGGGTGTAGAGGTTGAGGACGGTGCCGTCGCCGGTCGGGTTCGCGGGGAACGCGACGGCCGGGAAGCCGGCGAGCGCGACACAGGCGACGACGGCCAGCTCCGCGAATCCCGGACGGCGGGCGGTCGGGTGGAGCAACGAGTCGGCCGCGCGGGCTCGGCGGCCGACGGCGACGGCGTAGCCGGCGGCGACGACGGCGGCGCCGGCGGCGACGGCCAGCGTGGCGGTGGTGTGGGGCCGGACCGCCAACGCGATCAGCGTCGCCTCGACGAAGAAGACGAGCGGCGCGTCCGCGCGGGAACACCACCCGGCCGACAGCGTCTGCGCGGTGTACTCGACGACCAACAGCCCGGTCACGGCCAGCAGCCCCATCGACAGCCCGGAGAAGCCGTAGCCGATCCGCGGACGGACGACCGCGAGGTTGAGCGCCGACAGCGTCACCGGCAGCGCCGTGACCAGCACGACGAACACGACACGGAACCGAGCCTGTTCACCCGCGAACACGGCCAGTGCGTACGCCGTCGGCGCCAACAGGAGGTAGCTCCCGAGGTTGACGAGCAGGTGTGTCGGATCGAAGTGGACGAAGTGGGCCGTGTACGCCGACAACAGCGTCGGGTGCGTGTAGTCGAACACGAGTCCTCGTTTGACCCCCGTGGGGAGCGCGTAGACGGCGACGAGCACCACCGGGACTGCGACGAGTCCGACCAGATCGACCGGGCGTGAGCCGGTTCGGAGGAGCCGCCAGAACCCAGTCTCGACAGCGTCGTCCATCGCCCCCGGCTGGGGGCCGGCGACACTTGATTCCAGGCCCCGTGTCACCACTTCGGTCTCACCTCGAAACCCGGCTCGGCGGGTGGGCAACTCACTCGCGGCCGGCGAGAACGACCGCGGCGGCGACCACCGCCGCGGCGGCGGCGACGTTCACGACCCCGAACGCGACCACGTCGAGCAGGTGCAGCCCCCACACCACCGCGGTGGCGAAACAGACGGCGAACGCGGCCGTCACAGAGAGCGACACCCCGTCGTCGTCGTCGAGCGCGTCCACGCCAGAACGTCGGACGTCCGTCGACACGTAGCTTGCGGCCCCGACGACCGTCTGGGACGACTGATCCGTCTTGGTGTCCGTCGCCGGTGACTCACCGTCTCGATGCCTGTCGGCGGTGACTCACCGTCTCGATGCCTGTCGGCGACGACTCACCGTCTCGATGCCTGTCGGCGGTGACTCACCGTCTCGATGTCTGTCGGCGGTGACTCACCGTCTCGATGTCTGTCGGCGGTGACTCGCCACTTTCGCTTCCGTCGCCGGTGACCCGCCGACGGGTCGAGACAGTGGTGGCGCCCCCGCAACCCGTGACGAACCGGCAGACAGTGGGGACGGACCTCTGCAACATGAGGCCATAACAGGTAGTAGTAACAGACGTACATAACAGATAGCTGTAGCAGATAATCGTAACAGACGTGCGGGACGGACGACTGCGACGGACGGCCGCGACGGCGTCGAAGCGGACGGTCGACGCGGGGATACCGACGCGGACGGGCACTGTCCCGAGTATCGCTCCCGTGTTTCGACACGAGTACTCCTACCAGTAACATAAAATGCCTCCCACCCCATCCAGTTTACGTGTCAACCGAGACAACAGACACCGACGACGTGTTGCGGGAACTGGCGTCTCTCCCGTCGCTGCTCGCGCCCACGGTCGGGCCGGACGGCGAGCAGATTGCCGTCTACTACGACGTGACCGGGCGCAACGAGCTCCACCTCCTCGACCCGGAGACGGGCGACCTGGAGCAGCTGAGCGACGGCGAGGTGCCGCGGGCGGTCCGGGCGGGGTTCGAGTGGCACCCGGACGGCGACCGGCTGTTCTTCCACCGCGACGAGGCCGGCGACGAGCAACACGACATCCACCAGATCGACCTCGACGGCGAGACGGAGCCCGTCGTAGAGATGGACGGACAGTGTCGGCTCCAGGCGGTCGGCGACGACGGCGAGACGCTGTTGTTCGCCTCCAGCGCCGGCGATCAGCTCAACCTCTACCGACACGACGTGCCGACGGGAGAGACGACGAAGCTGACGGACTACGAGCGGGCCGCCAGCGGCGGACTGCTGTCGCCGGACTGCGAGCAGATCGCGTTCACCACCAACGAGACGGACGACTACGACAACCAGGACGTGTACGTCGCCGACCGTGACGGCGAGGACGTACGGGTGTTGGACATCGGCGACACCGGCGCGGAGACGGCGCCGGTCGACTTCGGCCCGGACGGCGAACGGCTGCTCGTGTCGGACAACACCACCGACGTGGGTCGCTCGGGCGTGTACGACCTGGAGACGGACGAGGTGACCTGGTTCGGCGGCGACGGGTTCGACGAGTCGCCCGACCGCTTCCTGGCCGACGGCGAGCGGTTCGTCGCGGATCGCTCCCGCGACTCCGTTCAGGTACCCGTCGTGTACGACGTCGAGACCGGCGAGGCGACGGAACTGGAGCTGGATCCGGGCGTGTCGGGACTGCTGGGTGAACCGCTGGCGGACGGCCGTCAGGTCGTCTACCACACGGCCGCTTCCACGCGAGCGACGCTGTTGACGTACGACCTCGACGACGACGAGACGACGGAGCTGCTCCAGGCGGAGTACGGGCCGTTCTCACCGTCGGACTTCGTCGAGCCGGAGACGATCCGGTTCGACTCCGACGGCGTGCCGGAGACGCCGGCACGGGCGGTCGAACACGAGCCGGCCGAGGAGTACGAGATCCAGGGGCTCCTGTTCGACTCCGGCGTCCGGCCGTCGCCGTTGATCGTCAACCCCCACGGTGGCCCGCGGGCACGCGACCTACGGCGGTTCAGCTACCGGACGCAGTTCCTGCTGTCGCGTGGCTTCTCCGTGCTCCAGGTGAACTACCGCGGCTCCACCGGCCGTGGCCGCGAGTTCGTCCGGTCGTTGTACGACGACTGGGGCGGCGCAGAGCAGGGCGACGTCGCGATTGGCGTCGAGCACGTCCTCTCGGAGTACGACTGGATCGACGACGACCGGATCGTCGTCTACGGCGGCTCCTACGGCGGGTTCTCCACCAACTGGCAGGTCGTCCAGTACCCCGACCTGTACGACGCCGCCGTCACATCCGTCGGCCTCTCGGACTTGGTCGACATGTACGAGAACACGATGCCGCACTTCCGGACGGAGCTGATGGTCAAGAACCTCGGCACGCCCGACGAGAACCCGACGCTGTACGAGGAACGCAGTCCCGTCGAGCACGTCGAGAACCTCGACTGTCCGCTCCTGATCGTCCACGGCGTCAACGACCCGCGCGTACCGGTGTCGCAGGCCCGTATCCTCCGTGACGCGCTGGAGGAGTCCGGCTTCGAGGCCGGCTCGGACGGCGACTTCGAGTACGAGGAGCTGGGCGAGGAGGGCCACGGGTCCTCGGACATCGACCAGAAGATTCGCTCGCTGGAGCTGTTGGACGACTTCCTCGACCGTCGGATCGGCACCGAGGAGGCGCCCGTCGCGTCGCTCGACGACTAGCCCGCCCGTCGGGCCCCTGCGACAGGTTCAGGCGGCTTCGGGCCCGACAGACGTTCGTGCTCCGACGCTTCGACTGCCGTAACTGTGGGACGGTGTACGCCGCCGTCGACCCACCGAGCGCGTGCGACGACTGTGGCGGTCGTCGGTTCGTCGAACTCGACGGCGACGACGGCGCCGCAGGATTCTTCGCCGGCGCCCTCCGGTGAGTCGCCTCCGAATCCCTGCTACTCTCCGGTGAGTCGCCCCGGGCCACAGGCTTACACCCCTGCCTGTCGTTGCCCGTGGTGTGACCGACGGCGAACCGTACGATCCTGCGTACGCAGATCACCCCTCCGACGAGTACCCGCCGGACTGGCCGGCGCGGCGCAAGCGCGTCTTCGAGCGCGACGCCAACGGCTGTCAGTCCTGCGGCGTCAGGAGCACTCGTGTCGACGACGTGCGTCTGGAGGTGGACCACGTCGTCCCGAAGGCGGACGGCGGGAGCCACGCGCTCGACAACCTCCAGGCGCTGTGTCCGAGCTGTCACGCAGAGAAACACCCGAACAACGAGACCGTCGCCGGCCGTGCCAGAGAGTACGAGCGTCGCAACGCTCGCCCGTTCTGGCTGCGACTCCTCCGGCTGGCGCTCGTCGTCCCCGTGTTGTTGTCGCTGGCCGGCGGCACGGAGCGTGACGCTCGGGGCCGACGGCTCCAGCCGTTGGACCTGGCAGGCGCGCTCGCCCAGCCGGACGGCACCGGCGTCACCGTCGACGTGACGGTCGCGGAGCTGTGGTCGAGCGACGACGACAACGTCGCCCAACTGGGCCGGTTCCGAGGCGGAGACGACGACCGCTGCCGGTTCGTGGTCTGGGCCGGCGGCGATCACCCTCGACTGTCCGAGGGGGAGTCCGTCCGACTCGTCGGCGCGGAGACGGCGACGTACGACGGCGAACCGCAGTTGGTCGTCGACCGGTGGACGGCGATCCGTCGTCGGTGACGGTTCCGTCACGGGCGTCGACACCCGACCACCGGACTTTTGCCGCGACCGCCGGAATCGAGCGACCGGAATGGTCCCCACGAGACGCCGCCTCCTCGGCGTCGTCGGCCTCCTGGCCGTCGGCGCCGGCTGCGGAAGCACCGACACGGAGACGGCGACGGTCGGCGAGGACGACACACCCGCCGGCCCCGACGCCGGGCAGCTCACCGACCCCCCGACACTGGTCGTCCGCGGTGAACCGGACGACGACCGCCCGCCGATCACGCTCTCGGAGGGCGGCGAGCCCGCCGAGTTCGACCGACGCCGCGGGACTGTCGACTCGGAGGTGGTCGCCGACCGGGAGACGGCCGCGACCGTCGCCACGACCGCCGCGGCCGACGACGACGCCGTCCGCTCGTTTCTCGACGCCACCGACTTCGACAGCGAGTCCGTGTACGTCCAGACGCTGCAGGTGTTGGCCTGTTACGACGTGACGCTGTGTTCCATCGGCTGGAGCACCGGCAGCGTGAACACGGAGTACGGCCGTCGGCTGAAGCCGTACACGGAGGCGTGCCCGGCCGACACCCGGGTGTTCGAGACGCGGCTGATCCGCCTGCCGGGTCGCATCGGCAGGGTGAGCAGCCTGTCCACGTCGCTGAGCGGCGGGAGCTGTCGGGGGTCGCGGCGTGACGGCGACGGCGAGCGTGACGCCACCGATGAAGAGCGTGACGCCACCGACGGTGAGAGTGACAGTGACACGGACACCGCGACGACGGCCGAATCCACGACGGAGGGAGCGTGACCCGACGAACGTACACCCGTCGCGGGGTGGCGGCGACGCTCGCGGCGACGGCGCTGGCGGGCTGTAGCGGCGGCGACGACCTCCGGCTCCCCTGGCAGGAACGCCGGCTGGACGCCGCCGACATCCGGGTCGACGACCCGGCGACGGACGACGACGGCGACCCACGGCCACCCGTGGTCGAGACGTACCCGGTCACCGTCGCGCCGGCGCAGTTCCGGGGTCACCGCGACCGGACGCTCGCGCTGTTGGGACGGCTCCCGACACCGGTGCCGGCGGAGACGGTCCCGAACGGTGCCGTTCGGGCGGCGGTGGCCGACGGCGCCGTCGACGCCGGCGAGGCGTTGGGGGACGCACAGACCGCCCGCTCGGAGCGGATCGCACTGGATCGACTCCGGTACGCCCGCAGACGGGCGGCGTACGCCGCCGCGGGCTGGCGGTTCGCCGACGGTTCCCTGACGCTCGCGGCCGTCCGAGAGCGGCTGGCGGCGGTCCGGACCGACGCCCGAGACGCCGCCGCCGAGCACACGTACGTCGCGAGCGACCCCGTGACGGCTGTCGCCTGTCACGCGGCCGTCGAGTGGGGGTTCGAGGCCGCGACCGACCCCGACGAGCCACACACCGAGTCGGAGCTCCTCCGGGTCGCCGAGCACGCCGCCGCGGCCGAAGCGGCCCGCGCCAGACTGTCGGACGTCCGCCACCTCGCCGCCCGTGCCGCCGCCGGCGGCGACACGGACTACCACGACCGAATCCGGTCGGTCGCACGGGAACTGTTCGACCGCGTTCGGCGTGAACGTGAGTCCGTCCCGCCGGCGCCGACGGGCGACGACCGGCGGCTCGCCCGGCGGGCGCTGGACGAACTCGACTACGCCGCCCGGAGAGAGCAGGTCGGTCTCGACGAGTCTCCCGGTCCGGCCTCGGCCGTCGTGGACGCCACCCGTTCGTTGTCGGCGCTGTCGGCGCTGTCCTGGCTCCACACCCAGGTCGACCAGGGTGACCTGGATCGGGTCGACTCCGCCGAGTGGGCGGTCGAGGTGCGGAACGACGCCGCCGCAGTCCTGACGACGGCCGTCGAGACGACCGAGGTCCCGGCGCTGGCGCGACCGATCCTCGTCGACGCCGGTCACCGACTCGCCGACGCCGACGCGGGACTGGAGCAGCTCGACGACTACGGCGAGATCGACCCCCGACGGCTCCACCGCCCGGTCGCAGCCAGCGTCGCCGCGTCGGGGCTCGCCGCGGCCGCGCTGGAGGTGTGTCCGCGGGTCGCCGCCCGACTCCGCGACACGGGCGAGACCTAATACTGCCTTATACGGCCTTCGAGAAAGAGAACAACCTCGAAGGTCAGTTTAAGACGCTTCGGCGCCAGCGTACGCGTATGAACGGAGACACCGAGGAGACGGCGACGCACGGACCGTCGACCGGGGTCGACGGACGCGAGCCCCCCGCAGGAACGAGTGTCGACCTCCCCCACACCGCGACGGACCGCACCGACCGCGAGGTCGTCTACCGAGTCTACGAGCCGAGCGACCGCGCGGCCGTCCGTGCGCTGCACGACAGCTTCCAGGCGGCCGACCGCTCACAGGGTGTCCCGCCGGCCGACGACGACGCCCTAGACGAGTGGCTGTCGTCCGTGCTGTCGGGGCCGTCCGTCGTCGCCTGGCACGACGGGACGGCCGTCGGACACCTCGCGCTCGTGCCGGACCGCTCGGGCGAACACGAGCTCGGCCTGTTCGTCGCCGCCGACTACCGCGAGGCCGGGGTCGGGACGGAGCTCCTCCGCAGCGGCCTGGCTCACGCCCGCGAGACGGCCGTCTCGTCGATCTGGCTGTCCGTCGCCCGGACGAACGAGGACGCCAGACGACTGTTCCGCCGGGCCGGCTTCGTCGAGACGACGGAGACGGCGTTCACCGTGTACGCGGCGCGCGCGGTCAGGGAGTGACGGAGGGGTGGTGAAGCAGGTCAGTCGTCGACGAGCGCGTCCGTCTCGCGCAGTATCTCGACGAGTTCGTCGTTGAGTCCCTCCTGCTTCTCTTCGTACCACAACGAGAGACCGCCCGTGACGACGAGAGACACTACTCCTGCCGCGGCCCCGACGGTGAGAAGCTTGGCACCAGCGTTGGCCAACTGCCAGGCAACCACACTCCCGACCGCGAGCAAGGGGAGGAGACCACTGGCGTAGTACGACCAGCGCGCGCGCCGCTGATAGGTGGTGTGCTCGCTCGGAATCTCGTCGAGCCGTCGCCGCCGCTGCATCGGATCCCGAAGTTCGTCGGTGAGCCGCTCTAACAGCTCTCCCTCGCCGCCTACGTCGGTGTCGAAGTCGTACTCGTCGGAGTCGATCACGTCTTTCAGGGAGATCTCCGTCGTGTTGTGTTCGTCGAGTGCCTCTGCCAGGATCGAACCCGGATCGCCAGACGTCACCGACTCACTGCGTCCGCCGTCGGTCTGTCCGTGTTCGTCGTCGAGCCGCTCTTCTAGTCGGTCTACCTCGAACTCCACGACTGTCGTCACAACTCCCTCTAACGGGTCGAGCGCCTCGTGTTCGAGACGCTCCCGTGCGACGCCGATGCTCCCGCTGTACTCTTCGTCGAGATACTCGCGTTCGCTGGCGTACGTACGACCGCCTCCGTACACGATCCCGACGATCACAGAGACTCCCCCGACGACGACCGACAGCTCCACCATCGAGTGTTATCGCCGAACGAGGTTGCCCTCGAACATACTGCTGTCCTTCCGATAGGCGTAGGTGACGAGGTCGCCAGTGTCGCCGAGCGCGACCTGCCGTTTCACACGGTAGAGTTCGTTCCGTTCCTGATCGGAGAGGGAGTCGACTTGATCTTCTGCCCAGTCTCTCCCCTCCTCCGTCAGCGCGTACTCGTACTCGTCGATTTGGCCGTCGGACTCCGGGAGCGAGTTGCGAGTGAGGTACTCCCCGCGGAGATCGGAGACGACACTCTCCAGCTCGCCGTCGGTCGGCCCGAGTTCCGACGACTCGAAGGTGAACGGGAGTCGGGTGTCGAGGAACTCGTCGAAGTTCCGCTGGAGGACGAACAACGACATCGACAGCGTCGGGAGACCGGAAACCGGAGCGTGATCGCCGTCCGTGTCGGTCGCGTACAAGAGGAGTAACAGCCAGTCGCGTCGGGACTGTGGCCCGGTTTGCTCCTGGGTCACGCCGCCGTCGGAGATCCACCCGTCGTCGGGCGCGGCCTCGGCCGAGTCAGACACGAGGCTGCCGGTCACCTCCTCGTTTTGCTCCGTACGAAACCCGAGCAGGCTCCTCACGGACATCTGCGGCCCTCCATCTCGTGTCCCGCCGACGCCGTTGTTCCTTTAACTTTCATTCTGAACCACCGCGTCCACACAGCCAAATGACGCCCGACCCCATATAATTGTGAGGGATTCGGAACGTACGCATCGCGTCGGCGACAGCGCCGGCGTGAGATACTTACGATACCGAGGGAGTAGGCCGAACGTGAACTGTCGTCTAACTGACGAAGGGGTCGCCGCGGGCGACGGGGGGAGCGCGGTCAGGGTGCGTGCGCCGGGGTGGGAGGGCGGGTCGGTGTCCCCTCGTCCGGTGTCGACCGACGACTACGACGTGTTGCGGCTGTCGCCGGAGTCGCTGCGGTTCCCGCTGGCGACGATCGCGGTGTTGGACGAGACCGGACGACGGATCGGCACGCACGACAGCAGCACGGCCGCGTCGGACTACGAGTCGCCGATCCGACTCCGGGTCGACGCACAGACACCGCTCCGTTGCTGGGTGGACACACCGGCCGCGGCTGTCACAGTCGAGACCGACGGCGAGGAGATCGAAGTCGACGCTCTCGGACGACTCCACTGTTGGATCGGTGCCCTGAGCGGGACGACCCGACCGACCGTGCGAGTTCCCGAGTCGATACGTGGCTTCGCCGAGGCGTTGTCCGTGGTTCACGGTGGCACCGAGCGAAGCCCGCTGCGAACCTCGCCGCGGGAGGACACGACTCCTGCGCCGGTCGAGTGGACGGACCACCGACAGATACCCGAGCAACTGTCGCCCGACCGCCGACCGGGGGTCGTCTTCCGCCTCCCGGCCGACCTCGCGGAGATGGCTGTGGCGGCACCACTCGTCTACTACCTCCGTGGCGCCGTCAGCGTCGGACCGATGACGACAGCACCGACACTGCAACTGAACGGTGAGGAGTTCGACGTCGGTCGGAACGGGGAGTACACGCCACAGCAACTGCTACAGTACGTCTTCTGGCTCGACAGGCTCGTGCGGTGTGGCCACAGGGAGGGGCGAGAGGTAGCTCGTTTCGGTCTGCTCGACAGTTACGGGCTCGATCCGGAGCGACTCCTAGAGGAGTCGCCCGCGAGCCGACTCCGTCGGTACCTCGACGTCGTCGAGCCGGCGACCGTCCTCGACGAGTTCCCGGAGTGGCACTTCGCCGTCTCCGTCGCGCCGAGCCTGGAGAACGTCCGGTCGCTCCTCCCGTTGCTAGACCGGTGGCCGGTCGTCACCGTCGCCGAACACGACGGTGAGACGGAAGACGTGCCGATGGCCCACGACGACGAGCCCATGACGTCGTCGATCACTCATGTGACACCGGCGTCCGTGTCCGGGCGGACACACGGCTGGCTGGCTCCGAACGTCCCCACCGAGGGGTTCGTCCTGCTCCCGGACACCGTGGAACCTGGTCACAGTGTCGTTCCGTCGGGCGGCAGCGACGAAGGTGAACGACTGGAGATCGTGGTTGCCTCCCACTTCGAGGAAGACGACGGCGAGTTCGTCGACACGACTGCCGAGCTAGAGGCGGCGACCTCCGCCTTCGAGGGACGGGACGGGAGCTTCGAGATCACGGTCGACCGCCTCGTCTCGCCGACGGTCGACGAGTTGGCGTCGACGTTCGAGTCGTCCCCGGATCTGGTTCACTTCATCGGGCACGCGGACGCCGACGCCGGACTGTCCTGTGTCGACGGCGGTTTCTTGCCGGAGACCCTGTCGGGAACGGAGACGACCGCGTTCTTCCTCGACGCCTGCGAGACGCACCCCATCGGGCGCAGCCTGATCGAGGCTGGGGCGACCGCCGGCGTCGTCACCCGAGACATCATCTACTCGCTGGACAGTCGTGAGGTCGGCCGCGACTGGGCCAGGCTCGTCGCTCGGGGGTGGCCCGTCGCGTCCGCACTCGAGCGGGCACAGGCGCCTCGTGACAGCGACGAGTACGTCGCGATCGGGGACGGCACGAGGGTGATCGCGCTGAGCGACGCGAAGCTCCCGCCGACGGTGACTGTCGAGAGCCCGACCGACGGTCGCTACCGGGTCGAGATCGTCCACGACCAACCGATCCTGCCCGGCGCTGCGATGAGCGGTGACCTGAACGACGGCTGCCGAGTCCCCGGCGACGGGAGCGTTCACGAACTCGACCGCAGAGAACTCCACGAGCTACTGGATCAGCTAGACAGTCCCGTCACCGTCGACGGGAGTCTCAGGTGGCCGAACGACCAGTCCTGGGTGTAGTTACGACGACCCGCCCGAGTCGGGTCCGAGGTCCGCGTCCCCGTACTCCGCGGGAGACGCCACGAGGTCACCGGACTCGGCGACTGCTCCCTGTGTCGCCAGCAGAACCAGGACGACCAACGAGACGACGAGCCGCGGTCGACGTGCGAGTGCCGAAGCCACTGTGAACAGGCTGTTGCGTGCCATACACGCATCGGGCTCCGAACCTACATAGTATTTACCGTATCGGAAGTAGTTCTAATAGCCGTCACAGTTCTTCTACTCGATCTCGGGTCGGACACTCGGTCTGTGACGAGAGACGGTCGGATCTCTGCCGGACCGGCGACCGTCGCTTCGTCCGTGGAGAGCCGGACCCTCGACAGCCCTCACAACAGCTCGTGGCACTCACACTCCCCGGAAGGGGACTGCGAGACTGCGACGTGAACCGTCGCGTCGTCTGGCACCCGGTCGCACTTCACGTGGTGGATCGTACCGTCTCTCGCCTGCGCGTACATTCTTAGCCGTAGTTGTGTCTGTGGCGTAAACAACTTTATGGTCCACACGAGGAAGTGAACACAGCGGGCCGGCGGGGCGATCGGCCGACCGACGGGTCGACACCGTCCGAGGCGGCACGGTCCGGAGCCGACGGGGTGTGGCTACACTCGACAGACCAGGTGTTCACGCAGCGCCCGCTGTGCTTCTGCACACGTCTCGTCCAGTCGTCCGACCGTGACCAAGACGGGGTGCGTGTCGTCACTCCCGTCACCGTCGTAGAGGTACGCGACGAGGTCGGCGTGTCTGATCCCGACGGTGCCGTTCTCGCCGGTCGTCTCGTCTAAGAACCTCTGTCGCTCGGCGACGGTCTCGTCCAGTCGGTCGCGGAACGCCGAGAGCGTCCGGTGCCAGCGCGCCAACTCGTCGAACGACAGCTCCGACAGCGGCGTCGGGTCGTGCTCCCGGAGCCAGTCGACGGTCGTGTCGACGGGCTCGGTCACCGTCGCGAGGCTCTCGTCTTCGCGCCGGAGTGCACTCTCCATCACCGACAGCTCCGAGCGTCGGCGGCTCGCCTCCGCGAGCACGCCCCGCTGGAGCTGTGGGGTGAGCCGACCGCCGCCGTCGGCGGCCGCGAGCGCCACGGCCACCTCGTCGGACAGCTCCGCCGCGATCGCCTCGTGGACCGTGTCGTGGCTGTCACCCGGGTCGCCCGCAGCGTCGCCGAGGCAGTCGGCGAACGCACGTCGCACGGTGCGACAGCCGCCGCCCGAGGCGCGTGTGTCCACGTCCGTCCCGACGCCGCCGAGGCCCCCGCCGGGCGTCGCCGGCGACACTCCCGGCCCGTCGGGGGAGCCGGGCTGGCCCGGGTCGGCCGGCTCCAACGACTGGACGCGGTCGCGGAACTCGTCTAACGCCGACAGCTTCCGTTTCGTGCGCTCCCTCTCGGCCGCGACCCGATCGCGGGCGGTGTCGATCTCCGTCCGGACGCCGGCCCCGTCTGTCACGTCTCGTCACCCCGCGGCTCCAACGACGGGTGTGTCTCCTGTGGCTCCGGGTGTGGCTCCGCGAACGTCTCGCGGGTCGCCGTCCGGGCGGTCTCCCCCCGGCGCTCGCGTTCTGCGGCGTCGATCTCCTCACAGCCCGGCGGTACCTCGCGGCCGCGGTCGGTGAAGTAGCCGGCCGGTGTCACCCAGTCGTGGTAGAACGGCTCGTCGGAGTCCTCCAACACCGTCACCGCGACCTCGGCACCGTGGCCGGCACAGACGGCCGCCTGGTGTGGCTTGCCCGCCAGCCGTCCGGCCGCGTACAACCCCGGAACGCCCGTCCGGCCGCGCTCGTCCGTCTCGACGAACGTCTTCCCGTGCTCCCGGAGATCGACGCCGACGCCGTCGAGGTAGCCGACCGCGTTCTTCGTCGCCGCGACGATCCGATTCGTCGTGAGCACTGTCGTGTCGTTCGGCTCGTCGCCTGCGTCGCCGTCGGTCGCGTCGGTCGCGTCGGTCGCGTCGGTCGCGTCGGTCGCGTCGCTATCGCCAACGTCGCGGGTGTTACCGTCGTCCGTCTCGTCGTTCGGGTCGCCCGCGTCGCTCGTGCCGTCCTCTGGGTCGCCGCCGGCGACGGTCACCCGGAAGCCGTCCTCGACCGCGGTCACGTCGGTCACGCGGCCGGTGGCGTGGGTCGCGCCGGCCGTCGCGGCCTGCTCGGTCTGGAGACTCAGGAGTCGTCTGGGGTCCACACCGTCCGGGAACCCCGGGAAGTTCTCCAGGTGTGCGTTACGACGGAGGATCGACCCCCCGGCGTCCACCACCAGCGTCGCCTCGTCTGCCCGTGCGAGGAACGTCGCCGCCGTCAGTCCGGCGACACCACCGCCGACGACGACGGCGTCCCACGCTCGGTCGCTCGTCTCCTCGTCCATACGTTTTAGGCTTGCCTAAAGACACGAGTGTCTTTCGGTCGGTCGTGGGGGGACGGGTGAGGCGACGGCGCCGCCGCACCGCAGGAGAGATACGGCCGGCGCCCTTGGCACGGACGTGACACGTACAGAGACGAAGCCGGCCACGCTGGCCGTCGAGTCGTGGGCCTACGAGACCGCGAACCTCCCGCGAGTGCTCCCGGACGGGTGGACCCACTTCGAGATGATCGCCGTCGCCCTCGAAGTCGAGGTCGACGGGGTCGTCGCCGTCGACCCGGACCCGGACGGTGCCGTCGGCAGTGCCACACACTGGTACGACGCGACCGTGACGACGGACGCGACCGACCACGATCACGTCCGGGTCGCGTCCGTCGGGAACGACGACGGAGGCGACGACGGCACCGAGGGAGACGGCGCGGGCGACGAGTCCGCCGACGCCGACGCGGGGAGTGACCCCGACGAGAGCACGCAGACGACGCTCGGCCACGACGGGGAGACGACGACCGAGGAGTTCGACGTGAACGACGCGTTGGATCGGTTGTGACACCGACTGCGAGCGACCCGAACCCTCGTCAACGACCCTCGTCCAGTCGCCAACGGAGCGGAAACGCACCGTCCTCGCCGTAGAACGCCAGTTCGATCTCGGTCGCCGAGAACTCGGCTGGCAACAACCCGACGTACCAGACGCGACCGGTCTCGCCAGGGACCAGTGCGTACCCACTGGTGAGCCCCTGTTTGAAGTGGCCGACCCGTTCGAGTTCGTAGACCGGCTGGTCGCGTCCCGGCCACGGAATCGAGCCGAGAACGTCGTACTGCCCACAGTCGGCAGTGACGTACTCGAACGTCCGGACTTCGGTCCACTCGTCACGTCTGTGGGAGAGATTCGTCACCTCGAACTCCGTGATGACGTACTGTCTGTCGGAGAGTCGGTACGTCTCCTCCGTGTGATCGAGCCCGTACGTCTGTGTCAGCGTCGCTCGCCTCGCCGTGAGTTCGAACGTGTCGATCTCGACAGGCTCCCCGAACGCGGGGTACCGAGTCCCCTCGCCGAAACAGAGGTCCGGCGTCGGCGTCCACTCCTCGGTCGGGCTGTCGGTCGGAGCCGTCGGCTCGGTGGCGGCGTCCGTCTGGGCCGGTGTCTGGGTGTCGCGCTCCGTCGCCGTCGGCGCCGACCTGTCAGTCTCCGTCGGTGTCGCCTGCGCCGTCGACGTCTGGGTGTCCCGCTCCGTCGTGTGACTCGTTCGCCGGGACTCCGTCGTGGTCGACTGACTGCTCCCGCCGCCGAGACAGCCGGCGCTCGTCGCCGCTGCTGCGCCCACGAGACGGAGGAGTCGTCTTCTGTTCACGGGATCTAGCTCGGATAGAGTAGTAGTTCAGAGTTTCGCTACGTCTAGTTTCCCGTGGTTCTTCAGCGTCACCGTCGGTACCGCCTGAACCGTCGTCGAGTCGAACTCCGTCTTCACCCCCCACTCGTGTTCCGGGACACCCTCGACGGCGACCACCTCGTCCGTCTCGTGTCGAGTGGTCACGGTCAGTTCGACGGGGTCGAGTTCGAGCCTGCGCCGTTCTCCCGACGAGAGCGTCACCCGGTCGCCTTCGACGACTACCATCGGCTCCTGCGTTGGGCCGCGGGCGCGAGCGACGACGGTCGGCGGTCTGATCGGCTCCGCCAGACTCACCGACCGCCGAACGATTCGGTTCCGTGACAGTTCGGTGGGGACGCGCTGCACCTTCGGTCCGGAGATTCGTTCCGGTGGTGCGTGTACGTCGACCGCTCCGAAGACAGTGTGTTGCTGCTCGAACAGGTCGTCGACCCGATCGGGAACGTGACGGTGGACGACGACCCGCTCGCCGGGTTCGACGGTGTAGAGGTAGTCGCCGTCGACCTCGGTGGCGAAGTAGTCGGGGCCGTCTGGGAGTTCGTACTGAACCCCGACGTCGACCGTTCGCGTCGGGGCGTGGCCCGTCGGCTCCGCCTCCGCGAGTCTCGCGCCGCCGATCACCGCACCGCCGACGCCGGCCGCGCCGACGGAACGGAGAACTTCGCGACGACCGACGCCGTCGGTCACGACGAACACCCCCCTTCGAGCGTCGGCTGGTCGTTGCACGTCGAGTCGTACGCGATGTCCTCGACCGCCTTCTTCGTACACTCGGAGAGACTCGCCGTGTACGTGTCACCGTAGTCCGACGCACTCCCGTTGCACGTCTCCGACGGGTCGAACTCCAGTTCGTGGTACGCCAACATCGGCGTGACCTCGTAGGCGCTGTTGATCCGACCCAGCGAGTGTTCGTCGATGTGGTCGATTCCGCCCCCGTCGTGATCGTACAGTCGTGACTTCACGTCCGGGTGGGTCCACATGATGAACTGGTGGAGCGGCTCCTGAACGGCACCGGCCTTGACCTTGCTCGACTGAGTGGAACAGGTCGCGCTCGTCCAGCACATCCGGCCCGTCGAGAATGCAGAGCCCTCCGTGCTCGAACCACAGTCGTCGCCGGCCCCGCCCGAGACCTCTTCCGTCTTACACTCCCCGTTGTGGACGAGCGTGTGGGCGCCGATCACCGAGAACAGATCGTCACCGGTTCCGTTCGGGTTCGGACACCCCGGGCTCGCAGACCCGTCCAAGAACTCCCTGAACGCTCCCCCGATGTCACCGTCCGTGCTCACGCACGGGTAGTAGTAGTCGTCTGCGTGGAATCGGTAAATCTTGTAGTAGTTGATCGCACCGTGCGCGAGCAGTTCCTCCAGTGCGGTCTGGAGTGCGCTCACGAGCGTCGACGACGTGTCCTGTACGTACTGTTCGACCGACGAGCTGTTGGGATACAGGCGAACGTACGCGCGCCTGTTGTCCGCACACTCGTCACCGCCGTCGGTGACAGTATGATAGATCGATCCCACACTTCGTAGAAGACCACCTGTCTTCTTATACCTTTTGTTCTTTCTCGTATATTAATTGGTGATGACATTCAACAACAGTCGACACCCACTCACTCCACGTCGGTCCGTTCGACCGCCGCGGCGACCACCAACGCGAACGGTAACCCGACGGCGAGCGTGCCGAGCGCGGTCCCGACGACCACCGGCAGCCCGAGCAGTGCCGGGAGACTGACGGCGGTGTTCGCGGCGACGCCGACGGCGACGAGCGTGACGGTGAACGTCCACGGCTGGCGGCCGGTCAGTCGGATGGAGCGGGCCAGTGCACGCGGCAACGACAGGCCTTCGACGAGCGCGGCGGGAGTGAGCAGTGTCAGCCCGCCGAGGAACGTCCCGACGAAGAACAGCCCGTGCGCCAGGATGCCGCGAGTGACGGCGACGGCAGTCAGTGCCGTCGCGGCGGCGACCACGAGCAGTTCGAACGCGGCGATCTGTGGCGCCGCCCACGCCACCCGGCGGGGCAGCGAGCCGTCGACGGTCGGCCCGAACGGCGCGCGGTGGATCACGACCGTCGTCGCGGCCGCGCCGGCGACCGCCGTCCCGCCGGCGGCCACGAGGAACCACGCGAGCGACGCGGGCGCCAGCCCGAGCGTCGCCCACGGTGTCGTCCAGACGGGGCTCACCACGCCCGGGGCGGGCTGGGTGTAGACGTTCGTCCACCCCCCCGAGACGGCGGTGGAGACGCGGACGGGGAGGGGACCGACGAGCCGGAGCGCGTCGGCGACGGCGCCGACGACCGCGGCGACCAGAAACGGGACGGCCAGGCGCGGCCGGCGCCGCAGCGTCGTGACGGCGTCGCGGACGAACAGGAGGAAGTCCGAACGCACCACGCTACGTCCCTCCCAGCGCGTAGACGGTCCCGTCGCCGACGACGTACAGCGCGTCGTCGTCGATCGCGGGCGTCCCGAGCGCCGCCGCGCCGTCGACGTCCGTCCGGAACTGTCGGCTGCCGTCGGCCGCCGCGTGTGCGGCGACACCGCCCCCGTCGCCGTAGTACAACAGCCCGTCGGCGAGCACAGGCGTTCCAGACAGCCGGGCGACGACCACGCGCCACTGGCGCTCGCCCGTGGCGGCGTCGAACGCCGACAGCGCCGTCTCGTTGCCGCCACCGGGGTTGATCGGGAGGTACACCGAGCCGTCGCCGACGGTGATCGCCTGGCGCGTCGCCGGGTCGAAGCGCCCTTCGAACGGTGTGCGCCACAGTTGCGTCCCGTCGGCGTGGTCCAGCCCGACGAGAGCGTTCGGCGTGACGGTGACGACCGCGTCCGGCGCGCCGACGACCGCCGCCGGCGATCGAACGTCGTCGTCGAGACCGTGGGTCCAGACGCGCCGTCCCCCTGCCAGCTCGAAGCCGTAGACGGTGCCACGCAGCGACCCCACGTACACCCGGCCGTCGTAGACGGACGGGCGCCCGAACGGCACCGGATCGCCGTCGTCCGTCTCGCGGTGTCGCCACAGCGTCCGGCCGCTCCCGGTGTCGACGGCGACGACTCCGCCGAACGCTCGCCGCTCGGTGACGTTCTCGACGTAGAACCGGCCGCCGAAGAGGACGCGGTCGCCGGCCGCGACGGGCGCGACCGGGGAGTCCATGTCCCAGGGCGTCACGGCCCCGGGCGGTCCGGGGTAGCGCCACCGCCAGCGCGTCCGGGGACCGGCCACGGGGTCGGCGTTGACCGCGACGAACGCGCCCAGGAACTCCGGCCCCAGCAGCGTCTCGCTCGCGTGGGTGTTGCGGAGCCCGACGACCGTCGCGTTCCGGTAGCCGTCGGAGACGGCCACGGCCGGCGTCGACCGGAACGAGACGCCGTCGCGGTCCACGGCACCCGTCGCCGTCTCCACCCTCACCGGCGTGTCCTGCGCGGGGTAGATCCGACCGCCGTACACGATCGGCTCCTGGCCGGGGGAGATCTCGTCTGCGGTCGCCCGCCACAGTAGCTCCGGGTCGTCCGTCGGTGCGCCGCTCGCGGTCGTGTGGTAGCTCCCCGCCGGGTCGCCGCCCCGCGTCGGCCACTCCGTCTCGGTCGGGGGGTCGTCCGCGTCCGGGACCACTCCGCCACAGCCCGCCGTCGCCGCCGTCAGCCCGGCCGCGAGGAGGCCACGACGCGTCGGCTGTCGTGTCACGGTCTCGTCTCCGTCGGGAGGGATTTAAATTGGGCGGGAGTGGCTCTGCGGTGGAGTCGGACGGTGAGTGGGTGACCGCCGACTCGGTCGTCGTCCGCACCCGTCCCGCACAGCGCGGCGACGAGGGGCGTCGACGGCTCGCGGCGACGGGAGGGACCGACGGCTCTCGGCGACGGGGGAGCGCCGACAGTTCTCGGTCCCCCACACCACCGGATTCATGTCCTCGCCTCGGTAACGACCGGCAGAGTTGACCACGAGCGACGAGGCGGACGGGACCGACGCGGCGAGCGACAGCCCGTTGTCGAGCGACCTCGAGACGAGACAGAAGCTAGTCGAGCTCGTCGACCGCGGCCACCTCACGGAGTCGGAGGCGGAACGGCTCTGTGCCGGGCTGGAGCGTGTGGAGGGGGCCGAGAGTGACGGGAACACGAGCGACGCTGACGACGATACGGGCGGCAGCGACACGAGCGACGACGACGACACGACGAACGGCACCCCCCCGAGCGAGCGTGTCGAGACGCTGGAGTCCGAGGTGGAACGGCTCCGCCGGGCGGTCGCCGAGCGGGAGCGGCAGCTCCAGGCCAAACGCGAGGAGGTGGACGACTACATCGAGACCCAGGAGGAACGACTGGCGGAGCGGCGGCGGCGGCTGACGGCCGACCTCGTCGAGGGGCTGCTCGCAGAGGTGTACGCCCCGCTCGGGCGGGCACTGGGAGACGAGACGACGGACGCCGAGGCGCTGCGCGAGGGGGTGGAGATGACGCGCTCCGGGTTCGAGGCCGTGCTCGCCGACCAGGACGTGGCGATTCTGGACCCGGGGCCCGAGACGGAACTCGACCGCGAGCGTCACGCGGTCGAGCGGACGGTGGCCGCCGACGCTCCGTCGGGGACCATCGTCGAGGTTCACGCCCCGGGCTTCGCCGTCGAGGGCGACGTGGTCTCGAAGGCGAGGGTGTACGTCGCGGAGTGACAGTCGCCGCTCGAGAGTGGTCCGCGGCTCGGACGGTCTCGGCGTCCGGGCGTGATCGGGGGCCCGTGCGGTGGGTATAAGACTCGCGCCCGGGGATACCAGTTCGATGACAGCCATCGGAATCGACCTGGGGACGACGAACACGGTGGCCGCACAGCAGGTCGGCGACCTGCCGAAGGTAGTGGACTTCCGCGGGGAGCGGACGACCCGCTCGGCGGTCGCGTTCACGGAGGGCGACGACGAGGTGATCGTCGGCAACGACGTGACGGGCTACCTGGAGACGGACCCGGAAGCGACGTTCGAGTCTGTCAAACGCGACGTGGGGACGGACGCGACCTACCAGGTGCCGGACGACAGCTACACGATGACGGAACACACCCCCGAGACGATCTCGGCGCTCGTGCTCCGGAAGGCCCTGGACACGGCCGAGGAGTCGCTGGGCTCGCGCCCGGAGGAGGCGGTGGTGACGGTCCCGGCGGACTTCCCGGAGCCGGCGCGGCGGGCGACGGAACGGGCTGCGGAGTACGCCGGCGTCGACGTGTTACGGCTCCTCCCCGAACCCTCGGCGGCGTGTGCGGCCTACGGGCTCCGGGAGCGCGACGACCCTATCGAGACCGTGGCCGTGTACGACCTCGGCGGCGGCACCTTCGACGTGAGCGTCGTCGAGATCGTGCCGGAGGCGGACCTGTACGAGGTGCAGGGGACGGACGGCCGCCAGCGGCTCGGCGGCGACGACTTCGACGAGCGACTGCTGGATCACGTCGCCGAGGCGTTCGAAGCCGAATCCGGAATCGACGTGCGCGAGGACCACCAGGAACGCGAACGGGTACGTCAAGCCGTCAAGTCCGCGAAACACACGCTGTCGAACGCCTCGGAGGCGGAAGTGCGGGTGCCGTTCATCCGGCCGGAGACGAACCTGGAGCTGACCGTCGACCGCGAGACGTTCGAGGAAGTGACGGGTGATCTGGTCGACGAGACGGTCGAGGTGTGTGGGGACCTGTTCGACGAGCTCGACGGGATCGCAGTCGACGACGTGGACACGGTGTTGTTGGTCGGCGGCGCTTCGAAGATGCCACACGTCGAGGACGCCGTCTCGGAGTTCTTCGGCCAGGAGCCCTCGAAGGAGGTGAACCCGGACGAGGCGGTGGCGATGGGCGCCGCCAAACAGGCGGAGATCATCGCCTCGCGAGCGGGACTGGACCCGGACGCGGACGGCGCCGACGGGGGCGGGATCTTAGGCGTCGCGCCGGATCCGTTGGGGATCCGCGTCCACGACGGCTCCTTCTCGCGGATCATCGAGAACAACGAGACGCTGCCGGTACGGGCGACCCGCGACGGCTACAGCACCGTCGAGGACGGCCAGGAGAAGGCCAGCATCGAGGTGTACCAGGGTGACGCCGACCGGGCGCGCGACAACGAGCTGATCGAGTCGTTCGTGTTGGACAACATCCGCGACGCGCCGGCGGGTGTCCCCAACATCGCCGTCGAACTCGAGCTCGACGAGAGCGGCGTGCTCCGACCGCGGGCCTGGGACGAGTCCGTCGGCGAGGAGTCCGGCATCGAGGACGGCGTCGAGATCACGCGAGAAGAGGCTGCGACCGACGAAGAACTCCGGCGTGTCCGTGAGGACCTGCCGACCGTCCTGTAGCACGACCGCGACCCGGTGATCGATCCGTGACCGACCCCGATCCGACGGCAGAGACGGCCCACGAGTGTCTCGGCGTCCCGCCGGACGCCTCCCACGAGGAGGTGAAGCTGGCGGCCGCTCACGCCAAGTCACAGTTCAACCCCGACCACCACCCGGAGCCAGAGAAGCGTGCCGTCCGCGACCGCTTCCACGCCGTCCGGGCGGCCGAGGAGGCGTTGCTCTCGGACGGTGAGTTCCCGCCGCCGCGTCTGCGTCTCGACCGCGAGACGGGCGACGACGCGGACGACGGTGACAACGAGGCGGACGGGCCCGACGACGAAGCGGACGACACAGACGACGAACGACCGACGCTGTCGGTACTCCCACGCTCGGAGACGGTGGTCGTCGGCGAGCCGGTGGTGGTCGAGGTGCGGGAGGCCACCGGCGACAGGCTCGACCACGGGGAGGTGGTCGTCGGCGACGCCGCGGCGTCGGTGGCCCACGGCCGCGCGACGGTGACTGTGACGGAGCCGGGCTCGAAGACGGTCGTCGCCCGGGCGGACGGCCGGGTCGCGCGGACGACCGTCACGGTGGTGCCGGAGACGGTGGCGCTGTGTCTCGACTGCTCGGCGACACGGGTGGCGGTCGGCGACAGCCTCGAAGTCGCCGTTCGGCGACAGTCCGACGGCGGACTCGTCCGCGGGGCGACCGTCCACACGGACCGCGGAGAGACGCACGACGCGACTCACGGCACCGTGACCCTCGGGCCGACTCGCCCGGGTGAGCTCCGGGTCACCGCGACCGACGACGCCTCCGACCGGAGCTACGAGCCCGCGACGACGGTCGTCACGGTCGAGCCTGCCGGCGACGCGCTGTCGGTGGAGGCGCCAGCGACCGTCCGGCCGGACACGTCGTTCGGTGTGATCGTCCGCGACACGGCCGGACGCCCGGTCGAAGCGGCTCGGGTCGCCGTCCGCCGCGGCGAGGAGTCGTTGGTCGCCGACACGACGGACGGCGCGGGGCGGACGCGGCTGTCCGTCCCGGTGCCGGGGTCGTACACGCTGCGGGCGACGGCGTCGGAGCCGGGGGTCGACCCCGCCGAGCGTACGCTGACGGTCGCGCCCGAACGGACGACGCTGGCGTTGTCCGTCGTCGACCGGCCGACGGCGCGCAAGCCCGTCGGCCGGGTCGTCGTCAGAGACGAGTGGGGGCGCCCGGTGGCGGGCGCGACCGTGACCGCCGCCGGTGAGGAGACGGCGACGGACGACCGCGGTCGGGCGGCGATCCGGCTCCCGCCGGGCGAACACGTCGTCACGGCGCGGAAGGCCGGCGGGTTCGAGTCGGGGGAACTGCGGGTCACCGTCGACCGGGAGCGATCGTCGTGACGGGCGACCCCGACGACGGGCCCGCGAGTGTTGTGTGGCGACGCGGGCCCGGAACTCCAGACGCCGTCGCAAAGACGACTCGGGCGTGTGAAGCGTCGCTCGCGGGCCCGCTCCCGGTCGATCTCGCCGGGCCGCTCGACTGAACGGTGTTGGGGAGGGGACCGTCGTCGGGATGGCGGCGTCGCAGTTGCCGACAGTGTCTGACGGGTGTGTAGTTCTCTGGATCGAGCGACGAACCAGCCCCACGACTCCGGCTCTTGTTCCAACTCCCCGAGAAGATCCGGGTATCCCTACCACCACAGGGTGTGTCAAGTGTAACCACACGGGGCGTGAGATGGACATCGAGATCACACGGCGCGGCGAGGCGGCCGTTCCGTACGGGGAGTTCCCACTGACGCCGGTGCTCGGGATCGGCGTCGACGGGTCGGGTGCGGTCCGCGAGATCACACGCACGGAGATAGTCCAATGAACAGACTACTAGCAGAGCTCCTGGCGGAGATCGAGGGTGAAGACCCGGTCCCCGTCCCGGAGGCAGAGACACTGCTCGGGAGTACTGACGGCACAGCGACGGACGAACAGACCCTCGGCGGCGAGGGGCTCCACGAGGTGCGTGACGAGGTGGTGCTCGTCTGCCTCGACGAGATCCTGTTGTTGCTGATCGCCAGCCGGGAGGGTGCGTGTGGCAAACAGCTCCTGGGAGACGTGCAGCGGTTGTTCGGGACGGAGCTGAGCCCCGGCACCGTGTACCCGCACCTCAACGACCTCGCGGAGGAGGGCGCCGTCGAGGTGAACGAGCTCACGCGACGGAAGATGTACACGCTCGCGGAGCCACGAGCGGAGCTGGCGGCGGTGGACCGGCGGGTCAACAGACTCCTCGTGTTCGCGCTGCTGGTGAAGCGGCTGTCGGTGGCCAGCGCAGACCGAGCGGCTCCGGAGGCGGTCGGCCGTGAGTGACCGCGCCGGCAGACCGACCGAGACGGTCGGCGGGAGCCACCCCGACGCCTCACGCGAGAACAGACTGCCGTTCGAGACCGGCGAACGCGGCCGCGAGACGTCCCACGAGCGGAAGACGGCGTCGGCGGGCCGGCCAGTGACGGCCGAGACGACCCACGAGCGACCCCACGACCGGGTGGAGGTGGTGCGGTGACTCACCGAGACCGCGGCGACGACCGGAGGGACCACGGCGGCGACAGTCTCGACACACCCGACCGCGGCGGCGACGGCGCGGAGGTGGTCGTGCTCGCGGACGGACGAGAGATCGGCCAGGTGACCGTCGGTGACCCGAACGCACGGGTTGCCGACGCGACGATCCGGAGCCGGGTGTCGGCCGTGCAGCTCGCAGTCGAGGGTGGGTACACGACCGTCGGGTCGGGGCTCGGCGACGGAGGTGACGACAGTGAGTGACTCGGAAGCGACCCGAGAGGAACTCGCGGAGTTGCTGGAGGCGTTGCTCGGCGACGGAGTGGTCGTGAACGCGGACGTGGCGGTGTGCGGCGAGGAGACGCAGCCCGTGGAAGTCGAGATCCGAGCGAAGGTAACCGACACGGACACGGTCGCGTCTCACGGCCTCGGCGCTCCCGTCGACACCGGTCGCCCGGGCACCGCCGGCACGGGCGACGGGGGGACCGATCGACCAGGTGGCCGCGAGCGGGAGCGAGCCGACAGGGGAGAGAGTGAGACCGCACGGACGAGAGAAGGTAGTGAGACTGCACGGACGAGAGAGGACAGTGGGACTGTGGGGACGAGAGAGAACAGTGAGACAGCGGATGCAGGCGAGTCGAAAGGAGTCGAGGGGGAGTCGGACGACACCGTCACCACCGGGGCGACGGACTCGACCGGGACGACGAGAACGGCCAGGCCGTCGGATCTCGATCTCACGCCGGCGGAGATTGCGGCGGCGCTGGAGCGGACGGACCGTCCGGAGACGGACGGTGGTACCGCGACGACGTGGCCGGGGCGGTGGATCGAGAGCGACCCGAAGCGACGGTCGTGAGGCGAGGACTAGCTCGCCAGGAACTGCCGGAGGTCCGACTCCGTGACGATCCCCTCGACGCTGTCACTCACGACCGGAACGTGACCGATGTCGTGGTCCTCCATCACGGCGGCGACCTCGTGGATGTCGTCGTCGGGCGCGACCGTCACCACGTCGGCGGTCATGTAGTCGCCGACGGTGGCCGCCTCGAGGGCGGTGTCGTCCGCGACCGCCCGCAGGAGGTCGGTCGAGGTGAACACCCCCTCTGCGAGACAGTCGTCCGTGACGACGACCAACGAGTGGATCTGTTTGGCGTCCATCGCTCGGACGGCCTCCGAGAGAGGTTCGTCGGGCTCGACGGTCAACACGGGAGTGGTCTGGTACTCCGAGACTGGGTTCGACACACGTTCACCCGCACCCGCCCGGGACTTGAACGGCGGGGAAACGGAACGCGACGTGGTCGGGGGCGGGGAACTACTCTCACGATACGTCCACACCGGCTGATCCTGTGGACGACACGGCCCACAGTTCAGTTCCTGTGCGATCGCCGCTCCGCCCGTCGGTTCGCGGTCGCAGGTCTCGTCGGCTCCGGGACCGTCGGCTCCGCCAGTTCGACGCCTTCCGGAACGACTTCGCCCCGGCTACGGCGCCCTGGCGAGTCCCCCCGACGTGACGGCACCGAGCCGAGGGGAAGCGACCTGGACTCACGAGTGAGGCCGTCGACCCGCCAGCGAGTCGGTCTGCCTCACCGGAACTGCATCCCGCCGTCGACCGGGAGCACCTGGCCCTGGATGTAGTCGTTCTCCAGGAGGTACTCTACGGTGTGGGCGACCGTTCCCGGCTCGCAGGCGTACTGCGGGAGGTGGGTGTCGACGTTCTCGTGACCGCGGAAGTCGACCGACTCCAGGTACGTCAGGATCTCGTCGTTCATGTCCGTCTCCGCCGGGCCGGGAGCGACCGCGTTCACCTGGACGCCCTCCTCGCCGTACTCTCGGGCCAGCGCCCGGGTGAGCCCGTGGAGCCCGGCCTTGCTCGCGGCGTAGCTCGCGTCGACCGTCCCCGCGGTGCCGCCGACGGACGACAGGAAGACGACGTCGCCGCCGGGGGCGACGTGTTCGAGCGCCGCCCGCGCGACGGAGAACGAGCCCGTCAGGTTCGTCTCGATCACGCGCCGGAACTGCTCGTCGGTCGTCTCCGGCGTCCGGGCCGGGTCGACGACGCCGGCGCTGTCGACGACGGCGTCCAACCCGCCGAGCCCGTCTGCCGCGGCCGCGACCATCTCGTCGACCGCGTCCGGGTCGCGCACGTCCGCCTGGACGGTGACGCTCGTCGCCCCCGCGTCCGAGACAGTTTCGGCGACGGTCGCCGCCGCGTCTGCGGACTCCCGGTCGCCGACCGCCACGTCGTGGTCGCCGCCGAGTCGCTCTGCCGTCGCGCGTCCGATCCCTCGACTGCCGCCAGTGACTAACACTCGCACCCGATACCCTCGTGGTACCACCGTATTGTCGGCTTCGGTTCGGCGGTCGCGCGGCCCGACGGCTCAGGCCTCGTCCGTCGCTGGTGGATCGGTCCGGATCTCGAAGCGGGCGCCGCCGGTCCGCCCGTCCGTCACGTCTATCTCCCAGCCGTGTTCCACGGCGATGCGTTCGACGCCGGGGAGGCCGTAGCCCGTCCCGTGGTCGTTCGTGGAGTAGCCCACCTCGAACACCCGGTCCCGGTTCGCGGGGGCGATCCCGGGGCCGCTGTCCTCGACGTAGAAGCCCGCTTCGTCCGGGAGCTCCCCGACCCAGACGGTCGGTGGCTCGTCGGCGTGTTCGACGGCGTTGCGGAACAGGTTCTCCAACACCTGGCGTAACTGTGACTCGACGGCCTCGAACGACCCACCCGACTCCAGCGACGACGACGCCTCGCCGGTCTCGACGGTGTCCCAGGCCATCGACGCGACACGCGACAGCGACAGGTTCTCTAGCTCCGCCTGTGAGACGCTGTCGCCGGCGCGGGCGTACCCCAGCGCGTCGGAGATGAGCTCGTCGATCCGGTCTAGGGAGTTGGACAACGCCCGGAGGCGTTCCTCGCTGTTCTCCGGCTCCATCTCCACGAACTCCGCGTTCGCCCGCGCGACCGCCAGCGGGTTCCGGAGGTCGTGTGCCAGGAGCCGGGAGAACTCGGTCAGACGCTCGGCGCGAGCCCGGAGCTTCGCCTCTCGCTCCCGACGCTCCGTCACGTCCCGGACGACACACACCACGCGCTCGTCCGGAGTGAGACTCAGCGACAGCTCCTGTGGGAACGTCGACCCGTCGCGGCGGAGCCCGGTCGCGTCCCCGCGCCAGGTGCCCGTCTCGTACAGCTCTGGTATGACCTCCTCGCGGAACCGTTCACACTCGGCTGGCTCGTAGCACATCTCCCACGTCTCCCCGTAGAACGGGGTCCGAGAGTCGTAGCCGTACACCGCGGCGTGGGCGTCGTTGAGGTAGTCGTACGTCTCGTCGGTCGCCAACACCGCGATCCCGTCCATCGACGCCTCGATCGCAGTCGCCCGTGCCTCGTAGTCCGTCTGTGCCGGGCTGGCGGCCGTCAGGCCGACGACGACGACTCCCTCGTCACGCTCGTCCGGTCGGCCGACGAGGGTCACCTGTGTCCGTTCTTCGGGGTGGTCGGCCGGCGTCGTCGGCCACTCCACGCTGCGAGCCGCCCGCCCGTCTACGTGTGCCGTCGCCGTCAGCGCTCGCACCTCGTCGGCGACCGACCCCGGCGGCACCGTCCCGTCGAACCACGACGCCCCGACCGTCGGCTCGTCGGCACCTGCACGAAACACGAACGCCACCGAGTCCTCCGAGTCGGGCCCGTAGTACATACCGTGCAACTCTGACCCGACAGATAGAGAGTGTTGCGTTCAGATACTGTGGAATCGTGTCAGATACGACACATTCGCGGGGGGAGTCGGGTCACTCCTCGTCGCCGGCGCGGGCCGCGGCGGCCCAGAACCCGATCGCGGCGACGAACATCGCCCCCGAGAGGTACGGACCCGAGTCGAACGTCACGGTGGCGACGACCGTGAGCGCTGTCGCAGACGCGACGTAGTCGTCGTGGTCCATCTCCGCGCAGGTCAGTCGTGAGACGATTCCTCCGTCGTCTCCCTGGGCTTCCGTGCTCACACCTCCCTCGACGACCCGTTCCCTCCTCACTCCAGTGGCTCGTGACGCCGACTCACCCAGTGTCTGCACTGTGAGACACGGAGGGGAGGTACCGCCGACGGGGGGACTGCACTGTGAGACCGTTCGGACGACGCCCGTCTGGACAGTCGCCCAGACCAGTGAGGGGGGTGGCACCTGTAGAGAGAGGTACGATGAACGGGTCACACTACGGAACGGTCGCACACGGGACAGTCGACGAGACGACCACCGACGCACAGACCGGTCGGCGCGGGTCCGTGGCGGCGACTGTCGCGGCCGCGGTCCTGGCACACGTCGCGCTGGCGACGCTGCTGTTTCCCGGCGCTGCCGGCGTCGCCGCGGTCGGCGCCGTCGGCGCGGTCTTAGGCGTCGCGGCGGCGGCGTGAGCCGCAGAACGACGCTTCTGTTTCCGCGCGAACAGAAATGTCGTTCAGATTACACTTACTGCGTGGCGAACCGAACGAGCGTACGTGACGACACCAGGCACCCACGCACACGGCGTGTCGACGACCGACGGGCAGCGACAGACACGGGCACGACGACCCGGGGGGCACGGATCGGTGACGGTGACCGTCGTCGCCGCGGTCCTGGCGCACGTCGCGCTGGCGGCGGTGTTCTACCCGGTCCTCGTGGCCGTCGGCGTCGTCGGGGTCGTCGGGGGGATCGCGGCGGTCGGGTGAGTGGTCGCGGTCGGTCGATCCGGCAACGGCCCACAAGTTCTATTACATTGTGGTACCACTGCGTAGTCGATGGCGCGAACACAACGCGAGCGGGCGGTCGACGGCGAGGTGACGGCTGCCGTGGAGCGGGTCGCGGAGCGTGAGAACTGCGAGCCGGAGTTCGTCCGGTCGGAGGTAGCCGCGGGGCGAGCGGTGATCCCCGCGAACCACGCACACGACAGTCTCGACCCGATGGTGATCGGCAGCGCCTTCTCCACGAAGGTGAACGCCAACATCGGCAACAGCGAGGAGACGGGTGGGATCGAGTCGGAGTTGGAGAAGCTCCACGCCGCGGTCCACTACGGTGCGGACACGGTGATGGACCTCTCGACGGGCTCGAACCTGGACGCCGTCCGGACGGCCAACGTCGAGCACTCGCCCGTGCCGGTCGGCACCGTCCCGGTGTACGAGGCGGTCAAGCGCGCCGGCGGCGCGACGGAGCTGTCGGCGGACCTGCTCGTGGACGTGATCCGGAAACACGCCGAACAGGGCGTCGACTACCAGACCATCCACGCGGGCGTACTCGCCGAACACCTCCCGCTGACGGACGGTCGCAAGACCGGAATCGTCTCCCGCGGCGGGTCGATCCTCGCGCGGTGGATGGAGGACCACGGCGAGCAGAACCCACTGTATACGGCGTACGACCGGATCTGCGAGGTGTTGGCCGAACACGACGTGACGATCTCGCTGGGCGACGGGCTCCGGCCGGGCTGTATCGCGGACGCCAACGACGCCGCACAGAACGCCGAACTCGACACGCTGGGGGAGCTGACTCGGCGTGCCTGGGACCACGGCGTCCAGGTGATGGTGGAGGGACCGGGCCACGTCCCGATGGACGAGATCGAGACGGCCGTCGAACGCCAGCGCGAGGTGTGTGACGGGGCGCCGTTCTACGTCCTCGGGCCGCTCGTGACGGACGTCGCGCCGGGGTACGACCACATCACGAGCGCCATCGGTGCGACGGAGGCCGCTCGCGCCGGCGCGGCGATGTTGTGTTACGTCACGCCGAAGGAACACCTCGGCCTGCCGAACGCCGAGGACGTGCGCGACGGGCTCGCCGCCTACCGGATCGCCGCCCACGCCGCGGACGTGGCCGTCGGCCAGCCAGGTGCCCGCGACTGGGACGACGCGCTCTCGGAGGCACGCTACGAGTTCGACTGGAACAGACAGTTCGACCTGGCGCTGGACCCCGAGCGAGCGCGGTCGTTCCACGACCAGACGCTGCCGGGGGACAACTACGAGGACGCCCGCTTCTGTTCGATGTGCGGCGCGGAGTTCTGCTCGATGCGGATCGACCAGGACGCCCGCGACGCCGACGGGGAGACGACCGCGTTGGAGGGCGCGACCGATCTGGACGCCTCTCCCGCGGCAGAGACGAACCAGCCGCCCGTCGGCACCCACGACACGAGTCGGGTCCCCGACGAGATCGAGATCGACGGCGTCCGGTTCACCCCCGCCGACCACCCGGAGACGGAGTCCACGGAGTCGACGGAGTCGGCAGACGACTGAGCGACGGCGTTCGGTCGGCGTCGCCGGTCAGTTCGCGTCGTCGCCAGCGTCGTCGGTCCCCCCGTCGAACGCCGCGGCGAGGCGGTCGCGCATCCCCTCGCGGCGGAGCCGCCGGCGACGCTCCGGCGAGAGGTACTCCTCCAACACCACCTCGGCGCTCGCGGACCCCTGTTCGGCGGCGATCTCGCCGACGCTCGACAGGATCTCCTCCCGGGTCGCCGCGAACTGGTCGTACCAGAACCGCCGGGCCATCTGCGGCACGGGCTTGCGGCCGCCGATCTCCGCCGGCAGGCCCGCCCGCTCGGCCAGGCGGTCGAACCGTGCGAGGATCGTCTGGCGGGTCCGGTGGCCCGTCTGTGACCGCTTCGACGGGAAGAGGTAGCCGTTCCAGTCGTCTCGCTCGGCAGACAGCGTCTCGATCCTGTCCGTGACCGCGTCCAGTCCGTAGAGGATCGACACGCGACCGGGGCCGTTCTTCCGGCTGTCGAAGGTGACCGCCGGGACGGTGTCGGTGTCGTCGTCTCCCTCACCGTCGTCGTCTCTGTCGACTGTCGCCCGACCGCCGTCGGCGGCGGTCGTCCCCGCGTCGTCGTCGGATGTCGTTCCCCCGGTCTCGTCCGCGCCGGCCACCGACACGCCCGCGAGGTCGATCTGGTCGCGGTGGAGCGCCGCCACCTCGCCCGAACGGAGCCCCCAGGCGCACAAGGCGACGACGAGCAGCCGCTCGGCGGGGTCGTCGGTCGCCTCGTACAGCCGGCCGACGTGAGCGGCCGACAGCGCCGGGTTCGACGGTGTCTCGCCGTCGTCGCGGCTCCAGTTGTACTCGCGGTCGACGCCGGTCACGGGGTTGAGCCGGACGCGACGGCGCAGACGGAGGTAGTCGTACCACCGGTCGACGGCCTCGAACACGCGCCGAGTCGTCCGGTCCGCGAGCTCCCGGTCCAGTCGGTCGACGGCGTTCCAGGCCGCCTCTACCGCCTCGTGGTCCGGAGTGTCGCTGTCGGGTGCGACCGGCGAGAGGAGGTCGCCCGTGTCGTTGACCGCGACGTACGCCTCGACGTAGTCCGACAGCCGGTAGCGGGCGGTCCGGACGGACGACTCCGCCAGCCCCCCGCGCTCGCGCCGGGAGTCGACGAACGACTCCAGACGCGCGACCGTCTCCGCGTGGCCCGTCCCCCAGTCGTAGCCGTCCGGCTCCGTCGTGAGCCCGAGGTCGTCCGCCCAGAACTCCCCGAACGAGCGGTCGTGGTACTCCCGGAGCGCGTACACGAGCCCGCGGAAGTCGTTGTCCGCGAGCCACTCGTGGCTCGGCCGCTCCGTCTCCGGGTCGTGGCCGTCGGCTGCGAACGCCGGCGCCACCGTCTCCCAGTAGGCGTCGACGATCTCCGAGCGGTCCAGGAGCGTCCACGACACCTCCGTGGCCGTGCCGTCGTCCGTCGCTCTCGTCACGCTCCCCGGTTCGGTCAGACTCCGCATAGGTGTTGTGGAGCGCCCGACCCGACGGTGGAACCGAGACGACTGCAGCGAATCCGTATATTCTTTACAGTAATAATGTGCAGCTTTGAATACACCACCGCGCGACTCCACGCCATGAGCAGAGGAGAGACCGAGGCGGATCCCGAGCCGGGTGGGCTGGCTGGCGGGGAGCGCCGGCGGTTCGAACGGCAGGCGCGGGCGATGGACGCGTCACTGACCGGGATCGCGTTGCTCGACGACGACGGCGTGTACACGTACATGAACGACGCCCACGCGGGCATCTTCGACAGAGAGCCGTCGGAGCTTCTGGGTGAGGCTTGGCGACAGCTGTACGACGAGGATCGGGTCGAGGAGATCGAGTCGGTGGTGTTTCCGGAGCTCGAAGAGACGGGATCGTGGGCGGGTGAGCTCGTCGGACGGCGTGCCGACGGGACGGCGGTGCCGCAACACGTCGAGCTGACGGCGTTGGAAGACGGGCTGATCTGTGTCAACCGGGACGTGACCGACCGGCGGCAACGGCGCGACCGACTGGTGGCCATCCGTGACCGTGTCGAGTCGTTGATGCTCGCCGACGACACAGAGACCGTGGTGTCGGAGCTGTTGGCCGTCGTCGACGAAGTCGTCGAGCGGAGCCTGGCCGGGTTCTGGCGTTACGACGAGGCGACCGACCGACTGTGTCCGGTCGAGATCTCGCCGGCGACGACTGAGCTCCCGGTCGAGATACCGACGTTCGAACGAGACGAGGGGCTCGTGTGGCGCGCGTTCGAGGAGGCGGAACTACAGTACCACCCCGACCTCGCGGGCGCCGAGGGGACGTACGCCGACGAGACGGTGTTGGGGTCGGAGGTGGCCGTCCCGGCGGGCGACCACGGCGTGTTGCTCGTCGGCTCCGAGCGAGTGGACGACTTCGACGCCGACGAACGGGAGCTGCTCCGTATCGTCACCGGTCACGTCGACACCGGGCTCCAGCTGCTGTCGCGGGAGGCGGAGCTGGAGCAGACTCGCCGACGGCTGTCGGAGGAACGCCGCCAGCTCCGGGAGGTGATCGACTACATCCCGCACCTGGTGTTCGCGAGAGACGAGGCTGGAGAGTTCGTGATGGCCAACGAGGCTGTCGCCGAGGTGTACGACAGCAGCGTCTCCGAGCTGGAGGGGTCGACCGACGCCGACTTCTCGCCGAAACCGGACGAACCGGCGGCGTTCCACGCCGACGACAGCCAGGTGTTGGAGTCCGGGGAGGCCATCCACCGGCCGAGAGAGACGGTGACGGACGCACACGGCGACGAACGGGTTCTCGACACCTGGAAGGTGCCGTTCGTCCCCGCCGACGACGAGAAGCCCGCAGTGTTGAGCGTCGCGACGGACGTGACCGACCACCGAGAGACGCAGACTGCACTGCGGCGACAACGCCGGCTGGCCGCGTTGGAACGGGTCGGTCGACTCCTGTTGTCTGCCGACACGGAGGAGGCGGTGTACGGCACGGCGGCGGCCGCGACCGCAGAGGCGTTGGACGCCGACACCGTCACGGTGTATCGGTTCCGGGCGTCCGAACGCCGACTCGTTCCCGTCGACACGACCGGCGAGGCGGAGCCGACGCCGGTCACCCCCGGCGACGATCCGCTGTGGCGAGCGTTCGGCGGGCGCGAGACGACGACCGGCGGCGAGACAGAGGGCGGCGACGGAGAAGTCGAGCGAGCGACGGGGGAGACGACCGAGGAACTCGACAGTGGGCCGGTACCCGTGACCGCGACGCCGTTGGACGAGTACGGACTGCTCGTCGTCGAGGGGTACGACCGTGTGGACGGGGACGTACAGTTCGTGGAGACGGCAGCACGGACGGTGACGGCTGCGCTCCGCCGAACGGAGCAGGAAGACCGGCTGGAACGGCTGAACGAAGAGCTCCGGGAGACCAACGTGCGGCTCCGGTCGAACGAACGAGTGGCCGTCGCGTTTCGGCGCGTCCAGCGTCGTCTCCGGGAGGCGATGACCCCGGAACGGGTGTTCGACGTCCTCGTTGAGTTCGCGGCGACCGTCGGCGACGACGCCTGGGCCTCGGAGTGGCACTCCGGTCCGGGGCGACTAGAGCCGACGGCCGTCGTTCACGACGGCGGCCCGGCACGGACGGAGACGGGTCAGACGCCCGGCACGGCGGCCGCACGCCGCGACGAGCCCGTCACGGTCGACAGTACCGCCCGAGACACCACTTACGCCGACTGGTCGGCCCGGCTCCTCACCTTCGGCTTCCAGTCGACAGTCGCCGTACCGGTGGCCGCAGACGGGCTCGTCCGCGGGTGTCTGTCCGTCGTGGCCGAGTCGACCGCGGCCTTCGACGGAGAGCTCCGGACGTACCTCACGGAGGCGGCCCGGACCGCTGGCGCTCGGCTGGCGGACGTGACCGACGGCAGCGGCGAGACGACTGTCGTCGCCGACCTCCAGTGGGTGGACGAACGACCGTTCGTCCCTGTGCTGCCGGAGGAGGTGTCGTTGACCGTCACCGACCTCACGCCCGCCGACGACGGCGGTGTCGTCGTCGAGGGGACGGTGACGGGACCGGCTGGCGAGTCTCTCCGGGCCACCCCCGGAGTCGCCGACCTGACCGTGTTCGACGGCGACGGCGGCGGGCCGTTCCGGGCGAAGCTGATGCCGGCGGGAGACCGCGACCCCGGCCGGTTCCTCACCGTCGTCCGCCGTCACGACGCCGTCGTCTCGCGGGTCGAGATCGACACGACGGAGTCGACCGTGACTGTCCGCGTCGACGGCGACCGGCTCGCGACACTTCGTAGTGAGCTGTCGACGGTCGCCGCCGACTGTCGGCTCGTCGCCAAGCGACCCGCGGGCGAGACAGGAGAGAGTTCGACCGCGCTGTTGTCGGCGTTGACCGACCGCCAGCGCGAGGTGTTGTCGACTGCCTTCGCGGGCGGGTACTACGACCGCCCGAAGGGGATCACCGGCGACGGCCTGGCCGACAGGCTCGACGTGAGTCGGTCGACCGTCCATCAACACCTCCGGACCGCAGAACAGAAGCTCCTCGCCCGGTTGTTCGATCCGGTCGACTGAGCAGCGACCTGTCGACCGTACCTCACACGTCAGGTGTGAGGTTTCGACACGCACCTGTCCGGCACAACAGACGTTAGCCCCGGACGCGTCTCCTCTCGTATGAGTTCCGATCGGAGAGGCCCAGAACGTCCCGGCAGCGACAACGGGAGCCAGCGTCGAGTGACGAACGGGGACGCCGGAGAGAGTGGCGACGGCGAGAGAGCCACCCGTGACGGCGACACGTCCCTCGAGGTCGCACTCGACGGCGTTTCGGCGTCGGACGAGTCGAGAGCGACATCGGAGGCGGAGGCAGCCGTCGCCGAGCGGCTGACGGCCGAGGCAGCCGCCCACCGCGGCGTCGACCCCGACGCGCTGACGCCGGTGGGGGAGGCCGTCGACCTCACGCTCGCCACGGCGATGCTGTCCGGCGCCAGGGACTCCCGGTGGGGTGTCGGTGACGCTCTCGCCCCGTCCGTAACCTCCGGCCACCTCCGGTTCGTCTGGGACGGGCTCGTCGTGACGCTCCACGCCGACGGCCGGCTGACGTTTCCAGACGGCGGGAGTCTCGTGACGCCCGTCGTCGACGAGGGGCGGCTCTCCGTCCCGGAGCTGTGCTCACACGCCGGCGTCGGCCCGACCGACCTCGTCAGCGTCGGCGGGACGGCGACGGCGGCCGCCGACGCCGTGTTCGACTACCTCCTCGACGCCGGCCAGAGGGCGACGGTCGTGTCGACGACCCGGGCTACCGAGGAGTTTCGAGCGACAGTGACGGGCGAGACGACGGTGCTGGACTGCACCGGCGCCAGGGTGCCCGACGGTGTCGGCGACGCGACGGCAGCCGACGAGCGGCCGGATACTGCCGGAGCGACGACGGCGGGTGCAACCCCGAGCCACAGTGGCCACGGGAGAGTCGTGTCGCTCGACAGTTGCACGGATCTGACGACGCTCGGGTCGAACATCGTCGCCACGACGGAGCCACGCCGCGACGAGAACGTCGTGTTCGGGTTCCACAGTCTGACACACCTCGGGCTCTCACAGTCGGCGCGTGCCGTCGGTCAGTTCCTCCACGTCCTCGCCGGGAAGCTCCGGGGGTGGGACGCCGGCGGCGTGTGGCACGGCACACCGGTGACCGTCGAGACGGGCACTGTGCTCCAGACGGTCGACTACCGGGTCGAGACCCGCCAGAGGAAACACGGACCGGAGGCCCGAGTCCGCAGTCGGCGTGACGTGCCGACCGGATGGCTGCCGCTGGCCGTCGAGTGATCGCTCGCTCCCGCAGTGAGACGGGAGTCGAGAACGAACTGGTACGCCCGCAGCGGCCCGACTGGCCGCCGCAGGCCGACAGGTCCCCCGAGTCGGCAGTCGCCGGTCGCGCCGCGGCCCGCACGTTCGGCCCACCGTGTAATAACTCTAAGGTGTCAGGCAGACTTCGTGTCTCGCCGACTCCTCGAAATTTCTCGACCGGCGGAAAGTTCCGGTCTGCCGTCCGTCTTCGTCGGGGGAGACGCGTTTCGGGGGGGACAGCGACCGAGATGCCGGGGGGTCAGTCTCCGTCGACCGGCCGCACGCCCATGGCGCCCTCACAGGTACACTCCACCTCGCACTTCGGGCACTCGGCGGCCGGGCGCTCGATCGGTGTCGTCCGGACGGTCTCGTAGCCGTTGGGAACCAGCAGTTTCTGCGGGGAGTCCGGGCCACCGTGGTACCAGGAGTCGACGACGAACGAGTCCACGTCACACTCGCGGCCGATGCGCTCTACCGTCTCCAAGAGTCGACTGCCGAGCCCCTGGCCGGTGGCGTCCTCGCGGACGTACCCCATCTCCAACAGCCCGTACCGGTCTGCCGGAGGGATCCCCTCCGGGTCGTCGAAGAAGTACATCTCCTCGGCGACGGCCGCGGCGTCGTCGAGACAGTTCACCCCCATCGCGCCCAGTACCTCTTCGTCGTCGACCGCGACCCGGACGTGTCGGGTCGGGTCCGAGATGGAGAGATCGACGCCGTAGGAGGCGCCCTCGGAGAAGTGGGCCGTGATCAGGTCCTCCAACGGCTCCTCGTCGCCCGGCACCGGCTCGCGGATCTCGATCTGTCTCACTGTCACGTTACAGGGGCGCGAGCAGTATGTTCTCGTCGGTCCCACGAGGGCTTGCGAACGGGTCACAGCCGCCGTCGTCACAGCTCCGACCGCTTGACGAGCGCGTAGACGAACAACGCCGACAGGACGACGCTGAGGTACGCCTCGCCGGCGGCGAGCAGCCGTGCGACGGCTCCCTGGGGCCCGATGTTGCCGTAGCCGATGGTCGTGTACGAGACGTAGCTGAAGTGGATCACCTCGAAGAACGTCGCCCGGCCGGCGGCCGTCGACAGCTCCCCGAGCGACGACAGTTGGCCCGCTCCCGTGAGGAACGGCTGGCCGCCGAAGGCGTACAGCGGGACGAACAACAACGGCGCACCGAGGAAGGCAACCCCGATCCGGAACGGACGCACGCCGTAGCCACACGTCAGCTCCAGCAGGCGGTTCTCCACCACCCGGCCGACGTTGGTGAGACGCGGCCAGAGGTCCACGTCGCCGTCCCGGGCGACTTCGGCGTTCTGCTGACGGATGAACTGCTGACGCCTCACCCGGAAGGAGCCGGCCGCCTCCATGTCTCCGTCGTTGCTGGCGGCCTGTTTGGCCTTGAGGTACGTCGTCGAGGCGGCGTCGGGCGTCATCTCGGCGGCGTACTCCGGCGACAGGTCCGGCGGCTCGTCGAACGTGTGGATCACCCAGTCGTTGCGGTCGAGGTACGCCCGGTGTTCGCCGAAGTCGAACTCGTGGCCGTCGAACTCGGTGAACTCCGTCCGACAGAACCGGAAGTAGTCCAACAGCTCCCGGCGGTCGGTCTCGTCGGCGACGAGGCGGACGTCGCCCAGACTCGCCAGCGTGAGGTCGTACCGTACCCACTCCTCGGAGGGCTGTTCGACGTGGCCGCTGACGATGGTCGCTCGGGTGAAGTCGACGTACACGTCCGTGTCGATCCCGCGTGGCGCGAACTCCACGTGGTCGGTGAACGACGCCTCCGTGAAGTCGACGACCCCACCGAACGCCGTCTCGCGGAAGTTGCCCGACCGCGCGTGGATCCCCCGGAAGGTCGCGTCCGTCTCGAACCGGACGCCGTGGAAGCGAGCGTCCTCCTCCGTCTGGTTCGCGCCCCCCTCGAACGCCGCGCCGACGAAGTCACACTCGGCCGCGAACGCGGCGTCGGTGAAGTTGCCGTCCTCGCGGAACCGCGCCTCCTCGAAGACGGCCTCGCCCTCGAACCGCGCCTCGCAGAACCGGGCGTCGCCGTCGAACTCCGCCTCGGTGAACCGTGCGCGGCCCGCGAACTGGACCCGATCGAAGCGAGCGAACCGGAACGCGACGGCCTCGAAGTCCGCGAGCGCGTCGAAGTGAGCGTCGACGAAGCTGAGGTCGTCCTCCAGCGTTCGCTGACCACCCGCCACGACGGCGCCACGGAAGTGTGCCTCACCGTCGAACACCACCCGCTCGAAGCCGGCGTCCTCCCGGGCGCGGATCTCGTCGAAGTCCGCACGGTCGGCGAACCGGGCGTCGTCGAACGTCGCGTCGCCGTCGAACGTCGCCGACTCGAACTGCGCGTCCGCCTCGAACGTCGAGTGTTCGAAGTGAACGGCACCGAACTGTGCCTGCCGGAACGTCACTGGCTCCGTGAACACGGTGTCGGTGAAGCTCGTGTTGTCGTCTAGGAGGTTCGAGTCCCCCCGGAACGTCGTCCCTCGGCCGGACACCGACCCCTCGAACCGGCTCTCGTCGAACGACACGTCGTGTGCGAACTCTGCGCCGTCCACGTCGACGGGCCCCTCGAACGCCGTCCGCTCGAACTCGACCTGGCCGTCGATCACCGCGTCGACGGCCGACAGTTCGCCGACGGTCGCGTCGTGACCGTGGATGTCGTCACCGATCCGGGCTTCGTCCAGCGTCAGGCGACCGACGTCGGCGTCGTCCAACCGGATCGGCAGGTCCACCACCGCCTCTTCGGCCGACAACGCCTCGATCTCGGCTCCGCGTAGGTCCAACGGGTGGCGGTCGGCGGGCTCGACGGTCACGCGGTCCAGCGACACTGCCGGGAGGGTGACGCCCTGGAGGTCCTTCTGCTCGCCGCTCCCCTCGCGGGCGACCGCGAGGAGCGCCGCCGACACGTCGGCCGGCGTGATCCCTCGTTCCTCTCGCTCGGCCGGCGAGAGCCGTAACACGGACGGGTCGACACCGTCGGTGGTCGGCGCCGACGGCTCGCTCTGTCCTGGCATACCCCTACCGTGTACGTGACTGTACAAAATCTTCCCGAGGCGATCCAGCGTTCGAGACACGGCGGGGACGGCGTCGACCCGGCCCCGGCGTCAGTCTCGCCCCGACGCGACGCGCTCTAGTGTCGTCCGGGTGTACAGCGCCAGGTCGAACTCCGGGTACGTGTGGTACGTCTCGAATCCGCCGTCGAACGGGTCTAGCGTCGTCACCGCCCCCGGACCGGCGCAGCCGCCGGCGGGGGTAGCGTGGCCGGAGTCGTCGGTGTCGCTGCCGTCGAGGTCGCCGGTGGCCTCGGTGTCGTCCCCGTCGGCCAGCGGGAACTCGTGTGACAGCACGAACGTCTCGTCGTCGGGGAACGCCGCCAGCGGCCGCGGCTCGACGACCGTCTCGGCGACGACCGTCTCCCCCTCGAACCGGAAGCGTCGCCGTCGACCGTCGGGCTCCAACGCCACCGACGCCGCGCCTGCGACAGCCTCACACGACGACAGCTCGTAGTAGTCCAGTCCGGGTGCGGCGACGGCGTGTGAACTGCCGATCACGCGGAGACGGACCGCTTCGCCCAACAGCCGAGTCGTCGTCTCGGCGTACACCGTCGGCTCGACGGCCGGCGGGGTCGCCGACTGACGGAACTGGAGTCGCTGGCGTGCCGTCGCCGGCGCGTCGTCGCCCGCGTCGTCGGCGTCGCCTGCGCCGTCGTCGCCCCGTTCGTTCGTCGCGTTCGTCGGGTCCGTCGCGTCCGTCGTGCCCGCCGTGCCGGCGGGAGGAAGATTCCGGGTCACGATCCGATCACGATGTCGTAGTTGGGGTCGAACACGCTGTTCGGGTCGACACCGCGGTAGCGGACGAGCGGCCGCCACCGCACCGGGCCGATCCGGTCGCTGTGGCGGTCGACGTACGGCGACCGCGCACGCGAGAGCTCGAACGTCGGCGTCGGTCCGTCCGAGAGCACGTAGAACTTCTCGGCCCGCTCTCGATCGCCGTCTGCGTCCGGGTCCTCGTACACGTAGTACGGCGCGAACCGGTCGAAGCCGGCCGCCCGGACGGTGTTGACGTACGCCCGGTGGTGGACGGGGTAGCTGTACTTCGAGTACACCCAGGAGACGACCACGCCTCGGTCGGTGAGGTGGTCGGACAACAGTCCGTAGAACTCCCGGGAGTACAGCGACAACGAGTCGTCGCTCCGGGCGCCGGGGACATCCAACAGGATCAGGTCGTACTCGCGGTCACTCCCGCGGAGGAACCGGAAGGCGTCGCCGACGGTCGTGTTCAGCCGGTCGTAGCGGTAGGCGCCGTCGTTGAACTGCCGGAGGTACTCCCGCTCGCGGCCCATCTGGAGGAACTCCCCGTCGATGTCCACCTGGTCGACGGCGACGCCGTACTCGCGGAGGTTGTCGACGGCGATGTAGTCCCCGCCGCCGATCAACAACACGTCGAGGTCGGCGTAGTTCTCCGTCCCGTACGCCGACAGCGGCACGTCGACGAGCCCGGCGTGGTAGGACTCCACCCAGGAGTCACACAGTTGGATCGCGTGGTCGAGTCGGAGACACCGCTCCGTCCCGGCCCGGTCTGCGACCGTCCGGTCGTACACGGTCACCCGCTGGTAGGCGGTCGTCTGGTAGCTCCGGAGGTCCACTTCCACCTGACCCGGGGCGTAGTCGGCGCGGATGTCGTCTTCCACGTACGACCCCGTGACGACGCGGTCGACCGTCTCCCCGTTGGCGACGAGCCCGGCGTAGCTGCCGGAGACGAGCAGGCCGACGAGGAGGACGGCCCGCCAGCGGCCGCCCGTCGGCCGCGCTCGGGGGATGGTGAACCTGGACAGCGTCCAGCCGGCGAACGTCACCGCCGCCAGCGCGTTCAGGAGCCCGAGCGCGAGTACGCTCACGACGAGCCCGTGATCGGGGTACAACACGAGCGCGTAGACGACGGTGCCGGCGAGGCTCCCCAGGTAGTCGACGCCCAACACCTCCGAGAGCGGGTCGTTGTCGGCCGGCTCCGTCGTGAACAGGGTCGACAGCGTCCCGACGACCGCTCTCCTGGGGAGCCCGCCGACGAGCGCCAGCCCGGAGCCGTCTCGTTCGTCGACCAACGACTCCAGCAACGGGATCTCGAAGCCGGACAGGAGCCCGACGACGAGGATCGGGAGGTGCGAGAGCGCCAGCGTCACCGTCGCCTTCGCCGGGAACACCACTCCCGGGAAGGAGTTGAGTGCGATCACGAAGCCGGCGCCCAGCGGCCCGGCGACCGCGAGGTACACCTCCGTCCGGAGGAAGTTCGACTCCGCGTCGCCCAGCTGCGAGGACAACACCGCGCCGACACCCAGCGAGAACATGTACAGCCCGATCGTGACGGAGTAACGCACGACCGTCCCGCCGTAGAAGACGGTCAACAGCTCCGAGTAGACGAGTTCGTACGCGATCGAGCAGAACGCCACCACGAACGTCAACGCCAACTTCACCCGTCGGTCCGTCACCACACCGAAGACGGGCTCGCGGACCGCGTTCGTGTCACTCATCGTCGAACTGGGTCCCGGACGGGCGCGTGTTCACACCTGCGGTCTGACGTGCCAGGCCTTCTCCATCGTCCAGTTCCCCTCGCGGTCCACCTTCGCGTCGGCCGCCTGCCAGCCGAAGTCCGCGCCGCCGTTCGCGTGGACGAGGTGGACGCCGAGCCGGTACCAGCCCTCGCGGGGGGTGTCGGCGTCGGTCAACTTCGACAGCGGCGCGCGGACCGTCCCGCCCGGCTCCGGGTCGTCGCGGGTGCTGTCCCACGGCACCGGCTCGGGGCCCGGGGGGTCGTCCTCGTACTCCGCCGTCGGGCCGAGGTACGCGAAGCCGAGCCGGTCCACCCGCGCGGGGTACATCCGGAGCTCGTCGTCGTGGTTGTCCCGCCACCGGTTGGCGCCGCCGTAGCCGTGCCAGACGGCCCAGCCGTGACGCCCCTTCGGCGCGGAGCCGTAGCCGCCGGTGCCGCGACCGGTCGCGCCGCGACCACCGCGACCGCCGCGACCCTTCTGGGCGCTCGCGACTCCGACCGGCGCGAGGTCGTACACGCCGTCGAGACTCGCGTTTACGCTCTGTCGGGACTCCACCTCGATTCGGTCGGCGAACTCCACGACGACGGCGGCGTCCTGCACCCGCACGTCGGCGAACACCTGTGCGCGCCGGGGCGGCGGGGACAGGTCGCCGCCGAGGAAGCCGAGACAGCCGGCGAGCCCTGCCGTCGCCGCGCCCGCCGTAGCGCGGAGGTACTGGCGTCTGTCCATACGCTACCTTGTCTTCGGCTTCTCTCAAGTGTCTTTCTCACCGTGTCAGTGGCTGTGGTGTGACCGCCGAGTGCTAGATCCGCAAACGATTTGTGACTATTCCATTTACGTAGACTACGTGATCGCAGTCAGCGCGTCTCCGTCAGTTATCGAATTGGTTTTTGCTAGAACACCTCTTGTCAGCGCAAATAATTAGACTTAGATACTCTTGTTCTAGACTGGAGCCCACGCATGCAGGGCAGGGCCCAGACTCGCAACGGCGTCTCGCGGCGACAGACACTTGCAGCGGTGGGGGGCGCGACGGTGTCCGGGCTCGCGGGCGTGCCGGCGACCGTCGTCGGCGACAGCGGACGGGAGAAGCGGATCACGACGCTGGCGACCGGTAGCAAGAGCCAGGAGACGGTGACGGTCAGCAAGCGGTGGTACCGTCACAAAGAGCAGGCGATCAAGGTGAAGGAGGCACTCAAGCGTCAGCACCTCGGCGAGAAGGGCGTCCACTCGGTCGGGATCGAGACGGACGACCGGAGTGTCGGTGGCCTCCGCGGGAAGCGCGTTCGGGTCGCGGCGACGCCGGAGCAGGCCGGTGCGTTGGACGCGGTGCCGAGTTCTGTGGAGGGGATTCCGGTGCGGGCGGTGGAGGCAGAACGGCCGCAGCAGACTGACTGCTACACTGGATCGGCAGACGACAGCGACGGTAACGGGAAGAGTGAGTACATCGGAGGAATGACGTTCGAGGGGCTCGAAGACCTCGGCACGAGCAACCCGAGTACCGTACAGGGCGGGACGCTGTGCTGTAGAGTCTACAAGGGTGGTACGAAGTACATGATGACGGCACGGCACCCGATAAGTAACGGCGCGTGTGAAAATACCGACATCACTGACGGGAGCTACGGCTGGGGGCGTTCGAGCAACGACGGGGTCGACTGGCTCGGCGGAGTCGCGCAGGCGTATCAGAAGTTCGACGCTGCGTTGCTCGACCTACGGTTCCCGAACTACGACGAGTTCACTTACGACATTACAGCGGAGTCGTCTGGTGGGATCATCGGGCGTGTAACCGGTGACGGAATCGACTACCTCCAGTCTGCAGCAGGCGCCACCGTTCGGAAGCGTGGGCGGGTGACGTGTGAAACAATCGGGACCATCGAAGAGATCCGAGGTGACGTTAGCTACTGCAACGGCTCGGTCACCGAGGAGAATCAGATCGTCACCTCACTGGACCAGAAGGTTGGTGACTCGGGCGGTCCAGTGTACAGACACCTCGACGACGGATCGAACCCCGACGACCTCTACCTCTTGCATATCGCAACTAGACGAACGGATACCAACGGCTACGCACAGGGCTCGTCGGCGAACGCGATGAACAAACAGGAGGGAATCACCTTCGGCGGGAACCCCTACGACGGGTGAACGGACGCGAGACAGTTGATGACCACGACTAGAACGGTCGCACGAGGCTCGATCACGCTGGGGCGCCTCTTGACGCGGGGTGTCGGGACGGTGTGCGCCGCACTCGTCGTCGTGACGCTCCTCACGCCCAGCTACGTCGCTCCCGAGCCCGGCGTCTCCGCCGAGGTCGTTCCGCTGGCGTATCTCACCGGGACAGGCGACGCACAGAGTGTGTTCGTCTTCCAGTCGATCCTGCTGGCGTTCTACTGGACAGTGGGACGAGCAGCACGCACGGACCGTCTCGGATTCGTCACCGGCACAGCGCTGTTCGGACTCCTGTCGTCCGTCGGCACCTACGTCTTCGTCCCGAACCCTGGGCCACTGGGGGAGTGGGTTCCGCTGATCGACGAACTGACGAGAGGAACGGTTCGGGTTCCGTTCGCGGCGTTGCTCACGGCCGCTGCCGTGGCGTGGAACGCCGGACTGCTCGTCGACGACGACCCTCGGGCAGTCGCGTCTGACGGCGGTGACTCCGTCTCGCGTGACGACGAGGCGACCCGACGCCGGTCAGTTGTCGCACGGCTCGCTGGGGGGGCGCTCGTGGGTGCGTGCTTGGTCGTTGGACTCGGCTCGCTCGTGAGTCACTCCCTGCTGCCGACTGTGACGCCCCACACCGCGACGCTGTTCACCGCGTTCGGCGCGGTCGTCTACGAACTCGTCTCCACGGACTCACTGTACGGCACTGCCGCCCTCGCCGTCGGCGCCTGGATCACCGGCCTCGCCGCGCTCCAGTACGACAGCGCGCTCCAGGGCGTCGCGCTCCCGGCGGCCGTGCTGCTCACGCTCGCGGCCGGTGGGCTGTGGCTCGACGGACGGTCGCAGGACAACTGAGACGACGAGACTGGCGGAAGCGAACGAAACAGCCCGAACCGGACCATCGCGCCGCCGCCACAACCACAAGTATCGTACTAATCGAGACGAAACAGGCAACGACGGTGTTCGACACACTGGAGCCGTTCACCACGAACTCACGAGCAATCGGCGACCGAGTGGCAACGATCGGCTACTGGCTCGTCCGTGCGGCCACGGTTGTCGGCACAGCCGTTTTTCTCCTCGGACTGCTACTCCCGGCCTCGACGGGACCGTACGGTTCCGGGTTCGCGGTGTCGTATCTCGTCGGGAACCTGAACGCGCGACGGGTCTTCTTATCGTACGGGACGGCGATGTGCTTCTACACTGCGTTCGACAGGATTGTCAAGACGAAGCAGATAACCTCTGCGGGTGTTCTCGCATTAGTCGCGTTCGCTTTGCTCGGAGACGTGAGCCTCTCGCTCCGGTCACGGCCGCTCCAGCTGCTACCGTTTGTCGACGGGCCAATCCCGTTCTACTTTCAGTTCCCCTCCACGACGGTACTCACCGCCGGAATCGCAGTGTGGGCAGTTGGATCTATCGTCTGCGACGGTGTTGCCGCCACAACCGGAGTCGACGACAGTCGAGCTACTGACAAGGAGTCGCTCAGTGCCCAACTCGAACGACGGCGGTGGTACGTCGTCTCACTGATTGCAGGGTACACGGTCGTCGTAGCCTGCCTCGTCTCGGGGGTGACGCCGGTGTTACCCGTTCCATTCGTGCCCAGGACCTGGAGCGAGGTGGCACCGGTTCTCCTGCTGTTCGGCTTCGCCGCCTACGGATTCGTCTCGACGGACTCCCTGTACGGCACCACTGTCCTCGCGGCCGGCGCGTGGATCACCGGCCTCGCCGCGCTCCAGTACGACGGCGCTCTTCCGGGTGTCGCGCTCCCGGCGGCCCTCCTCCTCACCCTCGCGGCCGGCGGGCTGTGGCTCGACGGGCGGTAGTGAGCCACCACACTCGCCCGGACACCATCTCACTCCTCCCGCTCCACTTCGCGGTCGAAGACAGCCACCACGGGGTCGACGCTGGAGAGGTGTGGCAGTCGGTGATTCGTCTCGCGGCACTCCACGACGAGCGTCTCCGTGTCGAGCAGGCGGTCGACGAGGTCGCGTTCCACCCGGAGTCCGGTCTCGTCCCACGGCGCGACGCGCCACAGCGTCGCCTCGAACCGCGTGTCGCGCGCGGTCACGCCGTCGTCCGTGACGCGGTACACCACCGCCCCGAAACGGAGCCAGTGGTCGAGACACGACAGTCCCGCCACGACGAGCGCCGTCACGGAGAGAATCCCGACCACGAACGACCACACACCGCCGATGGCGAACGGGACCGCCGCGAGCCCCCCGAGGACGGCGAGCGTCGGGACCCCGCCGTCGGCGAGACGGGTCAGCCCACCCAGGACGCGACTCCACGACGCCGGGCGGATCCGTCTGGCGTCCGGCGCGGCGGTAGCGACATCGCCGTCAGACACTGGCGTGTCGCCCGACGAAGCGTCGTCTGCTCGGTTGTCCCCGTCGCCGTCGAGGCCGACGGACGCACGGATTCGGTCGCCGTACAGCCCCGCGAGGTCGAGGAGCGACTTGCCCGCGAGGATCACGAACAGCAACGGGAGTTCGGCCACGTCCGGGTCGACGGAGCCGATGGTCGCTTCGGGGCCACGGGTCACCGTGGCGGCACCTACCAGCGTGAACAGGCCCAGGAGGAAGAACGCGGTGAGTCGGACCGCGGCGCCGAGGGCGGCCCGACGCGGGTCTCTCGTCCGGTCGCCGCCGTCGACGGCGTCCGCGATGCTCCCGGCCAGATCCGTCCCGACGACGAGCACGGCGACGACGCCGACGCGTTCGATCGCTCGGGCGTCGACCGGCTCCGTGCCGAACGGGGCCAGTAGGACGCCGCCGGTGGCGACCCAGACGAACAGGAACACCGCGAGCAACAACGGGAAGGTGAGCGCCGACGCGATCCAGAGGCGACGGCCGACGACCGGGAGCCGGACGTTCGCTCCGCGGGCGGCCAACGGGCCCAGGATCGTCGCGTCGCTGTCGACGCTCTGGGGCGGGCCGGCGAACGGCACCCGCACCAGCGTGAACACGGCGACGAAGCCGAGTTCGAGCCAGTACAACACGAGGAGGTCGACGACGCTCCAGCCGAGCGCGACGACGCCGACGACGGGCAGGAGGTTCGTGACGGCGAGCGCGAGCAGCCGACGGCGACGGGGGTCGTCGCGGAGCCACGCCCGCAGCGAGTGGTGGAGGGCAGGCACCGACGGCGGTTCGGTGGGGGGTCGCGTAAGTGGGTCGGTTTCGGCAGCCGATCGTCTCTGGATGGGTGTCAGTCGTCGTCGGTGCTCTCACCCAGTGTGACCTTTTTAGGGTCTCGTTCGAGTTCCCGCCGCTGATCCTCCGGGAAAGCCTCGACGATCGTGTCATCGGAGGTCGTGAGGATGTACTGGCGGTCGTCGTCTTCGGTGACGAACGAGAGCAGTTCCCCAGTCGCCCGATCGTCGAGGTGGTCGAACGGCTCGTCGAGGACGAGCGCGTTCAGCGGGAGCCGATCACCGAGCGTCTCGTGGAGCGTGACAGCGAACGAGAGGCACAGGACCTGTTCTTCTGCGTCTCCGAGTCCGTTGTCCTGCGCGTGGTAGCTGCGGTCTGGGTCGCCAGCGACGACGATGCCGTCGTTGGCGTTCAGACCAATCTCCTCCGCGAGCGACGGAGCCATCGTCTCGAAGTTGGCTGTCCAGCGCTCCTGAAAGTCGATGACTCGGTCTCTGACCTCCCGCTGGATCGACTGGAACTCCTCTTCGAGTTCTTCGGCTCGTGCCTCCCGCTCCTCGATCTCTCTGGGGATCTCTTCCAGCCGCTCTTCATCCGTCTCGATCTCGGTCTCGCACCGCTCGATCTTCTGGCGAAGCTCCTCGGCCTCCTCGCGCGCCTTCTCTACGAGTCGATCGACATTCCGGTTGCGGAGGTTCAGCCGACGGAGGAGTTCATCGTCCAGTTCTCCCAGGCCTGGCTGTTCCGACTGGAGTCGTTCGATCCGCTCTTCGACCTCCTGTAGGTCCTCCTCCAGTTCTGCGATCTGCTCGTCCAGTTCTTCTGTCGCCTCGTCGTCCTCGTCCGGCAACAGGAGCGTGTCGAAGCTCGCCTCACGGGCGCACAGCGGACAACAGTCAGAGTCGATCCGGCTCTGCGCGGTCTCGTCCGACACGGAACCGCCGCACACCCGACAACCGAGGTCGAACTCCTCGGGCGACGGCTTCGAGGAGTCGTTTTCGAGGCGCTGGCGGCGGTGGCGAGCCTCCTGAAGTTCCTCTTCCAACTCCTGGCGCTCCTCGTAGGCGACCTGGATCCTCTCGTCCAACTCTGCGTGTTCTGCCAACGTCTCGCGGATCTCCTCAAGCAGACCGTCCTCGTAGAGGTCCACGATCCGTTCTTCCTCCGCAAGCTTCTCTTCGAGGTCCTTGAGTTTCGAGCGGTACCTCTCCAGGCTGGTCTCGGTGCTCGATCTCTCTCCTTCGAGGTCTCTGATCTCGTCCTTCTTGTCGTCCTTCTTACCGCGGAGTCTGTCGATCTCGTCGTACTTCTCTGGCGCGACAGCTCTGCGGACGAGGTTCATCACTTCGTCCTCGCCTGTCTTTGAGAGTGGGAGGTCACTGACCTCTGAGGGGAAGAAGAAGTACTCACGGAAGGGGAGGCCACTGAGCCTCTCCCCCCGCTCTTTTCGAGCCATTCCAGCCTCGAACTCCTCTCCACCAGGCGTTGTGAGTACGTGTCCACTGCTGTTCGCGTCGTACTCTGTACCGTCTGAGAACCTCGTTTCGACACGAGCACCGTTGCCCGCGGTCTTGCCCCAGCGCTCACTGGTGAGACAGTGACTAACGGCCGAGAACGTCAGCGACTTCCCCACCTTGTTCCGACCGTGGATGACGTGTGTCTTACCGCGTGGCTCCAGCCGTGGCTCCTCGTATCTCTGCGACTCTCCGAACGTCTTGATGTCGATCTTGTTGATTTCCATTGTGATCGATCGTGTTCACTCATCTGCCGTTACAGCCGTCCAGTCTGTGTCTGGCTTCGACAGACTGCCACCGTTAGAACTGATTACCGTTCTGTGCTTGCACATCGACTGCACCGGGTAATAAGAATTGTCGTTAATGTGCTAAGCTAAGTATCTAGCGCAAGACAAATCGTCAGCTCAGTAACAAACACGATTCTGTTAGAATTTCAACTTTACTGGAACGACCCCCGGTTTACTCCACACACCACCCCCAGCCACGGAGACACACGACGGAGATTCAAGTGACTCCGGGCGGGCAGGACGGACGTGAACGACTGGACAGTCGACCCGGAGCGGGTGAGTGGAGACGTGCGACTCGACGGCTACGCCGGAACGGTCGGGCTCTCGGAGACGGCGGACGTGTACGTCCACGGCGGCGCGGTCACGGGCGAACTGATCGTCGACGACGCGGAGTACGTCTACACGGACGTGCCGGCCGAGGGCGGCGGCCCCCCGGGCGAGCGAACCGTCGACACGGCGGTCGCGGGCGAGGAGGACGGCTACGTCCGAGACGTCGACGGCGACCTCGTCGTGCGGAACGTGGAGGACGTGTTCGTCGCCGACGCCGGCGCGGCGACGCTGTCGGCACCCGGCGCGGAACGGGTGTTCCACGACGACGAGGCCACACCGACGAAACCACCAGACGACTACGAGGTGTCCGTCGCGGGGTGGGAGCAGACGGAGACGGCACGAGACCCACGCGACGGCGTCGCGGTCTTGGGCGCCCGCAACGAGGTGACCATCGAGAAGGCGGCCCACGACATCACCGTCTACGTCGTCGGGTGGGGCAACGAGGTGACCGTGGAGGGGAGCGACGCCGACGTGACGACGTTCTTCGTCGGTCGGGACAACCGAGTGTCCGTCGGGCCGTACCTGGAGGCGACGACCGCGGCCGACAGCGGCACGGACAACGAGCTCCACCGCGAACCGATTCCGCCGGAGGCGTTGATCCAGACCGCCGAGTCGGAGGCGAAGTCCGGCCTCCTGTTCGGTCGCCACCGACTCACCTGGCAGGCGCCGACGGACGAGGAGTGGTGTCAGAACTGCGGGGCCGACGCGGACGCGGTGATCGTCCGCCGACAGTCCGACGCCTTCTACCTGTTCGGGGTCCCGGTGTGGACGTTCGACGAAGGCGGCGCCGCCTACGAGTGCGAACAGTGCTCGACTCACGTCGGCCGCGTGTCGCTGTCGGAGTCGGAGCGACGCGAAGCGCTGCGGTAGAGCGGCTCCAGTTCTCCGTCGTCTCCAGTTCTCCGTCGTTTTCGGTTCCCTGTCGTCTCCAGTTCCACGCCGTCCTGGGAGTCTCGGTCGGGACGCGGCGTCGGGCCGGCTGGAGTCACGCCGCCGCCAGAAGTCGCGAAACTACAAGTTCTCCCGGTGTCTGAGTGTCTTCTCGTGGTCCCACTCGACACTCCGACGTCGCTGGTCTCGCTGGTCTCGACGGCCTCGCTCGTCTCGCCCGGCGTCACTCCGTTCCCGTTGATCGTCGGGACGCTGGAGCGACTGCTCGCCGCCATCGTCGCCGCCGACACCGCGATCGCGGAGTTCGTCGCCGGCGTTCGTCACCCACTCGTGACGAAGGTGTTCACCTCCGCGACCGGGCTGGGGTCGGCGACGGCCGCGCTGGTCTTCCTGGGCGTCTGTTACCTCGCCGGCTGGCGGCGCGAGCTCCGAGTCGGCTCGGTCGCCCTGCTCGTGTCCGGTGTCGTCGTCGCGTCGCTGATGGCGCTCGTCGGCCGACCGTTCCCACCGTCGCCCGTCTGTGTCACCGACGGCGGGCTGACGGCCCACTCGTTCCCCTCCGGTCACGCCGCGGCCGTGACCGTCTACGCGGCCGTCGCCCGCCGCTCCAAGCAGATCCCGTTCGGCCCCGTGGCGCTCTTAGCGGTCGTCGTCGCCGTCTCTCGGGTGTATCTGGGGACTCACTACGCGAGTGACACCGTGGTGGGTGTGGTGATCGGGCTCGCTGCCGTCGTGGTGGCTCGGCGGATCGTGCGGTATCAAGTGTGACCGCAGCGGGCTCTCCGCGATGGTCCTCGCCGTGATCGGGGTACGGGTTAGTGTGACCCCGACGGCGGTCAGTTCGGATTTCGGCGGTCGTGATAGCCGCCGGAGTCAACTGTTCTGACGGCCTAGGTTACTGAAGCGGATTGTCGAACCAGTCTGTCTTGTACCCAATACCAACCTTCACGAGGGTGACACAGACCGAACAGTCGATCGGCGAGCAGAGATTGGCGCAGACATCCGCGCCTCCGACGGCGAGCCCGAGTCGGGCGTCCTCCCCTCCGTTCCTCGTCTCGTAGGTGACTTCCCCACAGATTTCGGCGGAGCCGGCGGGAAGCTTCCCAGGGAGCTTGGTACCGACATCGACACAGAAGCCATCGTACTTCCCCGGTCCGACGGAGAAACTCAGCCCCGCCAGTCCCAGCGTGACCTCGGTGTTCCCGGACGAGAAGACGAGGTCCATGAACAACGATCCGCTGAGTTCGATTGCGCTCGTCCCCGATACTTTCAGGCCGGCACTTACAGAAGAACAGAGTTCCACGCCGTCCAAAGTGGCGCAGCCGAGCTTCCCGCCGACAGTGAAGGTGTTGGAGTACTGACTTTGGTACCTCTGATCGAGTGTGATTGGAACGTCCCGTTCCTGGTACGCACCGGGCTGGGAGATCTTGTAGTACTCACCGGACGGCGGTCGTGCGTTTCTGAACTCACCGAAATAGATGTCTGGGTGGTCTTCACCCATCGTCACGGACTCGTCGACTTCGCGGAGCGAGTCGGCTCCGCCGAGAAGTTCCTCCCGTCGGTCGTTGTACTTGCGACGGAGGCCAACGTGGCGCGACTCGCGCAGCGACTTTTCGAGTTCGTCTGCGGTCAACTCGTCACTCTCTGCTGCAACCTGTCCGGTGATGCCGCCCAGACCGATCACTGCACCGCCGAGTCCGCCCGACGCTGCGAGTACGTCCCGTCTGGTGGTGTCCTGACGCTCCTGTGACATTTTGTCTCTGTTGTCTTCCATCGCAGCCACTGATATGCATTCCCGGCATTCATAGATTTTGAAGATCATGAAATGTGCATACTTATCAAGACTGAAAATAAATCATAGACTCTGTTTCTGATCTCAAGCTGACACTGACCATCCCGACAAGCGAGTGTAATTTGGGTCGTTCCGACGGACCAGGCTCTCTCGTGAGAACGACTCGTTTACTGGCCGTTCGAACGGCTGGGTTGTGGCGTCGATCCGTCACCAGAGTCTCCCTCCGGCGGGGGCGTCGGTGAGAGTCTCGCCGTGGACTCCTCACCGTCGAGTCCCGGCCGTCGTTCCCCCCGGACACGGGACCGTTCGAGAACGAGCTTGGCAGCCCCGCCAGTGACGGCAGCGACGACGACCCACAAGAGGAGTGCCGTCAACTCGCCGATGGCTGAGGCCACGAGAGAGTCGGCGACGAGGCCAGTCACAAACACGAACACGGCGAACGGGAACAGTCCGAAGGCGTACAGCAGCATGTACGTCACTTGCATGTCGAGCACCATGTACGCCGTCAGCCGTTCGTGTCTGCCGGTGGCGACGTGGCTCCTGTAAAAGCGGGCCACCTGTGCGAGAACGACGGCCGCCCCGACGACCGCGACGGCCGGCCGTTCGAGCACGGCGAGCGCGCCGAGCAGTTCCGAGACGGTCCCGCCGCTCCGCCGACCGAGGCCCCCGTCGGTGGCGACGCCGGTCCCTACCCCGAGCACGACAATCGACATGAGGATCGACACCGGAACGGCGAACCGGAGGTTCTTCGGGTAGATCGATGGCATCCCCGGGAGCGACACCCGGGAGTCCGCTCCGAAACGGTCGTCGATCCACCCGACCGGCCCCGGCAAGAAGAGGTTCCCACGGGCCTGAACCGTCTCTTCGGGCTTCGTGACCATCGCAACACCACCGTACAGGAGCCACACCGTCGCTAGGTCGAGAAACAGCCACACGCCGACCACACTGATCCCGGCGTCGAGCACGACAGCCGTGACCACGGCGAGCGCCACCGGAACCGCGAGAATCACAAAATCAATTTGTTCGTCGTCCATTTCGAGTGCGTGCCGAGCGTATCGAGCCGTGGAGTATATCGCTTTCGATGGGTCGGCCCACTACTGAACAGACGGCGTCTGCTCACGGGCACGAAACACCTGTTTACACGAGACGCGGGGAGAGAAAACCCGGGCTTTTCGAGCACACGCTTCCGGGTGTGTTCGGTCTCCCACGCCAGGAGACCGCGGTGAGGCCGGTCCCGGCTACCGACTGAGGAGGGATGATCTGATCGTTCAAGTCGACTAGATTGTCGTTCCGTAAGATACACAACACAGCCCGACCCCGTGTGACGTGTGCCACAGTCGAGAGACGAACTGAAGACACCCGGTGAGGTGAACTCGGCCCCCGCTCCGGGCTCACACAAGGCGTCCGTCCTCGCGCTCCTCGTCCGCGATCCGGACACGGGCTACGAGCCCAGAGAGATCACGGCCGAGACGCCCGTCCCGCAGTCCAGCGTGTACAAAGTCCTCCAGCGACTCCGTGAGAGGGACTTGATCGAGAAGCTCTCTGGGCACTATCTCGTGAACCCCGACCGTGTCGACGAGATCGAGGACATGGTGTTGACGAGTCGACAGATGGCCGTCGTCGAGACCGTCAGCACCCGGAACACCGCGCCGGAGGAGGTCGACGCGCCCGAGCCAGAGGAGATCGGAGTGCCGGACGACGTTCTCTCCGAGTAGCCCGCGGGCGACCGGGAGTGATACCCCGAGCGGTGAGTCGCACCGAGGCTGTAGATCACCGCCCGCAATCGCCACTGACGGGGACTTTCCCGTCGGCCACCTGTCCGTCGTCGTGCTGTTCCCGACGCACCTCCTGGCGGCGGCGCTGCTCGGTCGCGTCGCGCGGTGATCGCCGTGATTTCCCGAAAGCGAACGCTGCGAAAATTATATGAGGTGTGAGTCACTTCCGTCGGTCGTGACAGACGGCTACGCCATCGAGACGACGAATCTCTCGAAGTCGTTCGAGGAGACGACCGCGGTCGACGGCGTCTCGCTGCAGGTGCCACGGGGGTCGATCTACGGGTTTCTCGGGCCGAACGGTGCCGGCAAGACGACGACCATGCGGATGTTGGCGACGATGACGGAGCCGTCCGGGGGGAGCGCTCGCGTCGCCGGCCACGACATCGCCGACCGCGAGCGTGTGGTGACGGAGCTGGGCTACCTCCCAGAGGACGCCCCGGTGTACGACGAGTTGACGGGCGGAGAACAGCTCCGACACGCCGCTCGGCTCCGGGACGTGCCGGACGCGACCGAACGGATCGACGACTTACTCGCCCGGTTCGGGCTCCAGGAGGCCCGCGACCGCCGGATCGACTCCTACTCGAAGGGGATGCGTCGGAAGCTGGGACTGATCCAGACGTTGTTGCACGACCCGACCGTGTTGCTGTTGGACGAGCCGACCTCCGGGCTGGACCCCCGCGCCGCCCGGACGATGCGAGAGACGCTGTCGGGACTGGCCGACGACGACGTGACGATCCTCCTGTCGAGTCACGTCCTGTCGGTCGTCGACAGCGTCGCCGACCGGGTGGGCGTCCTCTCGGACGGGCGACTGTTGGAGGAGGCGCCGCCGTCGGAGCTGAAGGCGCGCGTCGACGACACGAGCGACCAGACGCTGGAAGACGCCTTCTTCGAGGTGACTGCCGACGGCACGACGACGGGGTTCGAGCGAGACGGGACAGAGCCGAAGCGAACCACTGGTGCCAGTGCCGGTGCCACGACCGACGGCGAGGAGTGACCGATGGGCGGGTTCTCACTCCGGACCGCGCTGGAACTGATCCGGATCGACTTTCGGCGACAACGCCGGGCGTTGTTCTCGGAGCCGTTTTCCATCCTGTTGCTCGCGGTGCCGGCGGTGTTCGGTGCCGTCGCCGTCGTCGGCGAGGTCCCCGTCCCCGGGCTGTCGGCCGTGTGGTCGGAGCCGGGGGCCTACCAGTACGGGCGCCAGGTGGCCGCCGGCGAGGAGCCGACGTTCCGCGGGCAGGTCCGGATTGCCACCGGGCTGTTGGTGGTCGCGACGGTGTACCTCACGACGATCAGAGACATCCAGGCCGACCTGGACGTGGACAACGGGCTGGAACTGTACGCACTCGGCCGTGAGCCGGTGTCGACCGTCACCGCCGAGTTGGTGGGGTCTGCCGCGGTCGGAGCGCGACTCGCCGGGCCGGCGGCGCTCGCGGGCGTCGTCGCGTTCGCGGTCGGGAGCGGTCGGCTCCTCGTGATCCCCCTCGGCGTCGCGGCGGTGGCGGCGTTGTTCCTGTCTGCGACTGCGGTGACGCTCCTCGTCACGACCGTCGGACGGTGGGCGTTGGCGGAGTCGGCGTTCGTCTACCGGATTCGACGGCTGTTGGGTGGGCTCGTGCTCGGGGGGTTCGTCGTTGCGATTACGTCGTTCCGCCGGACGGGCGACGCGCTCTCCGGGACGCCGGTGACATGGTTCGCGGACGTGGTGTTCCTCGCCGCCGGGCTGCCCGGGTCGGCGACACACGCCGGGGTGGCGCTCGCCGCCGGCGTGGTCGTCCCCGCGGTCACAATCGTGGTCGCTGCCGGTCCGCGGCGTCGGCTCCGCCTGCGCGACACGGTCGAGGTGACCGGTTCGTCGCTGGGGCTGGGCGAACGGCTCGTCGCACCCCTCGCACGGGTCGTCGGCCGGCAGACCGCCGGCGTCGCCGTCACCGTCTGGCTCCGAGTGCGGCGCAGACCCCGACAGCTGCTGTACACGCTCGCGTTGGCCAGCATCACCGTCGGCGCCGCGATCGACGTGGCGCCCATCGTGGGCGTCCCGGTGTCGGCGGCGGTGGCGACGTACCTCCCGGCCGCCGCCGGGGTGACGCCCAGCATCAACCCGATCGCCAACGACGGCGTCGGACTCCCGTACACGATGACGACCCCGGAGGGGCCACGACACCTCGTCCACGGCTACGGCCTCGCCGTCTGGCTCCCGTCGGCCGTTCTGGCCGCCGGTGCGGTCGTCGTCGCGGCCGCCGTCGAGGGTGATCCGGCGGGGTCGACCGCGGTCGCCGTCTTCGTCGCCGTCGTCGGGACGACGACCGCCGTCGCCCTCTCGCTCGCCTTCGGCGCCGTGTTCCCCAGCTACGACGGTACGTCCCCGACGGCGAACCACGACCTCCAGACGCCGGCCGCCCAGGCAGCCGCGGCGGTGCTCCTCGCCGTGACAGTGACTTCGTTGCCGGCACTCGTCGGTCTCCGGGCGCTCGCGGCCGGCGAGACGGCGTTCGCCGTCCCCGCAGAGCTCGCGGCCGTCGTCGGCCTCGGCGCCACCACCCTGCTCGCCGCCGTCGTCGCCGTCGTGTGCTCGAAGGCGGCCGTCAGACGGATCCGGGGGTACGAACCGGAGTAGTCGCCGGCGACTCGGGGGCCGCCCGCGAGTCAGTCGTCCGCGAGGAACGGGAAGGTGCCGGCGTCGAAGGCGTCGGCGCCGAAGTCGGTGATCGTGCGGTGGGGGAGCAGCCTGGGGAACTGACAGACGGCGGCGTCCTTCCAGTCGGGGAAGATCACGCGGTCGCCGGCCCGGTGTCGCTCCCAGGTCGTTCGGGCCACGTCCACCGGGTCGTGAGTGAGCCCGTCTGCGACGCCGCTGTCGGCCATGCCGCCCTGCTCGACGAACTCCGTGTCGACCGCCGTCGGGCAGACGACGGAGACGGTGATCCCCTCCGGCTCCAGCTCGGCTGCCAGTGCCCGGGCGAAGAAGTTGACGTACGCCTTGGTCGCGGCGTACGTCGCCGCCCGCGGCGCCGGGTAGTAGCCCGCCGCCGAGCCGACGAGCACTACGCCGCCACGACCCCGCTCCACGAGTCCGGGGACCACGCGGGCCGCCAACTCCGTCGTCGCGGTGGCGTTCACCCGGACCTCCGAGCGCAGCGTCTCCGGGTCCGACTCCGCGACCGGGCCGTACGTCGGGAACCCGGCGCTGTCGACGAGCCGCGTCACGGTGTGGTCCGTCGCCTGCACTCGGTCGTGGAGCCGGGCGACGCCGTCGGGGTCCGAGAGATCCTGCGGCAACACCGTCGTCGTGACACCGTACTCCGACTCGGCCTCCCGTGCCACGTCGCGGAGCCGTTGCTCGCGGCGCGCCGTCAACAGGAGGTCGTAGCCGTCTGCGGCGGCCTCCAACGCCAGTGCCGCCCCGATTCCGCTGGAGGCGCCCGTCACCAGTGCCGCGTCCGCGTCGGTCGTGTCGGCCATCGTCTGTCGGTGGGGACGCACCCACTTCAACCGCCGGCCGTCGGGCGACTCGACCGTCGGGTCCCGTCGATCGGACGGAGCGGTGGGCGAGACGACACGAGCGACGGGGAAGGGGGCGCGAGACGGTCGTCTCGTCGACGAGAGTCCGACAGGATTCAACCCGTTGGAACTCGTACCGTCGGCCGAATGGGAGACACCGGCCGGGGAGACGACTCGTCTGGAGCCTTCGACGGCGTCGTAGGGTCACTCGCGGACCCAGTCTGTGCGCTGGACGGCGAACTCCGTGTCGTCCGGGTGAACGACGCCCTGACGGAGCTGACGGGCTACGACCGAGAGACGCTGACCGGACGGTCGCTGGGAGACCTGTTGGCGCCCGGCGGCACGGTGGACGACCGGCTCCGAGCGGTCGTGGCCGGCGAACGCGAGGAGGCGCGGCTGTCCGTCCCGTTGGTGACACGCGCCGGCTCGCGGCGGCGGACGGAGCTGAACGCCTCCCGACGGCCGGAGGGTGACGGCTGTCTGTGTGTGTTCCGGCGGACCGACCGCCGCGAGTGGGAGCGGCGCAGACTGGAGACGACACGGCGCGTCCTCACCCGCGTGTTGCGCCACAACGTCCGCAACGAACTCGACGTGATCCAGAGCCACGCCGAGGTGGTGGCCGAGACGGACGCCGTCGCCGACCACGGTGCGGTGATCCGTCGCCGGGCCGAACGACTGCTGGCACACAGCCAGAAGGCGCGGGCGTTCGAGGAACGGGTCGGTCACGACCGACTGGAACGGGTCGACCTCCGACGGCTCGTCGACGACGCGGTCGCCGCCGCCGCAGACGGGGCGGACGTGACGGTGTCTGTCGCGCTGGACGAGCCGCGCGAGGTAGTGGCACACACGGACGTGGACGCCGCGATCCGGGAGCTGGTGGCGAACGCGGTCGAGCACGCCCCCGCCGACGAGACGCCGCGGGTGGAGATCTGGGCGGAAGACCGCGGCGACAGACAGACGCTGTTCGTGGAAGACACCGCGGGCGGCATCTCCGACCACGAGATCGACGTGTTACGCCGCGGGACGGAGACGCCGTTCGACCACGGCAGCGGCGTCGGCCTGTGGCTCGTCCGGTGGCTCGTCGACGCCTCCGGCGCGGAGCTGATCGCTCACACCACCCGCGAGGGGTCGTTGTTCGGCGTCGAGTTCGAGACGGCGTTCGACGCCGTCGACCGGGCGGGTGACGGCTCGCCGGTCCGGGCGGGTGACGAGACGGACGAGCCGACCGCCGTCGGTCGGGTGCGCGAAGAGCTGGTCGGCGAGCGGGAGCCGGTGGTGCGACGGCTGTCGGAGACGCTCACGGACGTCTCCCGGGTCGGCGGCCAGACGGTGCTGTTGACTGGCGAGCCGGGTGTCGGGAAGACGGCCGTCGTCGACCGGTTCCGTGGGTCCGTCGCCGCCGGCGACGCCCGCGTGATCGGCGGGCGGTGTCGCCCGGCCACGACGGAGCCGCTGACGGTGTTCCGAGAGGCGTTCGACGGCTCGCTGGGCGGTGAGGCCGCCGCGGCGCTGACCGACCCGGAGCCGTTGCGGGCCGACGACCCGGAGACGGCCGTCCGGCGACGACGGGCGTTGTTCTCGGCCGTCACGGACGCCGTCCGCGACGCCGTCGCCGACAGCCCCGTCCTGCTCGTCTTGGAGGAGCTCCACCTCGCCGACCGGGAGTCGCTGGCTCTGTTGGAACACCTCGTCGCCGAGGTGGGTCAGTGGGGGCAGCCGTTGTTCGTGCTCGCGACCGCCGGCGTCGCCGCCGACGAGGCGCCGCCGGAGAAGCTCCAGGACGTGTTCGACCGAGTGGCCGAGAGCCGTGGCGAGGTGGTGGCGTTGGAACGGCTGGACCGCGAGGCCGTCAGCGAACTGCTGGCCGCCGGGCTGTCCGTCGACCGGGTGCCGCCGTCGCTGGCCGCGGCCACCCACGACCGGACGGACGGCGTGCCGTTGCTCGTGCAGGCGGTGACACGCCAGTTGGCCGACAGGTACGGGACGGGCGACACGGCGGCGCTACCGAGCGATCTCTCGGCGATCGCCGTGCCGGCGTCGTTGGAGTCGGCCGTCGACGCCCGGCTGTCGGAGCTGGACCCGGAGACGGAGACGGTGATCGAGACCGGTGCGGTGTTGGGGAAGACTACGTTCGACGAGCTCCGGGCCGCGACACACCTCGGGGAGTCGGAGCTCGTCGCCCGGATCGACGACCTAGTCGCCCGAGGGCTGTGGCACCGGACGGAGGCACGGCTCGCCTTCGGCGAACGGGTGGTCCGCGAACGGGTGCGCGACCGGCTGTCGCCGGAGCGCGAGCGGACACTCCACCGCCGGGCGATTCGGGCGATCCGGACGGTCTACGACGACCTGGCCCCACACGCCGGGCGGCTGGCGACCCACCACGCCGCCCTCGGCGCGTCCGCGACGGCCGCGGCGTGGGAGTGGCGTGCCGGTCGTCGGGCCGCCCAGTCGCACGCGTACGAGGAGGCCGTGGGACGGTACCGAGCCGCACGCGATCGCGCCGGCGACGTGACGAACCTCCCGACGACGTTCGCCGCGGACTTCGCCCGGGCGCTTCGAGTGACCGGCGACCCGGACCGCGCGCAGGCCGTCGCCGCCGCCGGTCTCGCCGTTCTCGACGGGACCGAGGGTGGTGAGGTCGACAGTGACGCCGCAGGGGTCGCGCACCTCGACGGCGACGACGACCGGGTCGACACCGCCGGGCCGGAGCCACGGCCGGACGACGAGGGGACGACCGTCGGCGGGCGACTGTCGAACGAGTTGGCGACGGTCCAGCGCAACTGGGGACGGAAGGAGGCGGCACGCGCCGCCTCGCGCCGACAGCGTGCCGTCGGCGCGACCGCGGACGAACTCGACGCCAGACTACGGCTGGCGGCGATGGACCGTGTCGACGGCGACTGGGCGACCGCTCGCGAGACGTACGAGCGGGCGCTGACCGTCGCTCGCCGGGAGGGGCTGCCGGCGCGGGAGGCAGACGCCCTCAGTGGGCTCGGAACCGTCGCGGTCGACCAGAGCCGACACGTGGACGCGGAGGCGCGGTACCGAGCGAGCCTGGAGATCCGCCGCGACCTGGACGACCGCGTCGGCGAGTCGGCCGGGCTCAACAACCTCGGCGTCGTGGCGTACGCTCGCAACGACCAGGCGGCGGCGGCCGACTACTTCCGCCAGGGGCTGGAGATCGACCGCGAGATCGGCGACGACGGCGGTGCCGCCCAGGGACTGTACAACGTGGCGATGGTGGAGATGGACCGCGGCGACTACGAGACGGCGGCCGAGCGTTGCCGCGAGAGCCTGGCGATTCGCCGCGAGACGGGCGACACCCGTGGAGAGGCGGAGTGTTACGAGGGGCTCGGCATCGCACACCTCCACTGGGGGGCGTACGACGACGCGCGGGAGTACTTCGAGGATTCGCTCCGTCTGCGCGAACGGATCGACTACCGCTACGGCCAGGTGAACGCCCGGGCCAATCTCGGCGAGGTGGCGTACTTCCAGGGGCGGTACGACGACGCCGCCGAGCGGTTCGGGGCGGCGCTGTCGTTGGCCCGGGACCTCGACTCCCCCGCTGGCCGGGCGCTGGCACGGGGCGGGCTCGCCCAAACCCGTCTCCGACAGGGTGAGCCGGCGGCGGCCGCCGAACACGCCGACGAGGCAGACCGGCTGGCGGCGGCAGACGACGACAGCCGCCGACGGATGACCGCCCGCCGGCTGCGGGCCGCAGCCGCTCGCGTCGCCGGCGAGACAGAGGCCGCGCGGGCGGCGGTACGGGCCGCCCACCGGCTGTCCGACACCGCCGACGACCCGCGGCTGTCGCTGCGTGTCAGTCTGGAGGCCGGGCGGGTCGCGCTCGCGGCCGACGAACCGGACCGCGCCACCGACTGTGTCGACACGGCCGAGACACTGGCGTCGGAGCTGACCGTCCCGTACCTCGAGGCGAGTCTGGACCTGTTGGCCGGACGGACGGCGCTGGCCCGTGGCGAGACGGCGGTGGGGCTCGACAGGCTCCGGACGGCACACGATGCGTTTCGGGAGTTGGGCTGTCCGGACCCGGCGCTGCGGGCCGCCGAGGCCGCTCTCTCGCAGTTGGCGGTCGACGGGGAGACGACACGGCTCCACGGCTGGGCCCGGGACGCTCGGGCCGTCGTGGAGACGGCGCCGGAGCCGGTCCGCCGGCAGTTCGAGCGGTCGTGAAACCGTGTTTCGTGACTCGCCACACGGCCGCCGGAACTACGTCGGTCAGTCGTGTCAGTCCTCGGCACGGCTATGTCACAGACCGAAGTGCCGGACGGCTACCACGAGGCAGTCGAACTGTCGACGCTGACGGAGTCTGGACGCGAACTCGTCCAGATCGACGGGACGGCGGTCGTGTTGTTCCACCACGAGGGCGAGGTGCGGGCGGTGAACAATCGCTGTCCGCACATGGGGTTCCCGCTGACGGAGGGGAGTGTCGAGGATGGTGTGTTGACGTGTGAGTGGCACCACGCCCGGTTCGAGTTGTCGTGCGGGGACACGTTCGATCCCTGGGCGGACGACGTGGACGCCTACCCGACGACGGTCGTCGACGGCACGGTGTACGTCGACCCGTCTCCACAGCGGGACGTACCGCCGGCGACACACTGGCGCGAGCGACTCGGCGACGGCTTGGAGCAGAATCTCGACCTCGTCGTCGCCAAGGCGAGTGTCGGGCTGATCGACGTCGGGGTGGACCCGACCGAGGCGGTCCGGGAGGGGGTGACGTTCGGGACGCAGTACCGCCAGGGCGGGTGGTCGACCGGGCTGACGATCCTCGTCGCGCTGGCGAACGTCCAGGGTGAGTTGGCGCCGACGGACCGCAAGCGAGCGTTGTTCCAGGGGCTCCGGAGCGTGGCCGACGACTGCGCCGACCAGCCCCCGAAGTTCGAGCAGGAGGAGTTCACGGCGCGTGACGTGCCGTTCGAGCGACTGCTGTCGTGGTTCCGGGAGAACGTGGAGGTGCGGGACCCGGACGGCGCAGAGCGGGTGCTCCGGACGGCGGTCGCGTCCGACTGCACGCCCGAACAGCTGACGCGGATGTTGACGACGGCCGCGACGGACCACCGCTACCTCGACCGCGGCCACACGTTCGACTTCGTCAACAAGGCGACGGAGGCGCTGGACCTGATCGGCTGGGAGCACGCCGACGACGTGCTCGCGTCGCTCGTCCGTGGGCTGGCGACGGCCGACCGGGCCGAGGAGCGTTCCTCGTGGCGCCAGCCGGTCGACCTCGCCGGGCGGTGCCGGGAGTCGTTCGACCGGTTGGACGACCTCGTCGCCGCCGGCGCAGACGAGTCGTGGACGGCCGACGAGGCGACGCTCGCCGGGCTCCTGTCGGACGACCCGGACGAGGTGTTCGAGACGCTGGAGACGGCGATCGAGGGAGGCGCGACGCCGGCGGAACTGGCCGGCGCCGTCGCCCGCGCCGCGACGCGACGGATCGTCCTGTTCGGCACCGGCAACGAGTTCTCCGACTGGGACACCGTCTTACACACGTTCACGTACGCCAACGCCGTCCACCGGGCGACACAGCGCACGGACGCGAGAGAGCTGTACCGCGGCGTGTTCGACGCCGCCGTCAACGTGTACTTGGACCGGTTCCTGACGACGCCGCCGGCGCCCGAGCCCGACCCCGACCCGGACGGCGACCCGGAGGCGTGTCTCGACGAACTCCGAGAGGCGTTCGAGACCCGCGGACGGGTGAACGCCGCCGGCAGTGCCGCGGCCCAGTTCCTCGCCGCCGGCGGTGACCCGGCGGAGCTGAAACAGACGCTGGGGGCGGCGGTCGTCCAGGAAGATACCGGATTCCACACGTTCCAGGTGTTGGAGGCCGGGTTCCGGCAGTTCGACCACCACTACGACGACGGCACCGTCGGGCCGGTGGCGCGCGACGCACTCGTCGCCGTCGCGCGGTACGCGGCCGCCCACTTCCCGACGCGCCGAGAGCGCGAACAGACGTTCTCCATCGCCGCGCGGCTGTTGCGCGGGGAGACCGTCCACGGCGGAGACGACACTGACGGCGCCGACACGGCGACCGCAGACGACTGACCGGGCGGGTCCGTCACACACCGACCGAGAACGGGTGCCGGGGTGACGACCCCACCGCCGGAGTCGACGGACGACGGCAGACCTCAGAAGAACTGCCGGAGTCGGACCGCACCCGGCCGGAACACGTCGTCCAACGCGGCTGCGACCCCGTCCGTCCGGACGGAGAGGTCACCGACTCGGCGAGCGGTCGCAACGTCGTGTGTCCCGACTGCGAGCTGTGAGAGCGTGCCGACGCCGACGGTCGCGTCCGCGTCGTCACTCTCCGTTCCCTCACTCACGTCGTTCAACCGTTCGACCGTCGCCTCGCCGTCGGCGACTCGGAGACGGACGAGCCCGTCGGCGACACCCAACGGATCCGTGACGGCCAGCCGGCAGTCGACGGCACCGGGCCACGCGAAGTGTTCTAACGCCGACAGCTCGGTGAGACGGACCATCGGGCCGCGGCGGAGCTCACACGACGCCGGACCGGGGTCGTCCAACCGGGTCAGCAGTTCGGCGTCCGGCTCCCCCCGGAGGAGGACGGACTCCACCTGTGCGCCGTGGTTGCCGAGGAACGACAGCAGCGCCCGGCGAGCCTCTTCGTCTGCCGTCAGGAGGTTCTGAACCCGGAGCGTGGTCGTCTCGCCGCCGTCGACGTGGTACAGCAGGGCGCCCACGAGGTCGCCGTCGCGCTCGTAGCCGTAGCAGTACGGCACGTCCTGCCACCCCTCGTCGTCGAAGACCCTCTCTCGCCACCACGTCTCCGTGCGCCGGACGGTGAACGTCGCCCCCTCGTCGTTGCGGGCCGCGGCCCGCGAGAGACGCTGCCAGTCGTCGGCGTCGAGTCGACGGAGGTCGCCGGCCGCGTCGTGGGCCGGGAGCTCCGCCGGCGGCGTCGTCACCTCCGTGTAGCTGTACGCCGTCGCCCACCCCAACCGCTCGTAGAAGGGCGTCGAGAACGCCCACAGCGCGGCGAACTCGACGCCGTCGGCGCGGTACCGTTCGACCGTGTCGGCCAGTAGTCGCCGGACGTGGCCTCGCGTCCGGTGCTCCGGGAGTGTCGCCACGCCGCCGATGGCGGCGACACTCGTCTCCCGCCCTCGAATCGTCGCCGGCGGGGTGTACAGCTTTGCAGTCGAGCACAGCGTGTCGTCGTCGTACACACCACGGGGCTCCCACAGCGACGGCGGCCAGTCGTCGTCGGAGTCACCGCCGGTGGTGTCAGAGTCGCCACCACGGCCGTCGCGGTCGTCGCCGTCCGTCGGGCCACGCTGTGGCGCGAAGGCGTACCGGAGGATTCGGTCGAACTGTTCACGGTCCGTCGCGGGGACGGTTCGTACCGATACCATACCGGGTCTCGCCGCGAGCCGTGGTGAAACTACCGACTGCGTGTGACCCTCCAGCAAGATTTTCCCCCGGGTGGCCCGAGGGGAGCGTTTCAGTTCCCGGTACTTATTTCTAGCTAGCGTTCAGGAGAGACAGCCAGGAGATGTCGGCAAATATTTACGAAGAGGATACGGCAGCAGTGATCGCGTCTGCGCTTCGAGAGGCGGGTGAGCGGCCGATCGTCGTCGCACCGACGCGAGACGCGGTCGCGGCAGTCGGACGCGTCGGGCGGCGAGAGGTGTCGCCGACTGGCGTCCGGCTGCTGGCACACGAGGAACTGCTACGAGAGACGAGGCGGGACTTCTTCCTGTCGACCAGAATCGCGGACGTGGTCACGGACCCGGCCGACGACGTGCGGACGCTGCCGGATCAGTACGGCGACACGGTCGTCGTCGGACCGGACGCGACGTTCGCGCTGGCGACGGGCGGCGACGCGGCCGCGGGGATCGCCGCCGTCGACAACACCGGCGCGCAGACCCTCTGGAGGGAGTACGAGAGCCTGTTCGACGAGGCGGAGGCGATGGGGCTGCGGGTGCCCGGCCGGACGGCTCTGCTCGACGCCGCCGCCGAGACCCTGGGTGAGGAGCTGACGACCGACCTGGCCGCCGCGGCTACCGCCGCCGACGACGGCGACGGCGGCGACCTCACGGACGGTGTCTCGTTGCTCGTGTTGGTCGGCGCGGCCCACGGTCGACAGTTCTACACGCTCGGCGCGTGGGCGGAAGACGCCGGCGTCGCCTCGAAGGCGACCGTCTCCCGGGCGAAACAACGGCTGGAGGACGCCGGCCTCGTCGAGACGGAGAAGGTCCCCGCCGACGTTGGCCGTCCGCGTCAACGGCTCAGGCTCGTCGACGAGTCGCTGGCGAACGCCGACGGACGACGACTGCACGAGGTCGTCGCCGCTATCGACGACTGACGACGACTGCACGAGGTCGTCGCCGCTATCGACGACTGACGACGACTGCACGAGGTCGTCGCCGCTATCGACGACCGACGGCACCCGGTCGACCCAACCGACGGGTCGACTGTCGTCCGCCGCCACGAACTGTGACACTGTCGGGGAGTGCCACCGGAGTCTTTGTCTGTCACCACGGACGACGTGGTACCGATGGGTGACGAACACAGACGAGCGAGCCTCGATCGTGTCTCGGGCGGACAGTCGACGGAGGTGTGTCGTCGTGGCCAACGGTGACGGGTACGTCGTCGTCGCCCTCGGTGTGGTGATCCTCGCAGTCGTCGGCGTGCCGCTGGCGCTCCTGTTCGGCGGTGATCTCTCCGTCGACGGGCTGTCGGTCGAACTCGCCGTCTCCGCGGTCGTGCTTCTGACCGTACTCGTGATCGTCGGTGTGTTCGCACAGTGAGCGTCTGACGGCCTCGTCGGACACGTCGACCCGTTCTGCCGAGCAAACTTACTAAACGAATATCCATATGTACAGCCGAGTAGGATAGATAGCTGAATCCATCGACAGATACGGTGCCCGAACATGGCACGTTTTGCGGTAACAGGTTCACTTTATCCAGTTCGGTGCTACAGTCCGAGTGCGGCTACCGCACCGCACTGCACACGACGCAGGCCTGTCACCTGCGCCGACGTCTGTCAGACATCCTGTCCACTTCCCGGGGTCCCCTCCCGGGAAGAGCGCGGACGGACGTGTCGCGACTCCGCGGCTCGTACTCACCGTCCGTCCGTCTCGGTAACGAACACCACCAGTCCGGCGACAGTCGGACGAGACGGCGACACACCGACTGTTACGCCACCCGACAACGGAGCGACACTCACAGACGGCCGACAGGCCGTCCGGACGGAGACGGGTGTGTCCCCACACTGTCCCGCGTCTGTGCCGGCGGCGACCACCTCGTCGGCGGGCGACTGCTTCCGGTTCTCTTCGGGTTTCCGAAAAGAGCGGTTGTTCCCTACGGAAGCTGCGACCCAGATCAGAATTTTTTTCCTTGGAAACAACCAACAGTGGGTCGATGAGTCAATCAGCACGAGACTGGTTCCCCGAGGCGTTGGACCTCGACCCACTCGACCAGAACGCTCGCGACGTCGAGCCGATGGACGAGAAGTTCGACTACGCCGAGGAGTTCCAGAAGTTGGATCTCGACGCGGTGAAGTCGGACCTGGAAGAACTCATGACGGACTCGCAGGAGTGGTGGCCGGCCGACTACGGCCACTACGGCCCCCTGTTCATCCGGATGGCCTGGCACAGCGCCGGCACCTACCGGACGAGTGACGGCCGCGGCGGCGCCGCGGAGGGCGCCCAGCGGTTCGCCCCGCTCAACAGCTGGCCCGACAACGCCAACCTGGACAAGGCGCGACGGCTCCTGTGGCCGGTCAAGCAGAAGTACGGCCGAAAGCTGTCGTGGGCGGACCTGATGATCCTGGCGGGCAACGTCGCCTTAGAGTCGATGGGGTTCCAGACGTTCGGCTTCGCCGGCGGGCGCGAGGACGCCTTCGAGCCGGAGACGGTCGACTGGGGCCCGGAGGCGGAGTTGGACACACAGGACCGCTTCGAGGAGGCCGGGCAGATCGAGGAGTCGCTGGGGGCGTCCGTGATGGGGCTGATCTACGTCAACCCCGAAGGGCCGGACGGCCAGCCGAGCCCGGAGCTGTCGGCGAAGAACATCCGCCAGACGTTCAGCCGGATGGCGATGAACGACGAGGAGACGGTGGCGCTGATCGCCGGTGGTCACACGTTCGGCAAGGTCCACGGTGCAGACGACGCCGACGAGAACCTGGGCGACCCGCCCGAGGAGGCCCCGATGGAGCAACAGGGGATGGGCTGGGAGAACGACCACGGCAGCGGCAAGGGCGGTGACGCGATCACCAGCGGAATCGAGGGCCCCTGGACCCAGTCGCCGACGGAGTGGGACACGGGCTACCTCGACAACCTCCTGAACTACGAGTGGGAGCCGGAGAAGGGTCCCGGTGGCGCGTGGCAGTGGACACCGACGGGCGAGGAGTTGGAAGACTCCGTCCCGGACGCACACGACGACGACACCGTCACGCCGATGATGCTGACGACGGACATCGCCCTCAAGCGCGACCCCGACTACCGGGAGGTGATCGAGCGGTTCCAGGACAACCCGATGGCGTTCGGTATCTCCTTCGCCAAGGCCTGGTACAAGCTCACTCACCGAGACATGGGGCCGCCCTCGCGGTTCCTCGGCGACGAGGTGCCCGACGAGGAGATGATCTGGCAGGACCCGCTGCCGGACGCGGAGTACGACCGAGTCGGCGACGAGGAAGCCGAGGAGCTGAAAGAGGAGATTCTGTCGACGAACCTGACCGTCCAGGAACTCGTCAAGACCGCGTGGGCGTCGGCGTCGACGTACCGCGACAGCGACAAGCGCGGCGGCGCCAACGGCGCCCGAGTCCGGCTGGAGCCCCAGAAGAGCTGGGAGGTCAACGAGCCGGAGCGGCTGGCTGGCGTGTTGGACACGCTCGGCGAGGTGCAGGCGGAGTTCAACGCCTCGCGCGAGGACGACGTGCGGGTGTCGCTGGCAGACCTGATCGTCCTCGGCGGCAACGCGGCCGTCGAGCAGGCCGCTGCCGACGCGGGCTACGACGTGACCGTCCCGTTCGAGCCCGGCCGTGTCGACGCCGAGGCCGAGCAGACGGACGCCGACTCCTTCGAGGCGCTGAAGCCGACCGCGGACGGCTTCCGCAACTACGTCGCGGACGACGCCGACAAGCCCGCGGAGGAACTGCTCGTCGACAAGGCAGACCTGTTGGACCTGACGCCGCAGGACCTGACCGCGCTCGTCGGCGGGATGCGCGCGCTCGGTGCGACACACCAGGGCAGCGACATGGGTGTGTTCACCGAGGAGCCGGGCACGCTGACGAACGACTTCTTCCAAGAGCTGCTGGGGATGGACATCGACTGGCAGCCGGTGACGGAGGCCCGCGAGCTGTTCGAAGGGTTCGACCGCGAGACCGGTGAGCTCCGGTGGGAGGCGACCCGCGCGGACCTCGTCTTCGGCTCGCACTCTCGCCTGCGGGCTATCGCCGAGGTGTACGGCGCCGAGGACGGCGAAGAACAGCTCGTCGAGGACTTCGTCGACGCCTGGCACCACGTGATGACGCTGGACCGCTTCGACCTGGAGTAGTCGCAGCAACGGGCCTGGCGACTCTCGTCTCTTTCGTACGGTAGCCACGAACCGCTGTTCACGCCGAGAGACGCTCCGAAACGTACTTGACCGGACCGAACGTTCGTTCAGTTGCCGGGAACGCTCTCTCTCACCCCATCACGCTTCCCGGCGACCGACTAGAGTCACCCCACGACGCCACGTCGTCGCGCGCCGGGACACGGCCGCGACGGCGGACGCCCGCGGCCGGACGGAACACGTCCGCCAGGGCGACGGCGCTCTCTCTCGGACGATACCCACTCAGTCGTCACTCGGCGCCGGACGCGCGTCACTGCCAGCGTCACGCGACCGCCAGGCGCCCTGGAGGTACGCACCGAGGAACATGCCAGCCAGCGCCCAGAGAATGGTGACGTTGCCGACGCCGAGGCTGGCGTACGCGGCGCCCGGGCAGATCCCGGACAGCCCCCAGCCGACGCCGAACACGACGCCACCGACGGCGACGTTGCGGTCCATCGACTTCAGCCGGCGGCCGTACGTGTCGCCAGTGAGCGGCGCGGTGTCGCGGAGTCGCGGGACGACGACGAAGACGACGGCGGAGACGGCCGCCGCCCCGCCCATCACGAACACGAGCCCGAGGTCCTCGAACTGGAGGAAGTCCAAGACGACCTCCGGGCGGGCCATACCGCTGTAGGCGAGTCCGAACCCCTGGATCAGCCCGCCGAGAACGACCGACGGGTAGAACGCGGGGTGACGGTCCGTCACGGCGACACCCCCGAGGCGGCGACGACGGTCGCGGTCAGGATCGCCACGCCGACGAACAACACGACGTTGACGAGCGACGTGCGCGACCGCGACCCCAGCCCACAGACGCCGTGACCGGCGGTACACCCCTTCCCGATCCTGGTGCCGACGCCGACGAGCACACCCCCGACGAACAGCCGCCACGGCTGGACGGCGGTGGTGAACGCGCCGGGGTCCAACACGAGCCCCCAGATCGCGCCGCCGGCGACGACGCTGGCCGCGAACACGACACGCCAGTCGCGGGAGTCGACGAACCGCGGTCGTTGGAACCGCGACCGATCGGAGACGTACGACAGCGTCGTCTCCAGGAACGTGCTGTTGCCGGGAACGATCGCCGTCGCGGCGTAGACCACGGCGATCCCGCCCGCGACGAGCAGGCCGCCGACGGCGTACCGCGTCACGCCGTTCGGGAACGACCCCGTCCCGCGTGCCAGCGCGTCGATGCCGGCCTGCGCGAGCACTGCCGTCACTGTGCCGTCACCCCTCGCCGCGTGTCGCTTCGAGTCATCTGTGTCTGTCTCGGTGCTGATGTGCAATAAGGCTTCACATCTGCAACTCTCTTCGGCCGTTTCTGGATCTCACTTGACCTCTTACAGGTCTTGAGCGCCACATACCGGAGATATTGGGTACTGTAGATTAGTGGAAACTGTACAAGACAGTCGACAGTGTTTTGATCCCAGGGCCGGAACGGGGAGGTGTGAGCTCCACAGTCGACGCGACGGAGACGCTGGACGTACAGGGGAAGAACTGTCCGATGCCGGTCGTCGAGACGAAGCAGGCGGTCGGTGGCCTCGACGTGGGGGCGGTGTTGGAGGTGGTCGCCACGGATCCCGGTAGCGTGAGCGACATCGCCGGCTGGGCGGAGTCGACCGACGACGTCGAACTCGTCGATCAGACCGAGAGTGACGGGGTCTACCGCCACTTCGTCCGGAGGACGTGACGTGAGTACCGACACACCGACAGGTGAGTCAGGTGCCGAGGCGGGCGCGGCCGGCGAGTCGACCCCGAGCCGGGCGGAGCTCGCCGCTCGCGTCACCGAGCTGGAGACGGAGTTGGCGGAGGTGCGCGAGGAGGCGGCCGCGGCGAAGGCCGCGAGGGAGGACAGCCAGAAGGTGGTGATCGTCGCCACGGACGGCACCCTCGACGGCGCCTACCCGCCGTTGATCCTGGCGTCGACGGCGGCCGCGTTCGGCTACGACGTGACCGTCTTCTACACGTTCTGGGGGCTGGAGGTGCTCCACGAGGAGCACGCCGGCGACCTCTCGCTGTCGCCCGTCGGCAACCCGAACCTCGGGGTGCCGGACGCAGTCGGGATCCTGCCGGGCGTCGACGCCGTCGCCACCCGGATGATGCGCCGGAAGATCGACGCCGAGAACGTCGCCACCGTGGCGGAGCTGATCCAGACCTCGCTCGACACCGGAGTCGACCTCCAGGCGTGCCAGATGACGATGGACCTGTTCGACTACGAGGAAGACGACTTCTTCGACGGGGTCACGACCGGCGTCGGCGCCGCGACGGCGTTTCAGGAGATGGCCGACGCCGACGTGCAACTGCTCGTCTGAACCGTTCCGCCGGTCGCCCTCGGGGTCGTCGTCGGTCGCAGTCGTCGTCGGTCGTCGTCGGTCGCAGTCGTCGTCGGCCGCCACGGACGCCAGTCGGGGACTGCGACGGCTCAACTTCTGCTTGAACTGGGGAGACGGCCCGGAGACGGTCGTAAACCTCCGCGTAACTATATTCTTATAGTCCTTGGGACCATCGTGACACGGAGACAGAACACGACGGGCCGGGGGCGGTGATCGTGAACGCGAAGGCCGTCTCGGCGTTGTTCGCGGCGGCAGCCGTGACGGCGACGCTGGGGGCAGGGGTGCTGTGGTCGCCGTCGCCGATCGATCGTCGTCTCGCGGAGCCGTACGGTCTCACCGCGGACACGCTCGTCGTCGTGATTCTCCTGGCGGTGTTGCTCGCGGTCGCGGTCGCGGTCACGAGAGAGAGGCGTCGGTGACACACGCCGACGGCGAGTGGGGGGGCGTCAGTCGTCCGCGAGCGAGCCCTGGCTCGCGGCGCAGTTGTTCGGGCCCAACTCCAGTTGGAACGCTTCCTCGTCGTCCGTCTCGCGCTGGCCGAGGTTGGTGGCGATGATCTCCTCGTAGTTGGCCGGCCGCGGCGGCATGTCCGCAAGGACGGTGTCCACGAAGCGGCCTTCGTCGTACGACAGCGGCGCCATCGCGTCGACGAGCTCACCCAGACGGGCGGTGTAACTGCCGTCTGCGGCCGGCGTCGCGTCGTCCCCGACGTGTGCGCCGCCGATCAACAGGTCGTCGTCCGACGGGAGGATCCGTTCGTGGAGCGTCTCGTACAGCTCGCGGGCGGCCTCCGGGGCACCGTCGTCTCCCTCCTCTAAGTCCGGTCGAGCGACGCTGTCGACGAACAGCCCGTCGCCGGTCGCCAACAGCGAGCCTCCCACGAGGTAAGACGTCATCCCGGAGGTGTGACCGGGCGTGTGGCGGGCCTCGATCTCGGCGTCGCCCACGGCGAAGCGGTCGTCGTCTGCGGCGGTCGTCACGGCGCCGGTGTAGGTGATCCCGCGCGGGACGGCCGCCTCGGGGATCACGCCCGTCACGTCCGTCTCGCTCGTCTCGGAGAGGTCCCTGACGCCGCTGACGTGGTCCGCGTGGACGTGGGTGTCGAGGGCGTACTGGAGGTCGGCGTCCGACGCGGCGACATCCGCGAGGTAGCGGTCGGTGAACGCTCGCAGCGGGTCGATCACGGCCGCCTCTCCGTCGGAGACGAGGAGGTAACCCAGGCAGCCGGAGGAGGGCCGCTGGTACTGGTACAGCGTCCCCGGACCGTCGTAGCGCGTCACCTCGTGACGCTCGTAGATCTCTGCCCACCCTTCCATCCCGTCGGCGAGGCCGACGACCGCCCGGCCGGCGGCGGCGAGTTCGCCGGCGACGTACCGGCTGGCGTACCCCTTGGCGCACAACACCACGAGCGGATCGCCCGTCGGCACCTCCGCGAGCAGCTCCTCGTCGACCGTCTCGCCGACGAACTCGTAGTACGGGACGTTCTCGACCTCGACGCCCGGTCCGCCGAGATTCCACTCCTCGAAGTCCGCGGGGCTGCGGGCGTCCAACACGGTCACTTGCTCTCCGTCGTCGATCCGTCGCTTCAGTTCCGTCGGCGCGAGCGTCTCCGCCTCGACCGGCGGCGTCGGGAAGTCGTCCTGATTCACGGCTACGACACAGTCGACGACGCGTGCACTTAGGAGTTGTGTATCTTCTGCAATACTCTCAGATTCGACGTGAGTGTGCGTGGTGTGCCCACGTCGTGACACTCCGGACGGGCCGGACCGTGTCGCTCTTGCACGCGGCGTTCTACGATTCGCTGTGAACCAGACAGCAGTTCTGCACGGAGTGTTCGCCGTCCTGCTCGTAGCCGGAATTCTCGTCCAACAGACGCCCCTGCGGGTCGGGCTGATCGGACTCGGCGTCGTCTGTTTCGTCGCCGGCATCGTCCTCGCCCGCCGCGACGACGACGGCGGTGCCGCCGCCGCAGAGTGAAGACGAGCCGACGAACGGTCGAGATGGGTGGGAAGAGCCCCGTCGGTCGGCGACTCCGTGGAGTAGCACGCCCGACGGTCGGCTGGGGAGGATTCGAGGGGCCGACCCCCGGGCACGACGAACTTGTAGCCGCTATACAATAATCGTCCCGCGGTCTGCCGTCGCGGGTGCACGGTCAGTCGTGTGCAGTCCGTGAGCCTCCGACCGGGTCGTGTCGGCGGTCGCCCGCTCACTCCCCGGGGAGGCGAGTCGTGACGAGTGTCGTCACCGCGAGCACCGGACGCGTGGGCGTCGCGGCGACGACCCGACAGTCGTCGTCTCCGCTTCGGTCGACGGCGACACTGTCAGTGTCCGTCTCTCTCACGTTCGACGTTCCCGAGTTCGGGGCAGATTGAGCGTTTCCCAGCCCGTCGAGGCGTTCGCCCGGTAGGACAGCTACAGTCGGACACCGACGGCTTCAGTGCGTCGTGGTCTCCGTGGACCTCGTACCCACGTCGTTGCACGCCTCGCTCAACTGGAGGTGTCACACTGTGAGCTCCTGTGAGATCACGATTGTCTCGGAGGGGGTGTGTACGACTGCCACTCGGAGTCGATCACCCTCCTGGACCGGACAGCCGTCGTCCTGGTCACCCGAGAGCCGGAGTTGAAACGACTCGCCAACTTCGAACGCGTTGTCAGTGTGGTCTCCGAGAGGGCCGATGTTCCACTCCTCCTGATCGAAAGGGTGTCCCTTGACGAGAATAGAACTGTCACCGTTCACGAAGTTCTCGTCGTCGAGCTGATCGCCGCCGTAGCTGTAATCCGCTGGCAAGTTCACCACACGTGCTCGCTGTCCACAGGCATCGGTAGCGTCGACGACGATTTCGATGTTACTCACCTGGACAGGGTCACCGCCCTCGTGTGTCACTGTCAGGATACCGCCGGCGCCGCCGTCGGCTGGGTCGACGTCCCCACTCGATTGGGCGACGAACGGCGGCTCGGTGTTCACGTCGTTGCCGAAATCGAGCGCGAAGGCGGAGATGGTCGCAGCGAGAATCACAACGATTGCCACCAGTAGGATCACCGAGACGACTGGTGACACGCCGCGGTTCTTCATGTGTACCGGAGTACGCTCTACCTTTGTGTAAGCTTGGCGAATGACAGTACGCAAGAACTTTGCGGGGTGTATTCGGTCTCGATCACCGCCGCTCTGCAGATCCACTCCAGTGTTCGGCGGTCGAAGGACTCTGTAGCGAGCCACAGGCGTGCTCACTCGAAGTCGAGAGCTGGGCAGCCCGAGGTGTGTGACAGCTCCTGCCGGTCGAGTGTCTCAGTCCGACTCGACGCGGTCGAACGGGTCGGCCTCTCCCGACTGTGCGGCCCACAACGAGGCGTACTCGCCGGAGGCGGCCAGGAGTTCCTCGTGGGTGCCGCTCTCGACGATCTCACCGTCGTCCAACACCACCACTCGGTCGGCGCTCTCGACGGTCGAGAGCCGGTGTGCGATGACGAACGCGGTTCGATCCGCGATCAGTCGGTCGACGCCGGACTGGATCTCCTCTTCCGTCTTGGTGTCGACGTCGCTGGTCGCCTCGTCGAAGACGATGATCGCCGGATCGTTCAACAACGCACGGGCGATGGCGAGCCGTTGGCGCTGGCCGCCGGAGAGCTTCACCCCTCGCTCGCCGATCTGTGTGTCGTACCCGTCCGGCAGTTCCCGGATGAACTGGTGGGCGGCGGCTGCCCGGCTGGCGGCGACGATCTCCTCGCGGTGTGGCGGCCGGTCCGACGAACTGGCTCTGCTCGACTGCCCCGGCGCCGTGTCGGACACGCTGTCCGTCTCGGCTGCCAGTATCTCGTCGTCCGTCTCGGCGGCAATCTCGTCGTCCGTCTCGGCGGCCAGTATCTCGTCGTCGCCGTACGCGATGTTCTCTGCGACGGTGCCGGAGAACAGGTACGGGTTCTGTTCGATCACCGCCACTTCCCCGCGCAGGCGTTGGAGGTCGTACTCCCGGACGTCGACGTCGTCGACTGTCACCTGGCCCGCGTCGGCGTCGTGGAACCGCGGAACGAGCTTGACCAGCGTCGACTTCCCGGCACCGGTCTCGCCGACCAAGCCGACTGTCTCGCCCGGCTCCACGTCCAACGAGACGTCGTGGAGCACCGTCTCGTCGTCGGTGTAGCCGAACGAGACGTCCTCGAACGCGACGGCACCCTCGACCGTCGCCGGTCTGTGTGGGTCCGTGGGGGTCGTCAGCGTCCGTTCTCGCCCGAGCAGGCCGAACACGCGCTCGGCACTGGACTTGGCCTGTTGGTACTTGTTGGCCGACCGCCCGATCCGGCGCATCGGCGAGTAGAGCCGACGGAGGTAGAGGAAGAACGCCGCGAACGCACCCGTCGAGACGAGCGCCTCCCCCGGAGCCGACGTGACGATCGACCGCCCACCGAGGTAGAGCACGATCACGAACACCACGCCGGTGGTGAACCGGAGCGCCGCGAAGAACGCTCGCCGGAGACGGAGCGCACCCACCTGCTCGTCGTGGTACGTCTCACTCTGTGCCTCGACACGGCCGAGTTCGAAGTCGTAGCGGTCGAACGCCTTCACCACCGCCACGCCGCCGAGGTTGTTCTCCAACCGAGCGTTGAGTCGGCTCACGGTCTCCCGGATCGACTTGTACCGGGGCTCGATCGCCCGGAGGAACAGGGCGCTCGCGATCCCGACCAACGGCACCGGCGCGAGCGCGACCAGCGCCAGCGTCGGCGAGTAGTACCACAACACCGCCGAGATCCCGCCGACGGTGGCGACGACTCGGATCGCCTGTCTGAACTCCGTGTTGAGGAACTGCTCCAGTCGATTCACGTCGCTGTTGAGGATCGACATCATCCCGCCGGTCTGGTGGTCGGCGAAGAACCCCATCGACAGCCGTTGGAGGTGGTCGTACGTGTCGTTCCGGAGGTCGCGTTGGACCTTCTGTGCCGACGACTGTAGCAGGTACCGCGAGCCGAACCGTGCAACCGATCGTAGCAGATACGCGAGCACGGCGATCACGACCAGCCGTTCGAGCAGCATCAGTCGGGCGCTCTCCCCGACGATCGCCGCACCTGGAAGTAACCCGACGTCCGCGAGCAGTCCCGGACTGCCGGTTTCGAGCACGATCCGGTCGATCGCCGTCGCGACGACGATGGGCGGGATCAGCCGCGACACCCGAGTCACGATCGCCGCGAGGATCCCGATCGACAGTCGTGGCCAGTACCGCGTCGCGTACCGGAGCAGACTGACCATCGGGTGGCCGTCGACGTTCTCCCGGACGTTCTCGAAGCCGCCGTGGCCGTCACTCACGCCCAGTCACCTCCACCCGAGCTGTTCCACTCGACCCCACCCCACTGCCGTCTCGTAGCCGTCGCCGGCCAGGCTGTCGCGTCTCTCACCGAGATCTGTGTTCGGCGTCTCGGCGACGAAACAGTTGTGATGTCGGCACGCTGTGTGGTGGGGACGAGTGCGTGGCCGTTCGTGACCGTCGGCGGCGACGTGGCGACGCCCGTGGTGGAGTCGTGAGTGTCGTCGTCCGGCGGTGACGGCTACTCTCGTGCCGCTGTGACGGCCGCACACACCGCGTCGGCGACGCCGGCGACCGCCGACTCCCAGTCGTCCGGGAGGTCACCGCCCCGCTTCGGTGGGTCGATCGCCAGATCGACCGGCTCGTAGCGGACGCGAGAGTCCGAGTCGGCGGCGCGTCCGCCGACGAACTCCGCGTTCAGCCGCTTCGACGACACACCGCCACGAGCGAGGTCGTAGTACCCAGTGAACAACTGGACGACGATCACCGTCGCGGCGTCGACAGTCCCCTCGTGGAGGTGACGGAACAGCTTCGCGGTGTTGTCCGCCGGGTCCGCGCGGCGCCACTCCAGTTCGACCAACACCCGCGTGTCGTCGTGAGAACCGGCGACGTCGACCGGCGTCGACGCGGCCGTTACCTCCGTCGCCCAGTCGTACGCCGCCGCACGACTCCGCAGCTCCTCGCAGAGTCGCACCTGGACGCGATTTGCCGTCTCACCCACGGGAGGACGCCTCTACACTGACGGATGGCGGTTGTCGACTTGTAACTGCCGTCCCGACGGGGCCGACCGCTCGCTGTCCGTCGTCACTCCGGGCCGCAGATTCCTCACGGTCGAACCTGAAGAACTATGACCCAGCGACACGTTATCACGTCGCATGGAAGCAGCGCGACTCCACGAGTACACCGACGACGTGTCGACGGGGCTGTCGATCGACGAGGTCGACGCGCCGCAGGTGACGGACGGCTCGGACGTGATCGTCGAGGTAGCGGGGGCGGGGTGGTGCCAGACGGACAACCACATCGTCGAGGGGATGTGGGAGTCGTACGTCCCGCAGCCGTTGCCGATGACACTCGGCCACGAGAACGCCGGGACGGTCGTCGAGACCGGTGACGACGTGAGGACCGTCTCTGAGGGAGACCAGGTCGTCTGTCACCCGGTTCAGACGTGCGGCACCTGTCGGTACTGCCGGCAGGGTGAGACGATGTACTGCGAGAACGACGCGTTCAACGGGCTGACGACGGACGGCGGCTTCGCGGACCTGTTGGCGACGGGCGAGCGGTCGGTCGTGCCGTTGCCCGACGGTGTCGACCCTGTCGCGGTCGCCCCCCACGCCGACGCGGGGATCACCGCCTACCACGCAGTCAAGAAGGCCGTCGGCGCGCTCGTCCCGGGCGACACCGCGGTCGTGATCGGTGTCGGCGGACTCGGCCGCATCGGCCTCCAGTGTCTCGACGCCACGAGCGCCGCAGACATCGTCGCCGTCGATGTCAAGCAGTCCGCCCGCGACCTCGCCGCCGATCTCGGTGCCGACGCGACGGTCGACCCGACGACGGCGGACGTAGCCGACGAGATCAGCGCCCTCACCGACGGTCGCGGCGCGACGCAGGTGTTGGACTTCGTCGGATCGGACGAGACCACCGCGCTCGCGCCGGACGTGTGCGCTCCCGGCGGCGACCACCACGTCATCGGCTACGGCGGCCACATTCACGAGCCCGCCCAGGCACTCGTCGACGGGGAGTTCGCCTACCAGGGCAACATCGTCGGTCGGTACACCGAGCTTCGGGAGTTGGTCGCGCTCGTCGAGCGAGGGGACGTGAGCCTCCACACGAGCCGCTACGACCTGGGCGAGGTCAACGAGGTCGCCGAGCGGCTGGAACACGGGGAGATTGACGGACGAGCCGTGATCACACCGTAGGGCGGAGAGTCACACTCACCCGTCGCGTCACTCTCGGCCGCCCGTCACCTCACTCCCTCACGCCCGCTTCCCTCACTCCTCTCCGTCCGTCGCTCCCTCAAATACCTCGATCCTCTCGGCCGCGTCACTCGCCCGTTCTCGCGCCGTCTCCACGTCATCCGCGTCCGCCACGGCGACTGCCATCCGGCGGCCGTCGTAGGCGTCGGGCTTCCCGAACAGCCGCACGTCGACGGCGGGGTCGGCGAGTGCGTCGTCGACGCCGTCGAACTCCGGCAGATCGATCGATTCGTCGGCGACGACCGCCGCACTCGCGCCCGACTGCTCCAGCTCCACCTCGGGGATCGGCAGCCCGAGGATCGCCCGGAGGTGCAACTCGAACTGATCCAGCGACTGGGTGGCGAGCGTGACGAGCCCGGTGTCGTGTGGTCGGGGCGACAGCTCGCTGAACGACACCTCGCCGTCGGCGACGAAGAACTCCACGCCGAAGATGCCGTGGCCGCCGAGGCCGTCGGTCACCGCGCGGGCCATCTCGCGGGCGTCCGCCAGCGCGTCGTCGGCCATCGGGTGTGGCTGCCAGCTCTCGCGGTAGTCGCCGTCGACCTGGCGGTGGCCGACGGGCGGGCAGACGGTCGTCTCGTCGCCGTGCCGGACGGTGAGCAGCGTGATCTCGTAGTCGAGATCCACCAGTTCCTCGACGATCACGCGACCGGTGTCCGAGCGGGAGCCCTCCGTCGCGGCCGTCCAGGCGGCGTCGACCTCCGACTCCTCGCGGACGACCGACTGGCCCTTACCCGAGGAGGACATCGTCGGCTTCACGACCGCCGGGAGCCCGATCTCCTCAACCGCGTCCCGGTATGCCGATTCGGAGTCGGCGAAGCGGTAGTCGCTCGTCGGGACGCCGACCTCCTCGGCGGCGAACTCCCTGATCCACTCGCGGTCCATCGTCAGCCGGGTCGCCTCCGCGGTCGGGACCACGTCGTACCCCGCCGACTCGAGCCGTCCGAGTTCGTCCGTGGCGACCGCCTCGATCTCGGGGACGATCAACGCCGGGTCTTCCGCCTCGACGACGCGCCGGAGTTCGTCGGCGTCCGTCATGTCGATAGTGTGAGCGCGGTGGGCGACCTGCATCGCCGGCGCGCCGTCGTAGCGGTCGACCGCGACCGTCTCGACACCGAGCCGCTGGGCCGCCGACAGGAGTTCCTTCCCGAGTTCGCCGCTGCCGAGCAACAGGAGGCGCGTCGCGTTCGCACCGCCGGGCGTCCCCAACGGGCCGTGGTGGAGTGTCACAGGGGAGTCTCGGCGGGAGCCGATATATGTTCGACGGTTCCCGCGTCGGGCCGACACGCGCGTCGCTCGCGCTGCTTCGACCGACGAAGAGAGGATACTTACTCTCGGCGAGTCGAGTGTCCGCGTGAACTACACGGCCGTCTTCCACGCCGTCGCCACTGTCACGGTCGCCGCCGGCTTCGTCTTCCTCTCCGGCGACGCGCGACTCGTCGCGTTCGGTGTCGGCGGGGTGTTGTTCGTCGCCGGCGTCGTCACCGCACGACTCGACGTCGGAGACGCCGAAGCCAGGTGAGCCGAGAGCGGGGCCGACGGCAGCCGACGTGCCGTCGCCGAGCCGCCGACACCGGTTACTCGTAGCCTCCGCCATCGGTGTCGTCTCCCCACTGTCGATCACGGAGGCGGTGTCGCCGCGGTGTCGGGGTCGGCGTTCGGGGCGGGCCGGTTACGCTCGAGTCCCGTACGCCGCGAGTGCAGCCCGGTCGCGTGCGGCGTTCGACCGACCCGACAGCCCGAATCTGCCGTAGTTCACACGAGGGAGGGGCTCAGTAGCCGAACACGTCCACGACGGTCCCGTCCGCGTCTCGGATCGTCGCCGTGTCGCCGTCGTTGTTCCAGACGAACCCTCTGTCCCAGTTGAGCGTGAGCGCCGCCGACGGTGCGGTCCCGGCGGGCGTCTCGTTCGTCGTGACGACCGCCCGCTCGCCCGCTGCGAGCGTCGCCGACGGGAAGGTGAACGTCTTGTCCGTCTCGTCTGACAGCGTCCACCCGTTCAACGCGACCGGCTCCGTTCGGTCGTTGCGGACGACGACGTACTCGTTTTCTCCGTCCACCTCCTCGATCGACACCGCGGCGGTGAACAGCTCGGGGAACGTCGTCGTGTCGAAGTTCGTCGTCGTCGGGGTGAAGGCGTCGCCCGTGTTGTTCTGGTCGTCGAAGACCTGTGCGTCGTCGAACCGGAAGCCGACGCCGAGAGAGTCGGCCACCGCGTTCAGATTCGCCGTCTGGTCGAAGTCGTTGGAGTCGGACTGGTCGACCAACACCACGACACCGCCGTTCGAGACGAACGACGACAGCGCCGACAGTTCCGTGCTGGTGAACGCAGACGGCGACGTGACGACCAGTGCGTCCGCTCCCGACAGGTCGGTCGTCGCTTCGACCGTGTAGCCCGCCCCCTCGGCGAGCCCCTCGAACGTGGAGAACTTGTCGAGTGTGTAGAACTGACCGTGGCTCTCGTCCCACAACACCGTTCCGTCGTCGACGTACTCCTCCAACAGGTTGAGCACGAACGACTCGTTGCCGACTGCCGAGAAGTCCGTGCCGTCTTGGAGGAACGGAGCCGTGATCCCGGCGACCGTCCCCGACCCGGTCGTCTCGACCGCGACGAGCGGAATCTCGTCGTCCGTGCCCGGGTCGTCGTCGTACGGATCGACGGCGTCGCCGTTACCGTCGCTGTCGCCCACTCGTGCCGTCGGCTCCGAACGGACGGCGACGATCGAGTCGTCCGTCAGCGCCCGGTCTGCGTCGTCCGCGCCGGTGTCCGCGTTCAGGAGTGCAGACCCGGAGTCGAACACCAACCGATCGATCACACCCGTCCCCGGGCCAGGCGTGAACGCGGTGAACAACCCGTCCGGGCCGGGGAACGCGGTCGTCGTCGGGAGCGTCTCGTCCCCACCGAGGTTGTTCGTCCCGTCGGTCACCGCGTTCGTCGTGAACCCGACGTCCGCGCCGAGGTCGGACACGAGCGCGTCGAAGTTCGACAGTGCCTCGGTGTCGGCCGCCGAGCCGATCAGCAGTACCGCACCGCCCGCGTCCGCGAAGTCGGCCACGACCTGCCGTTCCGCGTCGGTGAACGACTCCGTCGGCGTCGTGACGATCAGTGCGTCCGACGCCAGATCACCGTTCGCCAGCAGTTGTGGGCCGGCGTCGTCGGTGAGCGTGTTGGTGCCTTCCAGCGCGATGCTGCCAGTGTCGTCGGCCCCGTCCGGCTGTCCCTCCAGGTATCGCTGGTAGTACGCGACGTCCTCGCTCGACAGCCCGAAGTCCGCCCCGAACTGACCGTGACCGCCGTCGATCACGACCCGGTCGGTGAGCCCGCCGTCGGCGAGCCGATCCAACAGATTCGTGACGAACGGGTACACCTGGGTCCCGTCGTTCGTCGGCTCGCCGTCGCCCGTCTCGCTCGGTTCGAACCCTTCGTCGATCAGGGGGCCACCGACGGCGGCCACCCTGGCGTCGTCGTCGAACGCGGCCAACGGGTCGCCCGCCTCGCTCTCGACGGCGGTCGTCCCGCCGGAGACAGCGACCGGCTCCGGGAAGAACAACGTCGAGACCGGATCGTCACCCGACTCGGGCACACTCCCCGGGTCGGACAACTGCCAGATCCCACTGCCGTTCGCCTGTGCCTGGTTCTCCGCGTCCCAGTAGTCGTCGTGTCGGGCGAACCCGGAGGAGTAGACGCGTGCCCAGCCGTCCGCGACGATCTCGCGGTTGTACACGTCCCCGTTCGGCAGTTCGAGGAAGCCGAGCAGCCGACCGAAGTCACCACGAACCGGCTCGTTCGGGTCGAACGAGAGTGTCACCGTCTCGTCGGCCAGGTCGTCTTCGGCGTACGCCGTGGCCCCCTGGTCGGCGATACTGCCGCCGTCTTCGGCGAGTGCCTTCAGATCGCTCGCCTGGTCGGGGGTGATCCCCTCGTACTCCACGATGCGTTCGTCCGTATCGCCGGTCTCTGGCGTGTCGATTCCGACGATCCGGACCGTGTCCGACGGGGTGTTCAGGAAGTTCTGGAACTCCACGTTGACGGTGTCGCCGTCCGTCACCTCCGTCACCGCCACCTCGTACTCCTGTGTCGGATCGATATCGATCCCCAGCCCGGAACGGTCGTCGAACAGTCTCGGGAACCGATCCGTGTTGAACGCAGTCGTCGTCGGGACGAACGATGCGCCGGTGTTGTTCTCGTCGTCGAGCACCTGGTCGTCGTTGAACCGGAACGACACGTTCAGTGCCTCCGCGATCTCGTTGAGGTTGTCTGTCGCGTCGAAGTTCCTGAAGTCCGACTGGTCGTGGAGGAACACCGTGCCGCCGGCGGCGACGAACTCGGAGAGTGCGTCCAACTCGTCGGTGGTGAACCCGTCCGACGGTGACGTGATCACGACTGCGTCGGCCGGGTCCGGTTCGGACAACACTGCTGTGAGGTCGTCCCCCTCCTTCCCGTAGCTGTAGCCGTTATTTTCGGCGTACGTGGCGAACGACTGGAAGTCGTCGCCGCCGTTCGGGGACAACGAGTAGAACTGTCCGTGACTCTCGTCGTGGACCACCGTCCCGCTCCCACCGAGCAGTTCGTCGAACGCGTTGAGGAACAGTTCCTCGTTGCCGAAGTCGCCGAACCGAGTGTCGGACGCGACGAACGGCCCGGTGACCGCGAACACGTTGCCGTCGAGAGCCGCGATCGGGATCGGCGTCCCCTCCGGGTACGACACTGCGTCGCCGTCGCCGTCTTCGTCGACGTTGGTCGCCGTCGGCTCTGCCGTTGCGACGATCACCGAGTCGTCGGTCAGCGGCTCGCCGGTCGCTCCGTCGCCACTGTCGTCGTACGAGGCTAGGAGACTCGACACGGAGTCGAGCTGCAGCGGCTGGATCGGGTCGGTCACCGGCTGCGTGGGGCCGGACCCACCGGCCGGCCGGTCGGCAGTCGCCCTGATCGTCACGTCGACGTCGAACTCGCCGGTGTCGAGTCCCGTCGTGTCGAGGAACACACCGACCGAGACGGCCTCACCGGTCCCCAGTTCGACTGCGTTCGCCGCCGTCAACGGCGTGTCTGCGCTCTCGGTGAACAGTTGGAGTCTCCCGTCGCCCAGTGAGTCGTCTGTCACCTCGGTGAACAGGAACACGGGCTGTGTCCCCTGGTTCCGAACACTGAGTACGTCGTCGAAGGTGTACCGAGAGTCCGTACCGACGCCGTCCCCCAGTCCGCCCTCCCCGAAGTCGATCCGTGCCGTCCCGCCGTCCGTCTCCACGTACGCGCCGTTCTCGTCTCCCGGCCGGAGTGCCAGGAGTGCGTCGCCGTCGTCCGCCGTGGAGACGTTCACACTACGCTGTGCCGTTACAGTCGTGAAGGCGCCCGTCCCGAACACGAGGCCACCGCTGGCCGCCGCGCCCAACCCGAGCATCGTTCGTCGTTTCATGGTAGCCGCGATCTCTCGACCGCGTCTCACCACTCGACCGGGTGTTACCTCGTTGTGTGCCGCCAGAAACATCTCACGTCTCGGTTGAACGTTCGAAATCTGTTCAATACCTATATAGAGTGGTGTGAAACACATTCACATCCGAATCCAACTCGTCGTGAAGTCGACACTCCTGCCGACGGCTCAGTCCGCCCGTGGCGGGTCCGCGTCGGGGGCGTTCTCCGTCCCGCCCGAACCACGCCCGACGAGCCGCCGGAGGCCGTCGGCGCCGAGATCGTCGGCCAGCACGATCGAGAAGCCGGCGGCGACGACTCCGAAACCGACGAGTGTGGTCGTGCCGACGGACTCCCCCAGGAGCGCCCAGCCGCCGACGGTCGACACCAACGGGACGACGTAGAAGACGAGGTTCGCCCGCTGTGGGCCGACGCCGTCGATCAGCGCGAAGTACGCGAGGTACGCGACCGCACCGGAGCCGACGCCGACGTACGCCACCGCGAGCAACGCCGTCGGACCGAACGTCGCGGCGGCGACGGACTCGCCGGCGGCGACGCTGGCGGCGTGTGACAGCAGCGCCGCCAACGGCACTCCCCACACCGTGCGGGCCGTGCTCGACAGCGTCGGCTCGGCCCACCGCAGCAGGACCGTCCCGACGGCGATGCTGACTGCGCCGGCCGCCAACAGCAACACGCCGCCCGCGTCACCCGTCAGCGCCGCCTCCGGTCCGGCGACGACGACGATTCCCGCCAGTCCCAGGAGCGTGCCGACGACACCCAAGAACGTCGGTCGGCCGTTCGGGAGCACCCACGCCGCGATTGCGACCGTGAGGATCGGGTTGAGGCTGAACACGATCGCTGCGACCCCGCTGGTCGTGGTCTGTTGGCCGAGGAACAGGAGGGCGTTCGTCAGCCCGACGACGAGCCCGCCGGTGGCGAGAATCCCGATCACGTCGCCGACGGTCTCCGGTCGAAGCTCCGACCGAGAGAGCCGGACGGCGGCGTAGCCCGCCAACACGGCCGCGCCGAGGTCGAACCTGAGCGCCAGGAACAACAACGGCGGGAGCTGTTCCAATCCGGCTTTCGCGGCGACGAACGTCCCGCCGAACAGGAGTGCGGTGACGGCGAAGGCTGCGAGACTGCGGCGACGCGACACTACCGAATCACCCGCCGAAAGCGCCGCTCTCGCCCGATCGCTCCGTCCGCCCGTGTCGTCTCAATCGGCGTCTCGCTCACGTCAGTCGTAGGGGCTACACGTACGTGAGTGACGCCGTGAACTGTTGCACGCGACGGCGACGTTGCGCGTCGTGACCGGATTTCACGGGGTGAAAGCCGAACTCGGTGGGGGGCGCAGGCGACGCTCGGGTGGGCTGTCCCGTCCCGGCTACCGCCCCCGAAGGTCGTTTCCCTCTCTCGACAGTACAGTCCGTATGGACGCTATCGAGGAGGCGGAGTTTCTCGCCCGGTCGGACAACCGGGTCGCGGTGTTGCGGCTGTTGGCCGAAGAACGGCACAGCCGCGCGGCGCTGGCGGAGGCGGTCGACGTGTCGCAGGCGACGCTCGGCCGGATCCTGGACGACTTCGACGAGCGGTCGTGGATCAGACACGAGGGGACGGGCTACGTCGCCACGGCGACGGGGGAGTTGGTCGCGGCCGCGTTCGGCGACCTGTTGGACACGCTGACGGCCGAACAGACGCTGCGAGACGTGATCCGGTACCTCCCGACTCACGCGATGGAGTTCGACCTCCGCCGGCTCGCGGACGCGGAGATCACGGAGCCGTCCCGGACGCGACCGAACGCGCCGCTCCAGACGACGACGGCGCTGATCGACGACGCGGCGGCACTCCGGGCGTTCTCACACACCTTCAACGAGGAGACGCTGACGCAGGTCCACGGCCGCGTGATCGACGGCGACCAGACGTTCACGGGCGTGTTCTCCAGACGGGCGTACGCCGGCCTCGCCGCCCAGCCGTCCGCCTGGGAGCGGACGCTGGAGCTGATCGACCACCAGGACGCGGAACTGCGGATCCGCGAAGAAGGGGTCCCGCTGGCCGTGTTGCTGTCCGACGACCGTGTCAACCTCCTGTTGCGCGACGAGGAGGGACTGCTCCAAGCCGCGCTGGAGACGACCGACGAGGCGGTGTTCGACTGGGCGGAAGGGAGCTTCGACCACTACTGGCGAACGGCGACGACCGTCGACCGCGAACGGGCCGAAGAACTGACGACAGAGGAGTGAGGGTGGAACCGACGGGACCGGCGCCGCCACGTCGGACGCTTCCGGGGTGCGGGTCACGTTCACGACGCCCCCGTCGCGGCCGGCGACGAGCGACGGGCCGGCGACGAGTGTGACACTCCGTTCGCCGGCGAACACCTCGACCACGGGCGCGTCCGTTCGACGTCGCCGTTCCAACACTGCCAACACCACCAGGGTCGCCGACGTCGCCAACGCTGCGAGCGCCGTCGACACCCTCGACGCTACCAACGCCGCCAGCGCCGTCGGCGACGCTCTCGACGCTACCAACGCCGCCAGCGCCGTCGGCGACCGAAGGGGCGGAATCGTACGTCCGACCGGCGGCCAGTGACCCGAGGTACAGACCGGGGAGTGGGACTGCCGGGTGCCACACGGCGACGACCGTGGCACGCCTCGGATCTGACCTGCTGGCCTGCAGTACGTGTAGGCGGCGTGAGACGGCGGGCGAGACACCGGAACTGGTGTGTCGACACCCCGCGGGACACGGGGGTTTAGTCGCTGGCGCCCCTGGTGTTCCTGTGGTAGACAGACGCGACGGCGACGAGGTCGACCTGTTGGACGCCTCGCTGCGGACCGGGAGCGGCGCGTTGCTCTCGACGACGTTGTTCGTCCTCACGGGGGTCGTCTACGCGTTCGTCACCGACCCGGCCGCGACCGGGCGGTACTTCTTCGCCGCCATCGCCATCGCACTGTTGTTGCGGCCGGTGCGGGGCGTGAGTCAGGCGCTCCAGAAGGTGGGGAGTGAACGTGGCGAGGCGGTGCCCGCGTACTTCGGGCTGACGCTGTTGTTCGCGGTCGGCTACCTCTCGGTCGTGGGGGTAGCGACTCTCGTCGGTGCCGACCTCGTCACCCGGACGACGGCGTTCGACCGAGCGCTGTTGTTCCCGGCGGCGGTGCTCGCGGTCTCGACGACCGTCTCGGTCGTCACCGACAGTCTGTTCGGCGCGGTCGGCTACCCCAGCTACCAGACCTGGCTCAACGCCGCCCAGGCGACACTTCGGTTCGGACTGTTGTTCGCGTTGAACCCACTCGTCTCGACGGCCGGTGACGTGATGTTGGTCGTCGCCGGCACCCGCGGGGTGACGCTCCTCCCGGTGTTGTTCTGGCTGGGTGAACGCCCGCAGCTCCCCGGCCGGCACGAACTCGAACGCACCTGGTCGTTCGCGCGGTGGAGTGTCCCGGACCAGATCCTCGACCGGTTCGCGTTCAACATGCCCACGCTCGTGTTGGGTGTCGTCGCCTCGCCGGTCGCGGTCGGGGTGTACGAGGCTGCCGACCGGTTCGCCGACCTGGGGGCGACCATCTCCTGGCGGCTGTCCTCACCGTTGCTCACGCGTGTGAGCGGCGACGCCGCCGCCGGCGACGAGACGTTCGCCTACCTCGACGCCGCGACCACCGGCGGCACCGGCGCCACGTTCGTCGTGCTCGGCTACCTGCTGGGCGCACACGAATCGGTCGCACAGCTCGCGTTCCCGTCCGTGCAGGGGGTGTTCTCGACGACCGTACTCGCCGTCGGCGGTGTCAACCTCCTCCGTGGCTTCTGGACGTTGTTGTCACACGCTCTGGAGGGGGCCGGTCGGCCCGACTTCAGCTTCCGGACGAAGCTCTACGGGTTGGTCTGTAGCACACCCGTCACGGCCGTCTTCGGGGGGCAGTACGGGGCCGTCGCCGGCGCCGCCGGCTACGCGCTCCTCAACGTCGTCGTGTTCGGGCTCGTCGCGTACTACGCCCGCGAGACGTTCGGGCGAGTGCCGTGGGACCGGCCGCTCGTGTTCCGACTGACCGCGGGGCTGGCGGTCGCGTGGGGGGTGACGACCGGGTCGACGGCCGCGCTCGGAGCAGTCGGCGCGGCACCGACGGTCGTCGCCGTCGGCGGCGCGACGGCGTGTCTCGTCGGCTTCGTCGCGTTCCTCGTCGTCGTCTCCTCGCGCACCAGGCAGGCCGCACGGCGTGCCTACCGGCTCGGACGGAGCCGACTGGGTGTCGCACGCGGGTGAGGCCGTTCTCCGACGGACTGACAGCAACGAGGGCACGTCTCGTCTCGGCGCCGGCACACCGGCTCCGGGTCGGCGAGTCACCGAACGAGAGCGGAGGGCGCAGCGTCACCCGTCACAGACGAGGACGGGCCGGTCGGTGCCGAGCACGACCTCCTGGGTCGTGCTGCCGAACAACGCCTTGCCGGTCGGACTCCGCTTGCGGCCGGCGACGACGATCTGGTCGGCGTCGTGGCTGTCGGCGACGTTGAGAATCGCGGTCGCTGGGTCGCCGCCGTACCCCTCTGCCTGGACGTCGAACCCGGCGTCTTGGAGTCGTTCGCGGGCCTCTCGAACCGGCTTGACCTGTTCGACGGTCCCGCCGGCGCTGTTCTCTTGGAAGGCGTGGAGCAGGACGACGGAAACCGACTCGGCGGCGAGCGGGAGCTCTGTGATCGTCTCCGCCTGCCGCCGTGCCCGGTCGGCGTCCGTGTCTACCCCGACGACGAACGTGTACATAGACACCGTCACACACACCCCGTACTTCAGTGTTCCGGGGGACCGTAACTCTCGTACGAAACGGAGTGAATGCATCGGAAACAATTATGTCAGTTGTGAACTACCCACAAGGGAGAGCCATGACAGACACAGGTGACAGACGTCAGACGCGACGACGACAGTTCCTTCGTGGAGTTGCAGTCGGTGGGACGGGGCTCGCAGTCGCAGGCTGTACTGGCGGCGGCGGCGGTGGTGACGGTGGCGCAGTGACGGTACCGGGACTGTACGACGAGTCCGGCGGCACGTCCGACGTGGGGCGACCGACGGCGCTCGGGTCCCGAGACACCATCAAGTACCTCAACGAGAACGACGTGTTGGACCGGGAGATCGACCACCCGAACGAGGACTACGCGTACGAGGTGCCTCAGGCACAGCAACTGTATCAACAGTACACGTCCGGGTCGGAGCCCCCGATGATGATCGGCTGGGGGACGGCCGACACGGAAGCGCTGTCGGGATCGGTCGCGGAAGACGAGATCGTCTACGTGTCGGCGTCGTACTCGGCGAACCTCCTGACGGAGGAGGCGCCGTACAACTTCTTCGGGAACCTGGACTACACGAGTCAGGCGCGGTCACACCTGAAGTGGATCGCCGACAACGACGGCGGTGCCACGGTCGCGTTCATCTTCTCGAACACCCCGTTCGGAGAGTCGCCCGTCGAGGGGGGCAAGCAGTACGCCGAGGAGTTGGGCCTAGACGTCGCGCCGGACATCAACCTCCCGCTGACGGCCAACTCCGCGACGACACAGCTCCGCCAGGCGAAGGAGGCGAACGTCGACTACCTGATCCACCAGAACACGTCGGCACCGATGCGCGTGCTGCTCCAGGACCGCCAGAGCGTCTACCCGGAGGTGACCGTCTGTGGGCTGACCTACACCGTCGACGAGCGGGTGGTCTCGGAGTCGCCGGAACTGTTCGAGGGGACCAGGTACGTCAACGCCTTCCGAACGTTCCAGGGAGCGTTGGACGCCGGCGGGCGCGGTGCGGAGATCATCGAGGCCAACTTCGAACGCGAGGGTCGCAGCATGGACGACCCGGAGGTCGCACAGCTCAACTACGTTCGTGGGGTGATCCACGCGTTGCTCGTCGCCCGCGGGATGGAGAACGTCATCGAGGCAGGCAACGACCCGACGAGCGGCTCGGACGCCCGACAGGCGATGTTCGAGATCGAAGACGACAACATGGGCGACCTGTCGCAGCCGTACACGTTCGTGGAGGGTGACCGTCGGCCGACGATGACCGGCCGGATCTTCGAGGTGACTGACGGCGAGTTGGCGTTCGACACGACCGTCGAACTGCCCCGTCGGGAGGACTGGATCGGACTGTGACGACGAATCAGCGGTCCACCGGGGCGGACACGGTGGACGCAGAGACGGCAGCCGACCAGCCGGTCGTCGAACTGGACAACGTCGAGATCGTCTACGACCGCCACTTCCTGGCGGTCCAGGGGGTCTCGATGACGGTCGACGAAGGCGACATCGTCGCCTTACTCGGACCGAACGGCGCCGGCAAGTCGACGATCCTGAAGATGATCTCCGGAATCGGTCGGTCGGAACGCGGCGAGGTGACCCGCGGGAGCGTCCACTACCGCGGCGAGGAGACGACCAACGCCGGAGCGACGGCGATGGTCGACCGCGACGTGACCCACATCCTCGAGGGTCGTCGGGTGTTCGAGGACCTCACCGTCGAGGAGAACCTCCGGTGTGGGCTCTACAGGGAGGGTCGACGGCTCCAGTTCGACGAGTCCGACTACGAGATCGCGTTCGACTACTTCCCACAGTTGGAGGAGATTCTCGACCTGAAGGCGGGCTACGCCAGCGGCGGGCAACAACAGATGCTCGTCGTCGCGCGGGCGCTGATCCACCGGCCGGACCTGTTGTTGTTGGACGAGCCGTCGCTGGGGCTGGCACCGAAGCTCGTGCAGGACATCTTCGAGACGCTCGTCGAGATCAACCGCGAGGAGGAGATCACGATGATCGTCGCCGACCAGAACGCCAAGCGAACGCTCGAGGTCGCCGACTACGGGTACGTGATGGAGAACGGTCAGGTCGAACTCCACGACCCGGCCGACGAGCTCGTCGAGCGCGAGGAGATCAAGGAGTTCTACCTCGGCACCTCCGGCGACGACTCCCGATACACGGACGTACGACACTACAAGATCAGAAAGCGGTGGACCTGATGCAGGACGTACACACACACGCACACGACCGGACAGACCAGACGACCACGGCGACGCGGCTCGGCGTCGAGACACCGGCAGGTGTGCCGGGGGGACAGCCGTGAGCACGGACGGCGGGCCGGAGGCCGAGGCGACCGGCGCACGGACGAACGGCTCGGCCACGGCTGCGCGGCTCCGCGAAGGGCCGGCGGTACCGCCGGAGGAGGCGGCGATCGGCTGTCGTGACACGACGAAGACGTTCGGGTCGATCACGGCCGTCGACGACGTGAACATCGGGATCGACCACGGGGAGTGGGTGTCTATCGTCGGGCCGAACGGCGCCGGCAAGACCACACTCCTGAACGTGCTCAACGGCTTCTACGACCCCGACCCCGGCGCACGGGTGTACGTCGACGGCCAGGACCTGACGGACACTCCGGAACACGAGCGTGCTCGTGCCGGCGTCGGCCGGACGTTCCAGGGGTTGGAGCTGTTCGAGACGGAGACGGTGTTGGAGAACGTCACGACGATCCGAGCGGTGGCGCAGTCGCCGTCGCTGGCGGCGGCGCTGACGTTCTACGGGAGCGGTCGCCAGACGGAAGCGGACAACGTCCGACGGGCCGAGGAGATCATCGACTACCTCGAACTGTGGGAGTACCGTCACACCCCGGTGTCGACGCTGCCGCTGGGCGTCCAACGGCGCGTCGACCTGGCGCGGGCGCTGGCGCTGGAGCCGTCCGTCCTCCTGTTGGACGAGGCGATGAGCGGCCTGACGTTCGACGAGAAGTACGACATCATCCGGTTCCTGACGGACCTCCACGAGGAAGAGGAGCTGACGCTCGTGATGATCGAACACGACCTGGAGGTGGTGACGGCCGTCTCCGACCGGATGATCGTGATCCAGAAGGGCGGGGTGTTGGCGCGTGGGCCGCCGGAGGCCGTCACCGACGACCCGGACGTGGCTCGGGTGTACACGGGGGTGGACTGACGTGGCGGCGAACGACGCCGACGACGACGTGGTGTCACAGACGGCGGCCGGCGAGACGAGCGTCGACGACGACGGACGACACGACGGCGACTCGCTGACGGTGGAGTCCGTGCTGTCGGCACCACGCGACGAGTCGGTCGAGGTGGTCACCGACCGTGTCCTGCCGGAGATTCTGGTCGAACACGCCGACGACCACCCGGACGACGTGGCGATGCGTCGCAAGGAGTTCGGGATCTGGCAGGAGTACACCTGGGGGGAGTACTACGACACGGTGGAGGCGTTCGCGCTCGGGCTCGAGACGTTCGGGTTCGGCACGGACGACATCGTCTTCACCATCGGCTACAACCGTCCGGAACAGCTCTGGACCTGGCTCGCGGCCCAGTCGCTGGGCGGGATGGCCGCACCGAACTACGAGGACATGCTGCCGGAAGACATCCGGAAGCAGTTGGAGCTGTTGGAGCCGCGGGTCGTGTACGCCGGCGATCAGGAGATGGTGGACAAGATCCTCCGCGTCGCCGACAGCGTACCGTCTGTCGAGACGATCGTCTACGAGGACGACAAGGGGATGTTCCGGTACGAGAACGGCGAGCGGACGGCGCCGGGCGACCCGGAGATCGTCGCGTTCGAGGACGTGGCCGACCGTGGTCGGGCGCGGCTGGCCGACGACGAGGTGTCGAGCGACCACCTCCGCGACCGGATCGCCGAGTTGGACGCCGACCGGACGGCGATGCTCGCGCCCACCTCCGGGACGACGGGGATGCCGAAGCGGGTACAGCTGTCGCACTTCAACTTCGTCAACCTCGCGGAGGCGACGATGGACATCGACCCGTTGCCGGCGGGCTCGGACTACGTGTCGTACCTCCCGATGGCGTGGGTGGGCGAGCAGATGATCCTGTTGGCGGCCGCGTTCGTCGGGGGCTGGACGGTCAACTTCCCAGAGGAGCCGGAGACCGAGGCGGAAGACCTCCGCGAGATCGGTCCGGAGATCATCTTCTCGTCGCCCAACCGCTACGAGGGGTGGGTCGCCGAGGTGAAGGCGAAGATCGAGAACACCACACCGTTGAAGCGTCGCGTGTACGACCTCGCCATGGACATCGGCGAGCGGTTCGCCGACTACGCCGTCGGCGACCGCGACGGCGACCCGCCGTTGTGGCTCCGGGCGGCCCACCGTGCCGCCTACTGGACGGTGTACCGCCCCGTGTTGGACGATCTCGGGCTCAAGCGCGCGAAGAACGTCTACACAGGGGGTGGGCCGTTGGGTGAAGACCACTTCGAGTTCTACCACGCGATGGGGGTGTCGCTGAAACAGATCTGGGGGCAGTCGGAGGTGTGTGGCTTCGTCACGATGCACCGCGAGGACGACGTGGACGTCGAGACCGTCGGCGAGGTGTTCCCGAACGTGGAGGTGGGGATCACGCCCGGCGGGGAACTGCTCGTGCGTGGACCGGTCGTCACGTCCGGCTACTACGGCATGCCCGAGAAGACGGAGGAGGCGATGGAGGACGGCTGGCTCCACACGGACGACTTCGGCGAACTCACCGACGACGGCCACGTCGTCGTGTTCGACCGGATGGACGACGTGTTGGAGCTGACCGACGGCACCGCGGTCGCGCCGATCAGCGTCGAGACGAAGCTGAAGTTCGACCCGTACGTCAAGGAGGCGATGGTGGTCGGCGACGGCCGCGACGAGCTCGCGGCCGTGCTCAACCTCCGGTACGACAACGTCGCGGAGTGGGCCGACCAACGCGACATCCAGTACACGGGCTACCACGACCTCACCCAGAAGCCGCCCGTGTTGGAGCTGTTGCGGCAGGTCGTCGCCGACACCAACGCCGAACTGGACCACCCGGTCGAACGGTTCGTCGTCCTGTTCAAACAGTTCGACGCCGACGACGGTGAGCTCACCCGCACCGGCAAGCTCCGACGGGAGGTGGTCGTCGAACGGTACGACGACCTCGTCGAAGGGTTGTTCGACGGCAGCGACGAGATCGACCTGGACGTGACTGTCACCTACCAGGACGGTCGAGAGTCGACGGAGCGAGGGACCATCCGCGTCGTCGACGCCGACCGACCAGTCGAACGCGGCGACGGTGTCGTCGACGCGGAGGTAAGGGGTGAGTAGATGTCGGAGCTGAGTACGTTCTTCGACATCGCCGTCTCCGGGGTCGGGCTGGGGGCGTTGTACGCACTCGTCGCCATGGGCTTCTCGCTCATCTACAAGGTGACGGGGGTGCTCAACTTCGCTCAGGGACAGATCGCGATGGTGGGCGCCTACAGCGTCGTGATCTTCGGCACCACGTCGTTGCTGCCGACGGCGCTGCCGGCGGCAGCGGCGCTCGGCGTCACCATCCTCGTCGGGCTCCTCTTGGGGCTCGCGTTAGAACGGGTCGTGTTCCGACCGTTCATCGGCGAGCCGGTGTTGTCGATCATCATCGTCACGCTGGCGCTGGGGTCGATCCTGGAGGGGTCGATCGCGTTCCTGTTCGGTCGGAACTTCAAGGCGTACCCGAGTGCGCTCACGGTCGACTGGAGCGTGTCGCTCCCGCTCGGCGCCTCGATCCAGGGAGCGTACGCCATGGCGGTCGTCGCGGCGCTGGCGGTCGTGGGACTACTGATCGCCTTCTTCAAGCGGTCCGTCGTCGGGTCGATCCTCCGGGCGTCTGCCAGCGACGAGCAGGCGGCGATGGCGCTGGGTGTCTCGATCGAACGGACGGTCGCGCTCGCGTGGACGATCTCGATCACGATCACCGCAATCGGCGGGATTCTGCTGGCGGTGTCCAGCGGCGGTGCGGCGTTCTCCATCGAGACGACCGGGATCATCATCTTCGCGGCCGTCGTGTTCGGCGGACTCGACAGTATCCTCGGGGCGTTCGTCGGCTCGATCGTCGTCGGACTGCTCCAGGAGCTCGGCTCCTACTACCTGGAGGGTGGCACCGCGGTGTTCCTCCCGGGTACTGGTATCCAGGCGAACCTCGGCGCCGGCTTCGGCGAGATTCTCCCCATGCTGTTCCTGCTGGCGGTGATCGTCGTGAAGCCGTACGGACTGTTCGGCACCGAACGTATCGAGAGGCTCTGAGGATGAGACAGACACCACACACACCACCGACACGACACACACTCGCAGAGACACGCCCGAGACGCACCGCCGACGACCGGACAGCGACGACGGAGTCTCGCGGCCGAACACGCTGGGACGGAGGGAGCCGTGCCCTGCGGTGAGTACTTCACCGACTACGAGTCCCGGATGGGGCTGTTCCGGTGGCGTATCCAACGGATCGCGCTCGTCGCCGGGCTGCCGATCCCGTTCCTCGTGCCGCTCCTGGCCGAGGGAGGGACGCTCACGCTGCTGTCACAGGCGTACATCTTCGCCGTCGCGGTGCTGGGACTGAACGTGATCTTGGGGTACGCGGGGGAGATCGTCCTCGCACAGGGGGCGTTCATGGCCATCGGCGCGTACACGACCAGCCGGATCGTGACGACCGGTGTCGGGCTGTTGCCGGCGTTGGCAGCCGGTGGGGCGGTGGCGGCGACCGTCGCCGTTGGCTTCGGACTCCCCTCCTTCCGAGTGAAGGGGTTCTACATCGCCATCTCCACGCTCGCGCTCCAGTTCGTCTCCGAGTGGTTCTTCAACAACGGCCAGGCGGCCTGGATCCACGGCGGCTCACAACAGCAGTTGCCGTCGTCCGTCGGGCTCGTCGGCCCGTTCCTGGAGGTCTCCGGGACGAACGCGAAGTACTACCTCGCGCTCGTCGCGATGCTCGTGTTCGCGTTGTTGTCGTTGAACCTCTCCCGGACGGGAATCGGCAAGACCCTGCGTGCGATCCACGAGAACGACCTCTCGGCGGCGGTGCTGGGCGTGGACGTGTTCCGGAACAAGCTCGTCGCGTTCGCGCTTGGCGGGTTCGCCGTCGGCGTCGCCGGCGGGCTGTACGGCTACCAGATCGGCTTCATCTCGCCCGGTTACTTCACGCTGAGCCTGACGCTGGAACACTACGTGATGCTGTTGTTCGGCGGGCTCGGCTACGTCTGGGGGGCGTTGCTGGGCGTCGGTGTCGTCACCGTCGTCCAGGAGTACCTCCGGCAGATCCTGGGTGTCGCCGCAGACCTGACCGGGCTCAACGCCACCGCGACCGTCCCGGTGTTCTTCGGTAGCATCATCATCGTCGTGTTGGCGGTGGAGCCCCGGGGCGTCCTCGCCGCGCTCGGGAAGGTGAAAGAGTACCTCCAGCAGTGGCCGTTCGCGTACGACTGACCGACGCCGTCCGGTCGGCGCCGGCCCCCGGTTTTATGCCGTCTGCAAACCCCACGAAAGACGATGTACGACACGGAGACACTGACGGCGCTCCGGGAACAGCTCGCGGCAGTCGCAGACCACGACCTCTACCGCGACCGGTTCGCCGACGCGGGTGTACAGCCCGCCGACGTCGAGACCTGGGCGGCGTTCGAGTCGGTTCCGTTCACGACCGCCGAGGACCTGGTCGACGACTTCGAGGCCGACCCGCCGACGGGGTCGACGTACGACGGCGCGGCGATGGTGACGTTCTCGCCGATGGGTGACGGGCTCCGGCCCGTGATCGACACGACGGGAGACATCGGCCACCAGGCGGAGGCGAACGCGGAGGTGCTGCGACGGGCGGGTGTCGCCCCGGACGACCGGGTCGCCGTCACCTTCGGCTACGACCTGTTCGGGACGGGGTACGTGTTCCACCGGGCCTTGGAGGAACTCGGCGCGGAGGTGTTCCCGCTCGGGCCCGGTGACTCCGAGCAGACGGCGGCGACGATCCAGCAGTTCGACCTCGACGGACTCGTCGGGAACCCGAGCTTCGCGCTGAAGCTCGGGGAGGCAGGTGCGCGCGTCGACACGTTCCTCGGCGCCGGCGAGCCGTTCACCTCCGTTCCCGGTCGCCGCGCGGCGGTGAAAAACGCCTTAGACGCGACGACGGCCGTCGATTACTTCGGCACCCGGCACGCGATGCCAGTCGCGGCCGAGACGGCGGCCGAAGACGGGTTGGTGGTGTGTTCCGACTACGCCGTCGTGGAGATCGTCGATCCGGACACGGGTGAGCGACTGGAGCCGGGTGAGCGCGGTGAACTCGTCGTCACACACACCGCCAAGGAGGGGGTGCCGTTGGTTCGGTACCGCACGGGTGACCTCGCAGACCTGGCGGTCCGAGACGGCACCGTCGTCCTCCCGGACGGGGTCGTCGGCCGGACGGACGAACGCCTGAAGGTGAAGGGGGTGAAGCTGTACCCCGAGAGCGTCGAGACGGTACTCGCGGGGTTCGACGATCTCACCGGAGAGTACCGGGTGACGGTATCACGGCCGGAGACGACCGACCGTCTCGAAGTGGTCTGTGAGGGGGACGCGGACACGGACCGACTGCGGGCGGCACTGAGCGACCGACTGCTCGTCGCCCCCGACGGGGTGCGGACGGTCGCGGAGCTGGACGAGCCAGGTGTCGTCGACGACCGGGTGTAGCGACGGCTGGTCGCGGTCAGTCGACGAACAGATGTAGCGACGGGTGGCCGCGGTCAGTCGACGACCGGGTGTAGCGACGGGTGGCCGCGGTCAGTCGACGAGTCGGTAGACGCCGGTGCCGGTAGCACACACCGTGTCGTCTGCGACCACCTCGACGCGAGCGACACCAGTGCTGGTGCCGGCGCGCTCCACCGTCGCGGTCGCCGACAGCGGTGCCCGCGGGGCCGCCTCGAGGTAGTTCACCCGCAGGTCGACTGTCGGCGTGTACGCCCCACACAGTCCGACGAACACGGCCGCGCCCGTGAGGTCGACGGTCGTGCTGAGGGCACCGCCGTGCAGCACCCCCCGGTCCGGGTCGCCGACCAACTCCTCTCGGAACGGGACCGTCACGACCGCACGCTCCTCGGTGACCTCCTCGACGTGCACGTCCAACGCACGGTGGAGTGGGAGGCGTTCGTACAGCCGACGCACCGTCTCCGTGCGGGTCTCCGTGTCGTCGTCGGCGTTGGCCTCACCGTCGCCGTGAGTGTCTGTCACACGTCGTCACACACCGACCAGGCGTGTAAAGCTCCGGGCGAACGCTACCGTCCGAGGAACCGTTCGGCGGCACCCCGAAACAGTTGTGTGGTCGCCTCCGTCGACAGCGACCGCGAGAGGAGGTGCCGTCGCTCGTCGGCGTACGAGTGTGGGACGTTCGGGTAGTCCGAACCGTACACGATCTGCCCCGCCAGCTCCTCGAACACCGCGTCCGGCACGTCGTCGGGCTCGTAGTCGACGCCGACGGCCGCAGCGGCGTCGGCCGCGGTCGGCGAGCAGGCGAACGCCGTGTCGAGGAAGACGGTGTCGTGGTCTCGGGCCAACTCGACGAACGCCGGCCAGTCGTACGTCCCGAGGTGGGCACACAGGACCCGCAGCTCCGGGTGCCGCTCGACGACACGCTCGAACGCCTCGACGCCGACGTGTGGAGAGTCGAGCGACGCCGGGGCGGTTCCGGCGTGGAACAACGCCGGCCGACCACGCTCGGCGGCGGCCGCGAGCGCTCCCTCGATTCGGGGGTCCGCCGGGCCGAACCCCTGAACCGGACACTGGATCTTCAGCCCACGCGCTCCGGCGTCGAACGCCGCCTGGACGGTCGCTCGGGGGTCGGCGTCGCCGGCGTGGAGGGTTGCGAACGGAACTGCCCGGTCGGACGCCGCCGCAGTGTCGAGCACCCACTCGTTCAGCTCTCGTGCCACGCCCGGCCTGTGTGCGTACGGCAACACGACGTACTCCGCGACGCCCGCCTCCCGGAGCACCGCCTCGACTCCCTCGCGGTCGGCCGGGTGTGGGAACTCCCACCCCATCGACTCAGACAGCGACGTTCTGATCGCCCGCATCAGCCGCGGCGGCATCAGGTGTGTGTGGCAGTCGATCGCACCGACGAACGGTGACTGTGACTCTGGCACGTAATTCGATACCACACCACACGGAAAGGCTCTGTCGGTCACTGTCGTCCGGATCGGCGGACGACCGTCACCGTCGTCGAGGTGCGCCAGACGACTGTCACCGTCGTCCAAGTACGTCGGACGACCATCACAGTCGTCCGGATCGGCAGACGACCGTCACCGTCGTCGAGGCACGGCGGACGGCCCTCTCGGCGACGCTGCCGAGCAACACCCGGGAGACGCGGTCGCGGCCGTGGCTCCCAGGACCTCGCGGCAGTGTGGGCTCTTACACGGGGTATTTCATTTCGCACACGGGGGGAAGAGTGGGTGTCGTCCGTGCTCACGTCCAGATTTCATTTCGCACACGGGGGGAGGAGTGGGTGTCGTTCGTACTCACGTCCAGATTTCATTTCGCACACGGGGTGTGGGGTGCCGACTCGACGGAGGTGTGAGACCGAACGCGGGGGCTTTTCATTTCGCACACGGGGGATTCGAGGGTACCTATCGGCACAACGACGTTGCCCACCGACGGGAGTGGTCGCCTTGACGGTGATGGGCGGCAGTCTCTCGGTCTGCGTGGGCACGACCACGGACGCCCGTGCGTTGTCGTCGGGGAGCTCGACGACCCACTCGGCGCCCGCGGGTACTTGACGGAACGTACTGGAGTCGTCGACTCCGTCACGGTCTCCACAGTCGTCAGCCAACCCGGAGACCGCACGGATCGCCGTCGCCACCGACGGCGCGAACGACGACAGTTGGGTCGTCTCGGCCGAACGACCCAGTTCGTCGGCGTCGGCCACGTCGGCGACCCCGAGCGCGTACGGGTGGGCCGGACGGTCTGTGTCGTCTCGAAGTCCACTTGCTCGACTTCGAACACGTGGGTCACGCCGGCGACACTCCAGGATGCCGCCCCGAGGGCACTCTGAAGGGAGCGCCTCCTCTTCGTTCCGTTCGTTTCTGGTGGTTCGATTTGGACTCAAATGGTTCTGCTCCGATCTGGTGTCGAGTAGTTCTGCTATCCGGTGTCTACTGCCGATCCAGTGTCGTGTCCGGTTCGTGAGAGCAGTGTCGTGTCCGGTTCGTGAGAGCAGTGTCGTGTCCGGTTCGTGAGAGCAGTGTCGTGTCCGGTTCGTGAGATGACCGATGGAGAGTTCGAACCCAGGAGGGAGACCGAGACAGTATCGGCGTCGTCTCACCACTGGGATTAGGTGGGACGAGATCGCGGTACATGGCTCTTGACTTCGGAGTCAAGACCTCCGATTCGCTGCACGCGAGTCTTCGAACGGCGATCGAACGGACCCTCGCGCTGGAATCGTGGGTTCCCCGTTCCCGTAGGCGGGTCGCCTCGGGAACGTTCGTTCGCCGCCACACACAGTTCGACTCGGCCGAAGAGTTCTGTACGGCCTGTCCGTGCGACGAGGATACGATCGGCGGCGTTCAACGACTCTCGGCCGAACAGCGAGACGCGTTCGTCGCGCGGACGACTGACTTCGACGAGTGGACAGAGATGAAGCGGGCCGCAGCGACCGAGGATCTCGTGACGCTGCAGAACGTACGATCACGTCGGTCCGAGTAGCGCAGCGAGTATGTGGTAGAGTGTGAAGCTGATCACGCCACCACCGACCATCGAGGCGACCCACGCTCCGATCGTGTACCCCGTCTTCGTGGCCGACACCCCGTCGGAACTCGACGAACCGCCGACCAACCCGGCTCCGACGATACTAGAGATCATCACCTTGTTGAACGAGATGGGATAGCCGAGAACGATCGCGGCCTGCGCGACGAGAAACGCGGGGACGAACGCGGCGATCGATCGCTTGGGGCCGAGCGAGGCGTACTCACGGGCCACTGCCTGAATGAGACGCGGCGACCGGACCCAGCCACCGAGGAGAATGCCGAGCCCCCCGAGCCCGAGCAAGTACAGTGAGGGTAGACCGAGCGACGACTCGAAGACGGATTCTAGTGGTCCGGTGGCGAGGCCCACCTGCGAGCCGCCGCTGGTGAACACGACGACGAGGGCGAGCGCGATCAACATCCTGTTGATCCCGGTCGTCACGTCACGCCGGAGTTGCCAGTAGACCGTGGCCGCGACGAGAACTCCGATCGCGCCCCCGACGAGGACGACTCCGGCCTCGCCACCCCCTGTCGACGCGACATCGAGCCGGCGAGTGACGACGCCCGCGATCGACCCGTAGTCGTTCTGCGGGGCTGGGAGGAACGAGAGCTGGATGTTGGCGAGTGCGTAGCCGACACCGCCGGCGAGGAGTGGGACGCTCAGTGTGTCCGAGACTGTGTCGTCCAGCAACAGCCACGCGAGACCGTACGCCAGGACACCCTCGACGACGGGGATGGCGAACCAGAAGCCCAGGATCCTGGCGTAGGTCGCAACCGCGAAGCCACCGCCGAGAGCGACACCCGCACCGACCGCAGCGCCGGTGACGGTGAACGCCGAGGGGATCGGATAGCCACGAGAGTTCCCGATGGTGATGAGCGTCGCTGCCGTGAGGAGCGTCGCAGTGGCGGCCAATGGGGTGATCGTCACGCCGGTCACCAGTCCGTGGCCGATGGTCTCTGAGATGCTGCCACCTTGTGCGATAGCCCCGAGGGCGGCGACGACACCGACCAGCAGCGCCCCTCGTAAGGTCGACAGCGCGTTCGCCCCGACGGCTGGCGCCATCGGAGCAGAGTTGCTGTTTGCTCCGACGGTGAAGGACATGAACAGCGATGCGACCAGCGCGACGACGACGACGCCGAGTGCTGAGAACATATATCGATTCAGAATGAACCCTACTCGTCGACGCGATTCTGGCACGCCACACTCTCCAACAGATACGTATGATTCTGTCGGTAGCGTTCGTCTGTATCCCGGTGTGCGTCCGTCCTGCCGCGTACATCTGTATCTCGGTGTTCACCGTACCCGCGTCTCCAGTGTGTGTATCTGTGTTCCCCGTCGAGAGAAGGTAGCCGTGGCTGCGGAGGCGTTCCTCGTCGTGGTGTCGATTGTCTCGCTCGAGTTCGTCCTCGCCCGGCACGGGTAGTCTCGACTTGCGGTCGTCGTGAGCACGTGACACGGCTCGCGGCGTGGGCAGCGAGAGCGGGCCCGACGTCGGGACTCTCGGGGGGCACACACCAGATTTCCGGAGAGTGAGCCGGCTGCCGGTCCTCGGACACCAGACACAGCCTCACGATACTCCGTCGGAGAACTGTGCGATCACGGAACTCGTCCGAGGCGATCACCGCGAGAGCCAGGCAGTCGTGGCGCGACGTGAGAACGCTCGGGATTTCATTTCGCACACGGGGGGTAGACGGGGGACGACACGGCGGCGGTCACCGGTGAAGCCGGCCGCACACGTCCGAAAAGAGGCGTCGAGGGAGTCGGTGGAGGCCCGCAACCCCCTCCCCCCGTGTGCGAAATGAAATCGGGCAGAGGGAGGGGGGTGGGGTAGAGCGGCGGATGCGGCCGCTGAGGGCGGCAAGTGGAAATTAGACCCGTATCAGGTGCTAAAAGACGAATTTCTACGATTAGGGAAAAGAAACTATTGTCACACGAACCTTTTTCACTTAGGTTGTTCAAAAGTGTCCGTAGTACCTAGATTTTGACGCAGACACGGGGCGCGGGGACGTGTCTGCGTCAACTTCGTCGCTCCTTCTCCGAGCGGTGTTCCAGTTCCGTGACTTCCGCCTAGTAGTCGTCCGCGTTCCGTGGCCTCTGCACCGATCGCCCATTCACTGACCGTACGTGTAGTGTTCGACCGGTCTACTGCACTGTTCGGCCGGTCTACTGTACTGTTCGGCCGGTCTACTGTACTGTTCGGCCCGTTTATCAGACGAGTACGACACGATCACGGGAGAGAACGGCTGTTCACAAACCAGTCTGTTCGGCTTCTCCTGGTCCCCCCTCCCCCCGCTCACGACGGATTTCATTTCGCACACGGGGGGAGGGGGTGGCCACCCCCCATGCCTCTGTCCTGATTTCATTTCGCACACGGGGGGAGGGGGTGGCCGCCCCCCCTGCCACTGTCTCGATTTCATTTCGCACACGGGGGGAGAGGGTGGCCGCCCCCCTGTTCCCGCGCAAACGACTATCCCTCGTGTCCTCGTCCAAACGACTATCCCTCGTGTCCTCGTCCAAACGACCGTCCCTCGTGTCCTCGTCCAAACGACCGTCCCTCGTGTCCTCGTCCAAACGGCCGTCCCTCGTGTCCTCGTCCAAACGGCTGTCCCCCGTGATCTCGTCCAAACGGCTGTCCCCCGTGATCTCGTCCAGATGTCACTTCGCACGCAGGAGGTCCGCCGACGCCTACCGTTCGAGAAACTCCGAGACCTGCGCGTCGACGACCGACTCGATCAGTTCCTTGTTGTCCGTTATCTCGTCCATCCGTATCCCCTTCTCCAACGTCTCCATCACCGTCTTCGGGTCGTCGACGAACGAGTACTCCTTGTGAACCCCGCTGCCGTACCCGTGGCCCTCTGTCTTAGAGACGACGAAGTTGTACGTCTCCGACTCGCTCAGATACCGGAGGTAAGTGTCCCGCGACTTCTGATCGATGTCCACGAGGTCGGCGAGGTACTGGTAGACGTCGTAGCCGAGAGTGTTCGGAACCGCGTCGAGCTGATCGTCGAAGACCGAGACGACCGCTGCTGAGTACAGCGCGAGTTTCTTCTGTGCCGACAGTCCGCGCATCTGCGTCAGCGTCCGGTCACGCGCCGCCTCCTCTTGGGCCTCGCGGACGTGATCCTCCAGAACGGTGTTGTCACCGTGCCGGTCTGCGAGCTCCCCAGCCTTCCGGAAGAGGTCGATCGCCTTCCGCGCGTCACCGTGGTCCTGTGCCGCGTGCGCCGCGCTGAGGGGGACGACGTCGTCCCCCAAGACACCGTCGCGGTAGGCGTCTCGCCGGTAGGTCAGGATCGATCGGAGTTCGTTCGCGTCGTAGTCGGGGAACGTGACGTCTTCCGGGTTGAACGAGCTCTCTGCCCGACCGTCGAGGTCCTCCATGAACCGAGGGTCGTTCGTGAGCGCGGCGACAGAGATCCGGCTGTCTATCTCACCGACCTGCGCCGTCCGAGACAGTTGGTAGAGGAGCTTGGAGTAGCCGGGTTCGGACCGCTGGTCTCGCGTCCGCCCGGTCAGGAGGTCGATCTCGTCCAGTATGATGATCCCCGAGTCGAACTCCTCGTCGAGAATCTCGTACAGTCGGCTCAGTTTGTGGTCGGTCGAGACGCCCGTCTGTGGGACTTCCGGCTCGACCCCGGCGGACTCGGCCGCGCTCTCGACGAGTCGATAGACTGCACGGTCGTGGGTGCTGATAGTCTGGCAGTTGATATCGATCACGCCGAACCGATCCCCCTGATTCACCGCGAGCGCCTCGATCTGCTGACAGACCGCGTTGATGATGAGCGACTTCCCCGTCCCCGAGGGCCCGTACAGGAGGAGGTTCGGCGGGCGGCTCCCACGAAGAGCGGGCTGGAGGGAGTTGATGACGTCGTCCAACTGCTGGTCACGACCGACAATCCGGTCTTCGTCGATAACCCTGTCGGGGTTGAGCAGGCTCTTGTCCCGAAAGACGGTGTTCTGCGTCCCCTCTTCGAGACGGCTCTTGATAGACTGTGAGGAGACCCCGTCTTCGGTCCCGTCGCTGACCATACCGACCGGTGACTCCGGATGTATAAATAACCACAGGACCGCGTGCGACATCAAATCTCCCGAATACTGGACTACTGGAGCATTAGCTCCACTCACTGTGAGTGAACCACTACACCGTATGCGAAGTCTATCTCGACTCCGGGGAAGCACCACTGCCGAATCGAGCCCGTTCTCGACACGGTGTACCACCACCGGATGGCCTCGACCAGCGACGCGAACGGCTCTCTACGCCCGGCGACCGCCTGGATTTTCATTTCGCACACGGGGGGTGGCGTGGCTCTCGCCCGCCTCCCAGTCCAGACTTTCATTTCGCACACGGGGTGTGGGGGGTGACTGTCACTCGTGCTCCCGTCCGGATTTCATTTCGCACACGGGGGGCCGACCGCCACTCGGGTTCCCGTCCGAATTTCGTCTTGCACACGGATCGACCCCACCTGTGTTCTCATCTGAACTTGGCCTCGCACACGGGCCCGACCGCCACTCGGGTTCTCGTCCGAATTTCATCTTGCACACGGGGGGTGAGACGTCTCTTCTACGGAGGTGTGAGGCGCCAACGGCAGATATTTTCATTTCGCACACGGGGGGTGCCCGGCGTGACCTGCCTCGCTTCGGACTACCAGATACGACTCACTCTAGCTGCCTGCAGAACGGGATCGACCCACAACCGCCCTCGAACCACGGGGGTCGACGGACACACAACCTGACCTCTGTGTATCGACTCACACACAACCCGACCTCCGTGCGTCGACGGACACACAACCCGACCTCCGTGCGTCGACGGTACCAGTTACTGGAACACACGAGGAAAGTTCATACCGTGTCGGTTGTCATGCACCGACCGTGTCAGACACCCCGGCCGTCGAGACAGAGGGAGTGACGCGCCGCTACGGCGACACTGTGGCAGTGAGGGAGTTGGATCTCCGGGTAGAGCGTGGCGAGGTGTTCGGCTTCCTCGGGCCGAACGGCGCGGGGAAGTCGACCACGATCGATCTCCTAGTCGGGTTCGCTCGTCCGGACGCCGGCAGCGTCCGGGTGTTCGGGCGCGACCCGCTGGCGTCACCCGTCGCGGTCCGCGAACGGGTCGGTGTCCTCCCGGACGACCGCGGCGTGTACCCGAACCTCACGGGACGCGAGCAGCTCGCGTCTGCGGTCGACGTCGCCGGCACGGACGACGACCCGGATCAGCTCCTCGACCGCGTCGGACTCGCGCCCGCGGCACGCGACCGGCCGGCGGGTGACTACTCGACGGGGATGCGCGGCCGGCTGTTGTTGGCGATCGCGCTCGTCGGCGACCCGGAGCTGTTGATCTTAGACGAGCCCTCACTCGGGCTCGACCCCGGAGGCGTCCGCGAGGTGCGCGCGCTCCTGGAGGAACGCGCGGCCGCCGGAACGGCCGTGTTCCTCTCGTCGCACCGTCTCGGCGAGGTAGAGGCCGTCTGCGACCGGGTCGGTATCCTGGCAGACGGGCGACTCCGAGCCGTCGCGCCCGTCGACGAACTCCGCGAACGACTCCGTGCGGGCGAACGCCTCCAAGTGACGACCGACGACCGACCGACGAACGAGACGCTGTCGGAGCTGTCGACCGTCGGTGGTGTCGTCGACGTGACCCGCGGGGACGACGCCACCCAAAGTGACGACTCGGTTCGCAGTGACGGTGTAGTCCGTGGCGACGACCCCACCGTCGGGGCGACCGAACACGACGACGGAGGGACTCGGACGGGCTCCGACGAGAACCGCGGAACGCGGCCAGCGCCACCCGACGACGGGCCCCCGACAGTTACAGTGACCTGTGCCGATCCGGCGACGAAGGCGACGGTCGTGCGGCGTCTCGACCGTGCGGTCGGCGTCGCGGACTTCCGCCGCGGAGAGCCGTCACTGGAACGAGTGTTCGAGGCGTTCGTCGACGGCACCGCGGGTACCGACACCGACGTTCACAATACCGACCGTGACGACACTGTCGTGGACGACACCGACGGTAACGACACCGACGCGGACGACACCGACGCTCACAATACCGACCGTGACGACACCGACGCGCACGATAACGATCGTAACGACACTACCGTAGACGACGCCGACGGTGACACCACCGACGGGCACCATACAGTCGACCAGACGACGGGGGGTGACTCACGATGAGTCTGGCCGCGGTCGTCCGGCACGATCTGCTCGTGGTACGACGGTCGAGACTCGCCGCGGCGGTGGTGCTCGTCGGTGCCGTGACGCCGGTACTCGGCAGTCTCATGGAGATAACCGGGAGTTCCTTCGCCGGGCCGGAGTTTCGATCCACGTTGTTGTACGCCTGGTTGACGGTGTCGGCGGTGTACCCGGTGGTGGCGCTCGCGTGTACGGTCGGCGCGGTGGCCGGCGAACGCGAGACAGGAGCGCTCCGGATGATCGGTGGACTGCCGACGACGCGGGTGACGCTGTTCACGGGGAAGGCCCTCGCCCGGACGGCGGTCGTGGTGACGGGCGTGGTCGCCGGGCTGGCGGGACTCGCGGTCGTGCTCTGGCTCGTCTTCGAGCCGACGGCGATCGCGGGGCGCCGAGTCGCCGGCTTCTGTCTGTTCACGCTGCTCGTCGTCGTGTGCTACGCCGCGCTCGGGATGGCCGTCTCCGGAAGTGTCGAGACGCGGGGGCGGGCGGTCGGGCTCGCCGTCGCGGTGTTGGCCCTGACGATCGCCTGGCCGGCGGTCGTCGACGGACTCTCCGGAGTACTCCCGTTCGGGAGCACGACACAGCAGTTCGTCGGGACGCTGTCGCCGTTCGGCGCGTACGCTCAGGCGATCTCCGACGAGCAAGCGCTCCTGGCGGTGGCCGTCGACACGCCGTTGCTCGGTACGGGGGTGAACGCGGCGATCATCTGCGCCTGGATGGTCGGTGCTCTGGCCGTCGGCCGGCGCCAGTTCCGTGTGTCGGAGCTGTGAGACGTGCTGGAGACCGATCCGTACTGCACCGTCGCAGAGCCGAACTACTCCCGGTGGTGCTCGTCGATCCGGTAGTCCACTCCGTCTAGACTTCGACAGTAGCCGTGGACGGCGTCACGACCGCTGGCTCCTCACCTCGTCGCCCCCTCGGCGGCGTCAACCGACGGAACCGACAGCCGGAGGACGGTGCCACCCTCCCCCGGTCGCGTGACAGTGAGTTCACCCTCGCTCGCGTCGGTGATCCAGGCGACGAGCCAGAGACCGATCCCGCGGCCGTGTTCCAGTTGGCTCTCTGCCCCGCTGTCGATCACCTGGGTCTCGTGTCTCGGAACGCCCGGCCCGTCGTCGGCGACGGTGACGGCCCCGGTCGCGTCCGTCGCGGTCACGGTAACTCTCACCGTCGGCGCGTCGCCGGCGTGGGTCGCGGCGTTCTCCAGCACCTCGCCGACGGCCAACGGGAGACGTTCGTGGGCGATCACGGTCGGCGGATCGTCCGGCTCGACTGCCACCGTCAGATCGACGTCGGGGAACTCCTCGCCGACGGCGGCTGCCTGCTTGCGAACGATCCGTTCTAGGTCGAACCGTGTCCGGTTCTCGTTCGTCGTGCTGTCGACGAGTTCCTGGGCGGTCCGGGCCTTCCGGCTCCGGCGTTGGAGCTTGTCGGCCGTCGACACTGCGGCGGCCGCGTACTCTGTGACGGTCGTGTCGTCGACGGCTCGCTCGATCTGTTCGAGGTACGCTCGCACGACGGACACGTCGTTGCGGACGTTGTGTCGGAGGAACCGGTTGAGCACCGCCATCTGCTCGCGTCGCCGCGACGCCTCGATGTCGACGTAGATCACGTAGCCCGTCCCGGTCTGTGTCGGTGCGTCCGGCCGACCCGGAACCGTCCGGACGAGGAACCGCCGCGTCCCGTCGGCCGTCTGGCGGTCGACTCGCCGCTCTGCCCGCTCGCCACGGCGTGCCGCCGTCCACTCCGGTGGTCTCGTCTCGTCCGTGCCGCCGGCTCCCGGGCCTCGAAGCGTGTCGTCGCTCCCACGCCCCTGTGACTCGTCGACCGTCCCACCGCCGACCACGGCCTCCAACGGCGCTCCGACGACGGTCTCGACGGTCGTGTCGAACTGAGACAACAGTGCGGCGTTCACCTCGTCCACGACGGGCACCCCCTCGCGGACCTCGTACCGGAGCGTCGGATCGGGGACGTTCTCGAACAGGACGGCGAACTCGTCGGCTTCGCGGCGCGCCCGGTCCCGGGCGGTGACTCGCTGTAGCACACACTCCGCCTGCGAGCAGACGACCCGCACCGCCGACAGGGCCGCCGTCCCGTACGCTCCCGGCTCCGTCGACAGCAGTTGGAGCCCACGGTCGTCGTCGACGGGCGCGGTCAGCGCAGCCCGGAACCGGCCGGGGTCGCGCCCGGTCTCGGTCGTCGTCAGATCGTCCGTCACCTCGGCTTCGCCACGTCGGAGCACTCGTCCGGCCACGCCCGCGTCGCCGGACAGCGCCGGTCCCGTGTGGAGTTCGTCGGCCGCCGTCGCCAACGGCTGGAGCCGCCCGTCCCCTCGCTCGTAGACGACCGCCGCGTCGAAGTCGACGACCGTGTCCAGCGACTCCACGAGTGTCCAGGCGACCGCCGTCTCGTCTTCGCAGTCGGCCAACTGGCTCGTCACCGTCGCCAGCCCGTCGACCCGTTCGTCCGGTCCCGTCACGTCTCGTCGTAGATGTCAGTCTGGCCGTACATCGGTGTTGTGGCAGTCAGACGAGCGGATCGAGGAGTCGTCGACCCTCGTCGTCCCAGTACACCTGGCCGTCGTAGACGACCGGCACGCTGGACTTCACGACTCCCTCGCGGAGTGCCCGCGACGACAGCGGCGTGTCCACGGGTACCCCTCCGAGTGTGATCGTCCCCGGCGCACGGGCGCGCTGGAGGATCAGGTGGCCGCCCTGTCGCTGCAGCCCGACGAGCTCCCCGTCGCCGGTGTCGTCGCCGTCGTACCAGTAGGCCGACGGGAACTGTTCGGACGGCACCCGGAGCTGGCGGAACGGGTCGCCGACGACGCGAGCGTCCGCGCCGGCGGTGCCGTAGCGACGTGCCAGCCAGACGGCGTCGCCGACGCGGGCACGGGCCATCAGCCAGCGGACAGTGTCGACACCCAGGGGGGCGTTCGTCCCGTCGTCGGTACGGACGACCGCCGCCGCGACGCGGTCGGTTGCGACGAGCTGGCTCCCGACCGACAGTGACGACGGCGCGTCGAGCACGACCACCTCGGCGACGGTCTCCGGGAGCTGCTCGACCGGAATCGTCCCCTCGGGACACACGAGCCCGTCCGGCGGCTCGGTGTCGGCGCAGTAGAGCAGGTCCGGTGGTTCGTCGAGTGCCCCTCGGAGCTGCGCCCGTGTCGGTGGCGACGGGTACGTGACGGTGACACCGGAGTCGTCGACGTCGAGCCGCTCGCGGACGGTCGCGTCCGTCCGGTCATCGGCGACGACCACCTGGAGCGGTCCGTCCGTCGCTCGCTCGAACTGACGGAGCGCCCCGGGGGTGGCCTCGTGCGCCCCCGGCGTCTCCGTCACGACCCGACAGCCGACGCGGGTGTCTTCGGGCCCGGTGGCGGGCGGTGCCGACGGCGGGGCGGTCGCGTCACCGGCCGAGCCGCCGACGGCCGGGTCGGCCCCGTCGTCGTCGGTGACGAACACCTTGGTGAGACCGAACGCCAGTCGGGGCATCGCCGGGACGCTCTCGACCGTCGGCGGAACGACGGCGCCAGCCTGCCAGCGTGGGAACAGCTCCGCGACGGCCGAGTAGCCCGTCTCGAAGTACGCCGCCAGCCGTGCCGCCGGGCTGGCCTCGTACAGTGCCTCCGTGTCGAGGTCGACTCCGGCGTCGCGGATCCGTTCTGTGATCGCCAGGTCGACGCCGTGTGGCCCCCCGTTCCGGACGAGACAGTCCAGCCAGAACACCCGTTCCAACACGCTCCCGACAGCCGCAGACACGCTCCTCGGCTGCAGTGTGGTGTCGTCGAGTCCGTCGCCCGTCTCCGCAGGTGTGTTGTCGTCGCCCAGTCTGTGCTCGAAGTCGGCAGCAGGCGCCCGGACGACGGGGGTGTCGCGGTCGGCCACCCGGAGGTCGGCACAGAGGTAGTGGACGAGCGGGGCGACGACGAGCAGGGCGTCGATCCGACGGGGGGCGACCACCTCGATCCCGGTGTCGGGGACGCGCTCGGCGACGTCGTCGGGGATCACCGTCTCCTCGCCGATCTCGATTCGCGGGGGGTGGATCTGGAGACTCGGGAACGAGCGGTCGGGGGTGGCCGTTCGGAGCCCGGCCGGCAGCGTGGCGAGCGCCCGAGCGACGCCCGTCGGCGTCGGCGCGGCCGTGACGGCCCCTCGCGGGTGGTCTGCGGTGTCTCGAACGGCCAACTGCACCCGCGTCGGACGCTCGAAGCCGACGACCCACGACCCCCCCGGGCGGTCGACCACCTTCGCGGCCGCCTCGAACTCGAGGTACAGCGACAGCGACTCCCGTTGGAAGGCCAGTCGGTACCTCGCGGCCGGCAACGACACCGTGTCCGAGAGGGTGTAGCCCGCGGCCGTCAGGACCGTCCGCCCGCCGAGGTGTGTCTCCAGGTCGACGTCCGGCGAGGTGACCACGGGAACGCCTGTCGGCGCCCGAACCCGGGTGAGCGAGCCGGAGACGACCTCGTCGACCGGAACCGTCTCGGCCACGCCCGGCGTCTCGGTCGCCTCCGCCGACCGCCAGCCGTCCACGTCGAGGACGAGCGAGTCGCCACTCTCGCTCTCGATCCTGATCGCCGAGTCACCGGCCTCGATGACTGTCATCGATCTCTCCTAAGAATACTGTCGAAATATGCTTTTTGACAAGCAACCATCTCTCAGTAAGGATACGAGAGTGGCGTGGCGTCGCGACACTCGTCGACCCCCGCCACCGCCGTTACTCGCCTCCGTCCCGAGGGAACACGCGTACAGTAGACCCCTGGCCAGGTTCACTGCCGACCCGAGCGACAGCGGCAGTCTCACGCCCATCGGGCGGGGCCCGAACGGATTTCGGCGGCGGCGGCTCGGTGTCCCCGTCTGCGGGTGAACGGTCGTCCGCCTCCGTCGGAGTTCTGCGGAGTCGACACTGTGGAGACCTCGCTCTACAGGTAGGCAAGGCGAGTGCCTCGGGGCTTGCCCCCGAGGTACTTCACACACTCCGTCGTGGCGTGACGAGCGGTCTCGGGAGAGTTCAACAGAGCTAATTGTCCCACGGGAGGTGGTTCTCACGATGCCCTCCGACAGCCTCGAGCGATCACGCGAAGTGCTCGACGTTGTAGAGCAGTACCTGCGACGGGAGCGTCCGCTGAGTGCACTCGTCGTCGTGCTCGCGGTGTCCGCGTTCGTCGGCACGTACCTCGTGACCTCACTCCTCCCGGCGGCCGTCGTCGGCGTCGGCCTGGCCGTCGTTGCACGAGCCCCGGTACTCCGGTCCGAGGGGACAGTTCGACTCCGGACGGACGAGGACCCGGAGGCGGTCGTCGACGAGTTCACCGGGGCGACGCCACCCGTGCTCGCACTCCAGTGGGGTGTCGCCGACGAAATCACCACAGACGACGGTGTGGCGACGTACTCCGTCTCGTACCTCTTCGGACTGCAGTCCGCCGACGTGGTCGTCCACACGCGGACCGACACCGCACCGAACGGAGACCGCTTGGTCGAGTCGGAGGTCAGCATAAACGACCGGCCCTGGGCGACGTACCGTTCGACGGTCAGTGACACGGACGGACACACTGTCGTCGAGGTGGAGTACACCTCGAATCGGCGGTTCGGTCTCCGACGTGTCCCACAGCAACGAGTCGCACACCGGTACCGCGACGACGCGCTCGAAGCACAGGGGTACAGCGTCGTCGAGCGAGACACACACTTCGGCCTCTGAGTGTGCCGTCGACGGCTCCCCCCCTCTCTCGCCCACACCGCCCGCCCTCACCGTCCCCCACTTCACTCGCCCACATCATCCGCCTTCGTCGCCCGCCCGTTCGTCCGCCTCTTCGTCCGCCCACATCGTCCGCCCTCGAAGTGGGGTCCGAGTCCGTAGTGACGGACGACCTCCCGGCAGACTGGCTCGAACGCTCTCCTCCCGACGGCGACCGGTGGTAACAGGCTCCGAGTTCGGTCGCACTCGCCCGAGAGGCACGACAGAGCGTGGACAACGGCGTGTTAGGCTTCGTGGAAGAAGCGACCGTGGAAGCCGAAGGGTTCGACGTGTGGGAGTGACGCGTCGGCGAGGAGGTCGAGCGTGTCGGCGTCGAAGACGAGGAGGCGCGTCTCCTCCGCGTGGCTGTCGAGCGCCGGCGCGACGACGACACCGTCGTCTTCGGCGTCGGCTCCCGGCCGCCGTACGGGGACGGGCTCTTCGAGGAAGACACCGTCTTCCCACCACTCCCGTGTCCGACCGGTCTCGACGTCGAGTTTCACCAGTCCGTTCCCGCCCTCACGGTCCGTCGCCTGCGCGTACGCGTACCGGTACTCACGGCCGACGACGTCCTGGGCGACCCGAGGGAGTTCCACGCCGACCGGGTGGAGCACCGATCGGTCGACGCTGTCGTACCGGAGGTCGAGACGGTACCGGACGGGACGACCGTCCGGGATGTCGACGTCCGAGGGGTCGCCGTCGAGCGTGTCGATCCGCATCGCGTCGACGATGCTGGGGTCGGGGAACTCGACGAGGTCCAAAACGACCTCGTCACCTGTCGTGTACGCGTTGATGTGGTGGAAGACGAAGACGGGCGGAAGCGTGGACTCGGAGACGAGCGTACCGGTCTCGCGGTCGACGACGAGGACGCGCGCGTCCCGCTCCGGCTGCCAGTCGAGGATGTCGAGGATACCCTCGGCGAACGGGCTCAGCGCACGGCGGATCGGCATGACGAGCGGTGTCTCGACGAGGACGACGTGGTCGGTCGTGATGCTGCAGTCGTGGATGTACCCGGGGCCATCCGCCGCGATCGACGCGATTCGTTCTCTCGAGCGACACTCCGGGTCGAGTCGGTAGACGTGGTACTCGGGGGTACGACCGAACTCGGTCGTGAAGCCGAACCAGGCGCCGGTCTCGGGGTCGGGAGTGAGGTGAGCGGCGGCGACGTGTTCGCCGAGGTCGTCGTCGAACTCGAAGCTCCCCTCGGTCTCGAGCGTCTCGGGATCGAACGCGACGCGACGGGGTGCCTCCGTGAGCGCGACACACTCGCCGTCGAACCGGGCGACGTGGACGTTGGCGTTGTCCGTAATCTTCGGTGGGCCGAGTGCTCGCAGCCACGACAGGACCTTCCCGACGCCCGTCCGGCCGGTGCCGAACTGTCCGGAGAGGGTGCCGTCCATCGCGTCCGTGTAGGCCTCCGTGCGGAGGAAGCGATTCGAGTACGAGAGCGTCCCGTCGTCGAAGGAGTACCGTCGGAGCATCGCGAGCCCGTCGAACCAGTGGCCGAGTCGCTCGTCGCCGACGTCGAACAGCCCCGGACCGTTCCGAACGAGCGTTCCCGACACCCACGAAGGGACATCCCCCTCGACCGTGGGACGGTGGTCCGTCACCTCCGTCGCGAGCGACCGAAACCCGACTCCGTAACCGTGCCCCATACAAATCGTAGACGACGACAGTGTATCAATCTATTGAACTGTCGGTACGATGGGGAGTACCCACCGTCGGTGTGTGAGGGCCGTCACCCCACCGATCCGTGTCTCCCGCAGACGGTCTCCTCCGAGCTCCCCGTATCTCTGGTGTCAGTTCGGACGGGTCGTCTCGCCGAGCACCACGAACGACGGTCCCGGCACTCCTCGATCTCACGGGTCGAGGCTCGGAGAGAACGACTGGTCGCGGGCCACGACGGTCTCGGGGGTGAACTCGACGAACGCCCAGCGCTCGTCGTCGAGGTCGGCGAACCGTAAGTCCCACTCGTCGGTCTCCTCGCCCAGGTACCGCCGGAGGAGACGGAACGTCCGCCCCTCCTCCAACGGCGAGAGTTCGGCGTGACCGCGCATCCCGACGTGTTCGACCCGGCCAGTCCGGACGTCGAAGTCGACGACCGCGACGGCAGTCTCGGAACGCCGTTCGACTCGCCGGGTGTACGACTTCCCCACCGTGTCGCCGAGACACCAGATCCGGCCGTTCTCCCAGAGGTACCACAGCGGCGAGACACGGGGCTCGCCGTCGGCGACCTGGCCGAGGAAACAGAACAACGGGCGGTCGAGAAACGCCTCGAGCGACACGTCGAGGGTGTCTTCGAGTAGTTCCACACGTGGGTGGCACGCCGACTGGAGAAAGACCCTTCGGAGAGCCACTGACGTCGGCGAGAGCGGCCGACCCCGACAACCCCTGTCCACTGAGAGTCCGACAGACGGGTCGAGCGACGCCGACCAGTCACCTCCCGGGGCGAACACACCGGTGGGAACCGTCGAGCGCAACGCTTTTGATTGATCGATCAATCAATAGAGGCATGAGCGACGAGTCGACGGGGACGCGCGAGGCGATCCTGGCGGCGACCCGGGCCGCGCTGCGCGAACACGGCTACGACGAACTGTCGATGGCGAAGGTGGCCGCGGAGTTCGACGGCAGCCAGTCGTTGATCCACTACCACTTCGACGACCGCGAGGGGCTGCTCGCGGCGTTTCTCGCACGACGGCGCGAGCGGTTCGAGGCGTCGTCGTCCGAGCTGCCGGCCGACCCGGACGAGCGGTTGGAACGGCTGGTCGAAGAGAGAATCGCCGGCCTCGACGAGCCGGAGGCGGCCTCGTCGATCGAGGGCTACCTCGGGCTGCACGGTGCAGCGCTCGACAGCGAGCCGATCCGCCGGGAGTTGGCGGCGTTAGACGACGCGTTGTTCGAGGCGTTTCGGGAGACGATCGCCCGAGGAGTCGAGACGGGGGCGTTCCGCGAGTGTGATCCGGCGACCGTAGCCCGGGTGTTGGTGGCCGGCCACGACAGCGCGTTCCTCCGGGTGACGGTCGACGACTCCCCCGCGGCAGTGCGGGACGCGTTGGAAGACACCCTGTTGGCGAGTCTCCGTGAGGGTGATCGACAGTGACTGCCGGCTGGAGCGTGCTCCTCGGGCTGGTCGTCGCCCTCGGAGGTGACTGGGCAGTCGGGAAGCTCAGTGGGTGGGTGACACCCTCCGACCGGTCCGGCGACGACGACACGGTGACGCTGAACCTCACGAAGTGGCTCGGGCTCGTCCCGATGCTGGCGTGGGTGTTCGCCGTCGAAGGCGCCGGCCTCGGGTCGTTGACCGGGACCCGACTGCCGCCGCTCGCGCTGGTGGCCGTCGTGGCCGGAGGAGTGGTGGTGACGTTCACCGCCAGTGCGGTGATCCAACGGGTGACGAGCGCGTTCGGTATCGACGGCGTCGCGGCCGGCGGGACGATCCAGGAGCTGAGCGACCGGTCGACGGCTGGGATTCTCCTCACGGCGGTCACCGCCGGCGTGACGGAGGAACTGCTGTTCCGGGGGTTCCTCGTCGAACGACTCGTCTCGCTGACCGGGAGTCACCTGCTCGCGGGGGCCGTCTCGGTCGTCGTGTTCGGCGCAGTCCACTACAGGGGGTGGGGTCTGGAGGAGACAGTCGAGATCACCATGCAGGGTGCGGTGTTGGTCGGGATCTATCTGCTCGTCCCGTCGGTGGTAGCCCTGATCGCGATCCACGCGCTCCACGACGGCCTCGGGCTCCTGCTCGCTCGCCGAGCCGTGACGGACGACCGGACGGAGTCTGCAGCCGCCGCCGAGTCGTGATCCGCGGCGCGTCCGTCACCGTTCGACGGACGGGTGAGTTCGACGGACGGATGAGTTCGACTCGACAACGGGTCCGTCTGGAACCCACCTGTTTTCGCACGTAGAGAACGTAGTCACGGAATACTTGTACCTGGGCGTGGCCGGTGGATTCGATGTCCGGACAGATCGACACGACGGCAGCAGTGACCCCGGAGGCGTTGGCCCGTCTCCCGACGTTCGTCAGTCGACGGGTGTCGCCCGACGGCGAAGAGTTCGCGTTCTACCACGACCGAACCGGCCGGATGGAGCTGTACGTGGCGCCCGCCGACACGGCGACGGACCCCGACCAGTGGACCCAGCTGAGCGACGGGAACGTCCCGCGGAACCCGACCGGCGCCGTCTCGTACGGCCCGGACGGGCGAGAGCTGTTCTTCCACCGCGACGACGACGGCGACGAGCAGACGGACGTGTACAGACTCACTCGGGACGGGAACGCGACGCCGGTGGTCGAGACGGACGGCCAGACACTCCTCTTGGATGTCGCCAGCGACGGGTGTCTGGTGTACGCCTCCGACCACGGTGAGCAGTTGAACCTCTACACGTTCGACCCCGCGGCCGACGAGTCGACGCAGCTGACGACGTTCGACCTACCGGTCGCGCCGCGTGGTGCCCCGCTCGGCCCCGACGAGCGACGGGTCGCGTGTGCGGCCAACGAGTCCGACGACCTCCAGAACCAGGACGTGTACGTCGTCGACCGGGACACCGGCGACTGCCGTCGGCTCGACGTCGGTCGGGAGGGCGCAGAGGCGAGCGTCGCCGACTGGTTCCCGGACGGCGAGCGACTACTCGTCGACGACGACACCACGGACGCCGCTCGGATCGGCGTGTACGACCTCGAGACCGACACCGTGGACTGGCTGAGCGACGGCACGGAGGTGGTGAACGCCGCCGCCGTCCTGCCCGGCGGCGAGCGGGTTCTCGGCATCCGAACGCGTCGTGCCGCCGAGGTGCCAGTCGTCTACGACGTCGAGACGGGCGAGAGCCACGAACTCGACGTGCCCGAGGGGGTCGTCTCGCTCGCCGGCACGCCCGACCAGACGTTCCTCGACGACTCGACTGTCGTCCTCGACGTGACGACCGGAGACCGTCGGAGCGAACTCGTCGCGTACGACCTCGCGACCGACGAGCGACGGACGGTGCTGCCGGCCGACTACGGCGACGTCGACCCGGAGGTGTTCGTCTCCCCGGAGTACGTCCGCTACGAGTCCGAGGACGGCACGGAGATCGGCGGGTTGTTGTACGAGACGCCGGTCGCCGACGGCGCCGCGCCGGCTGTCGTGAAGGTCCACGGCGGACCGCCGGCACAGGCGCAACACGGGTTCGACACCTACGCACAGGTGCTCGTGAGCCAGGGGTACACCGTACTCCGGCCGAACTACCGTGGGTCGACCGGCCGCGGCCGGGAGTTCAAGAACGCCATCGACGGCGACTGGGGCGGGATGGAACAGGTCGACGTCCGGCGTGGGGCCGAGTGGCTCGCGGCCGAGTGCGACGTCGACCCCGACCGGATCGCCGTGTTCGGCGGATCGTTCGGCGGGTACTCCGCCTACTGCCAGCTCACGATGCACCCCGAGCCGTGGGCCGCCGGCGTCGCCTGGATCGGAATGACCGACCTCCCGGGACTGTACGAGGAGTCGATGCCGCACTTCAAGTCGACGCTGGAGCGGTACCTCGGCGACCCCGAGGACAACGAGGCGTTCTACCGCGAACGGTCGCCGCTCACCCACGTCGAGAACGTCGAGGCCCCGATCGGGATCCTCCACGGCGTCAACGACCCTCGGTGTCCGATCTCGCAGGCCCGACAGTTCCGAGACGCACTCGAAGACCGCGGGTGGAGCGACCCGGAGGACTTCGCCTACCACGAACTCGGCGAGGAGGGACACGGGTCCGTCGACCAGGAACAGCGACTCCGTGCGCTCGAACACGTGACAGAGTTCCTCGACGAACGCCTCTGAGTCGAGCGAAAGACGAGAACAACCGGTGGAGATCGGGAATACCATCTCCGAGCTTCCGCCTCGAGAGGGTGGGACGACTCCAGCAGACGGCCCGACGCCGGACGGTGAGGGGTGGCTCGCCGTCGCTCGTGGTAGCTTCTCGGCGGTGACGTGGCGCCTCGGCGGTCACCACCTGGAAGTCGGTCGTCACGCTCCCGCTCGCCTCGCTCGAGTTAGTCCGCGTCAGACGGGGAGTCCGACCCGAGTCCGAGCGGCCACACGTCGCCCGGAGGCTCCACGATCAGGAGTGCGAGCGACGAGACGGCGACCATCGCTCCGCCGACGGCGACGGACGTGATTCTCGGTGGCGTACTGGAGGATCGTCCATCGACCGGCTAGAGGCGTCCGAACGACGACAGTCCGACCGGCAGTATCGCTCGCAGGACCGACCACCCGACAGTCACAGGAGATCCTCCAGTCCACCGGCCTCGTCAGTCAGCGATCCGGTCTCCTCGAACTCGAACGTCGACGGGTCGAGCTCACCGACGTACACCACTCCGTCGGCGGTAGTGACGACGGCGTGGTCGTGGTCTGTGACGACCACGCTCCCACCGCCCTTGATCTCGACGACACGGTCGGCCACCCTGTCGACGCCCGGGCCATCGATCAGTCGCCGGCCGGCCGTGCCGGACTCGAAGGCGCGACCGTCTGTGTCGACACTGAACTGGTACCCTTCGACACGTCCCGGGAAGGAGTCGCCCGGCTCGAGTCCGGGGAACGGTCCGGTCGGGATCGGGCCGTCGCCGGGCTGTGGTCGTTCCTCTGGGGTCGCCGGTCGGACGGCCTCCGAGAACGGTGTCTGTGGGTCCCACTCGCCGGCCGCCCAGTCGCCGTCCGTGTCCCAGATCTGGTGGCGAACCTCCGCACCCGCGAGCTGGCTGTCCCAGTCGTACGATTCGAAGATGTTCTCGTCGACAGTGTCGCGGGCGTACAGGACGAACAACCGAGCGACGTCCGTCGGGTCGTCGCCGGCCCGGAGAACACGCCCGAACGTCTGGATTCGCTCGCGGACGCTCCCGGACGAGACCCTGACGATTCCCACATCGGCACCGGGCACGTCGACCCCTTCGACGAGCGCCTTCACACTGAGCATCGTGTTGGCGAACCCATCGTCGTCGAACCACTCGATTGCAAGCTCGTTCCAGGCGTCGTTCCGGTGGCCAGAGTGGTACATGACGGGCTTGTAGTCGGCGTCGAAGAACAGCGACTCGAGTTCTCGATCCACCCGTTCGAGCCCGGGGTAGCGGTCGTACAACTGCTGACGCTGTGCTCCGTCCGTTACCTCCCCCGTCCGCGGGTTTCGGCCGCGTTGCTCCGCGGGCGCGACCATCCGCTCTAACTGTTCGATCCGTTCCTGGAAGACGATACTCTGTGCGTCGGTCTCGATACCCCGTCGGAGGAGTGCGAGCGTGGCTGCCTGTCGACCGACGGCGTCCGCGACGAGGTCGCGCCGCTGTTGTGTGTACCGGAAGAAGTCGGAGATAGCGGGCGTCGGCCGGTCACTGTGTTCGGCAATCGCCGTGAGCTGGCGTGCGAACGGCCCCGACAGTTCGTACAGTCGGTCGGCGTACCGGCGTCTGATCTCCGTCACGGCGTCCGACACCTGCTCGGAGAGTCGTTCGTACGCCGTTCGCTCCGCGTCCGTCAGGTCGAACCCGACGTAGTCGACGCGAAACTCCGAGACGAGCTGTCGGTCGACCGCCTCCGTGTACGTCAGATCGTAGTACACGTCACCGAGTGCGGCGACTAACCGCTCGTCTGCGGGCGTCAGTTCGTCGCTCCCGGGGTCGGACAGTGGCGTCGCAGACAGTCCGAGCGAGGCGGTCCGCGGAACGTCGAAGACGCCCGAGAAGGTGTCTCCCGTGTAACGGTGACACTCGTCTGCGACGAGGAGGTGCTCGGACGGGTCGCGCTCGGCGACCGTCTCCGACAGGAAGCCGTCGGAGACTGCCGAGTTGACGATCGTGACGAGAACACGCGTGTCGCCGTCGAACTCGTCTTTGTGACCGCCGCCGGCCCAGCCGACGGCGTCCACCGGCACGTTCAGCGTGCCGGTCAGCTCCTCTATCCACTGCCGCATCAGGACCCGCGTTGGGACGACGACAGTCACGACGGCGTCGTCGGTGCGTTCGAGGAACCGTTGGATCACCGCCAACGCCATCACGGTCTTACCGGCACCGGTGACGACTCGCGCGATTCCACGTCGTGGGTCGCCGTCGGCACCGTCGAACCACCGGTCTGCCGCCTCGCGCTGCCAGTCGTAGAGTTCGAACTCCGACGGGAAGCTGTACGCCGCTCGGGAGGCATCGACCCAGTTGTCTAGGTCTGCCCGCGAGAGTCCGGCACCCGCAGCCGCGACCGTCCGTCTGGTCTCTTCGGGGGTGTCGGCCGCGACGGCCGTCTCCAGCGTGTCGAGTGCGAGCCCGCTCAGCTCCGACTCGTCGATATCCGGTGTCGTCTCGGCGAGTTCCACTCGAAGCTCTCGGCGACGGTTCTCGACGGTCACGTACCGTTCGTCGCGTTCGAGCCGCGGGACAGACGGATCACGGCCGTCGAGTCCATCCGCGAGGTAGTCTCGTCTGAACGTGTCGAACAGCGACCGGTGTCGCCCGTGCCCGCCGCACTCCCGGTAGAGGTAGTACTTCGCCAGGTCTCGCTTGACACGGTCGGAGGGTGGGTTCGTCTTCGGGCCCTCCCGGCGGAGCCACCGGCGAAACGCGGGCAGGAGGTCGACGTTCCGGAGACGACCGGCCCAGGTCTCTGGCTGTGCGGCGACGTAGCCGTCTTCGGTCTCGCGGACAGCCCCGAGCGCACACGCCAGCGTCGGGTAGCCACGCAGCCCTTCGTCGTTGAAGCCGTAGTCGTGGTCACGTTCGAGACGCTGCCGGAGCGTCTCGGTCGGCAGTGGCTCGTCGGCGTTCCGGAGCACCCGGTGGAGCGACCGGAGCCCGTCGATTCCCTCGGGGAACTCGCCGGCGATCACCCAGGTCCGAACTAGTCCGTACCAGAGGAACGTCTCGAGGTCCGTCTCGCCAGCGTGGTAGTCGTGCCCGAACTGCCAGAGGCCGATTCCGTCGTCGTCACGGAGAACGCCCAGTTGGACGAACGTCGAGACCGTCCGACGGAGGTACGCCTCCGAGTAACGGTCACCGTCGGGGTCACGGAGTCGGTCGCGGGCTCGTTCGGTGAACGCCGCCCGGTCGAGGTCACCCTCCGTCTCGACGGCGAGATCCACCAGCGTGTCGACCCGTCGACGAACTCTGACGACCCCGAACAGTGGGGGCGGGAAGCGCCGTGTCACGCTCTCACCACGCTTCGGGGTCGTCGTCGGGAGACTCCGTCGGATCGTCGTCGGCCGAGCCGGTGTCCACGCTCTGCCGGTCGGCGTCCGTCTCCGTGGTCGAGCCGAGCGATCCCGCCCACGACTCCAGGCTGGCACGCTCCGAGTCCGACAGCGGGTCGGTGAGCGAGCGACTCTCGCCGACCTCCAGTGGCGTCTCGGGCAGTGTCCCGACGTACACCGGGAGCATCTCGACGCCTCGCTCGCGTCGAAGCGTGATCACGTTCTCGACGACACGCGGGAGGTCGGCAATCTGCCGTCGGGCTCGGTCCGGGTCCGGTGGCTCGGAGACGAGCGTGATCACGTCGTTCCACGGAGTGACACGGAACGACCCTCCGTCTGGCTTCAGTCGTCGTAGAGTCGCCCGGAGCGACTCCGGGGGTGTCGTCTCGACTGGGTGGCGGCGGTGATCGTCACCACTCTGCCACCAGACTCGGTCACCGGCGAAGGAGAACTTCGCGCCGTCGTACACCGACGGCCAGAGGTCGCCCGACGAGAGTCCGTCCGGACGCACTGGGATGGCGTACTCCGGATCCGTCGAAGGGACGAGTTTCCCCGACAGCTCCAGTTCACCGACGTAACGGTCCTCGTACTCGTCGTCGACGGCCACCCGGGTGACGACGGCGTTCCCCTCTGTGACCCTGACGCGCCCGCCGAGTCGGTCGACCGAGAGGAGCCGGTCGACGAGTCCCGTCGGCGTCGGTTCGAGGTGGAGGCGTTCTGTCCCCTGGTACGGCTGCCACCACACCTCGCCGTCCGCGTTGGTCTGGAGTCGGTAGCCCCGGTAGTGGTCCGGCCAAAGGTCACCGGTGTCGAGAGCTGCGCGAGTGTCGACCACGATAACTCGAACCCACGCGCCCCGTCGTATAAGCTGTTCGGGAACATGCAGATTCAGATGAGAACACGGAACCCGTGGCTGGCTGAAATTGTACACGAAGTGAAAAGATTCATGAGCCGGCCCGCTCCATCCTCTTTTATTAAATGTCAACTGGTGATGTAGAACTAGACGTCGAGTGGACGGTGGACGACCCGCCGACGACCGACGGTGTCGACTCGACGCGGAGGGAGACTGCCCACCACACGCAACGCCTGTTGGCTCGCTCGTTCGACGCGAGTCGGCGAGCGGAGGATCTTCTCGTCGTCGACGAGATCGGTGACCGGATCAAACTCCTCGATCACCAACTGTCGGCCGCACACCGTGCCGTCACGGGCACGGGTCGTGGGACGTTGTTCGCCGACGAGGTCGGGCTCGGGAAGACGATCGAGGTCGGGATGGTGTTGAAAGAGATGTCGCTGCGCCAGACGCGCGAGAGTTTCCTGGTTCTCACCCCCGCCCAGTTGGCCCCTCAGTGGCAGGCCGAACTACGGGAGAAGTTCGAGCTCGACTTCGTCTGCAACTACGACGATGAGTTCCAGGGGTTCGACGAACACGATCGAATCGTCGCCAGCGTCGACACCGCGAAGACCTCGTCACACTTCGACGACGTCGTGAGCCGACAGTGGGACGTCCTCGTGTTGGACGAGGCTCACTGCGTCCGCAACGACGACACGAAGCGGTACGAACTGCTCGACACCGTCGAGTACCGCGAGGCGTTCTTCGCGACGGCGACGCCGATCCAGAACGACGTGTCGGACCTGTACAACCTCGTCGACCTCGTCAGACCCGGGTTGCTGGGGACCAGACGGGCGTTCGAACAGAAGTTCGTCGCCGACAGCGAACACGCACAGTTGCAGAACGCAGACGAACTCCAACGGCTGTTGAGTCGAGTGATGATCCGTAACCGCCGTGAGGAGACCGACATCAGCTTCACGAACCGCGAGGTGCACACGGACACGTTCGATCCGTCGCCGAGCGAACGCCGTCTGTACCGAGCCGTGACGGAGTACGTCCGCGACAACTACAGCCAGCGTGACGCCAGGCACCTCGTGATGCTCCTCCTCCAGAAAGAGGTCGTCTCGAGTCCGGACGCCGTCCTCGGGACGGTCCGAAAGTGGCTCCGTGGCGACGGCGCCGCGGAGATCGGACCGGGAGAACAGTCCGATCTCGAGGCGATCCGCGAGACCGCAGAGGAGATCGGCGAGACGAGCAAACAACGTCGACTCCGGAACGTCGTCGAACAGATCGACGAGCAGATGGAGATTCCGCGGGCGGTCGTGTTCACACAGTTCCGTCCGACACAAGACGCCATCGCGGACGCGGTCAGCCGACTCGACCAGCCGGTCCACGTCGTCAACGGTGACCTGTCCAGCCAGCAGAAGGACGCCGTCGTCGGCGAGTTCGACGACGAAGGCGGCGTCCTGGTGGCCACAGACTCGATCAGCGAGGGCCGGAACATCCAGTTCTGTAACGTCATGGTCAACTACGATCTGCCGTGGAACCCGATGAAGGTGGAACAACGGATCGGCCGTGTCGACCGAATCGGGCAGGAGCGTAACGTCCACGTGTTCAACCTCGCGCTGTCCGACACGGTCGAAGAGCACGTTCTCGACAAGCTCTACGGGAAGATCGACCTGTTCACCCAGTCGATCGGCGGACTGCGCGACATCCTCTCGAAGATGGAACAGTCCGGCACCGACTTCGAACGGGAGGTGTTCGAACGGCTCCGCGAGGCCGACGACGAGGCCGAACTGGAGAACAACTTCGAGGAGATGGCCGTCGATCTCGAAGAGAATCGCGAGGCCGCAGAGCGGATGGAGGACTTCAACAGCGACGTGTTCGAGACGTTCGAACTCGGAGGTGCGCGTTCGTGAGTTCCGGGACGGCCGACGCCAGAGACACCGGCGACACTGCCCCCGAAGACGGTGACCGAGGCGGCGACACTCACCGACTGGACACGCCGGCGGTTCGGCGACTCGTCGAGTCGGTGATCGTCACGCGTGGCGGAGACGTCGACCGGCGGAGCCAGAACACCTGGGACGTCGAACTACCGCCGGAGTTGTCGGCGTTCCGGACGAACTCGGAGACTGTCGACACGGGCGGTGACGACTCACTCCACCGAATCGCCCGACAGACGACGGACGCCGACGAAGACGCGACCGCCGTAGACGCGACCCTCGTGTTCGACGAGACGAGTGTTGGGGACGGCGAGCTCCCCGTTGCACCGGGGACGCCGTTCTTCCAAGCAGTCCTGGAGGTCGCCCGCGAAGGGGACCCGGTCACACACGTCCGGCTCTACGGGAGTTCGTTCCCACCGGCGACACCCGTCGAACTGGACGCGACGGCGGCGACCGTCGAGCCGGCCGGGTTCCAGTCACACGAGACGCGACGGGCAGTCTCGTTCGCGTTCGAGGTCGCAATCGACGGGGAACGGTCGTACCCACACGAGGAGTTCACGACGCTGGCGTTCGACATCGACACCGGCGACAGCCGGCCTGCGTTGGCCGACCGTCTGACCGCGCACCTCGGTCCCCTCGCGCTCGGCGCAGAGCCTGCCCCCGTCCCCGACGACGCGGACGAGCTGATCGCCGAGTTCTACGAGACGGCCGTCGACGATATTCGAGCGCGACTCGGACCGACGGTGGCGTCACACCGAGCGGAGGCGACGACGGCAGTCGAAGAACGAGTCGAGGAGATTCGGAACCTCTACGAGAGCCGGCGGGAGGAGTTGGGCGACCGGATCGAGACGGCCGAGGCGGAAGTGGAGAAGTGGCGCGACAAACGCCGCCGGGCCCGGAAAGACGAGACCCGCAGCCGGTACAGTTCGAAGCTCGACGACGCGAGACAGGAGTTGGAGGAGGTCGAGGCCGCCGTCGACCGACGCCGGACCGAACTCCGCGAGGAGGAACGGGAGAAGGTACGAGAGGCGCGACAGCGACACGCCGTCGAGGTGTCCGTCTCGACGGCGGGCGTGACACTCGTCACACACGAGACGGGTGAACTGAAGCTGTCGGTGACCGTCGACGGTCGGACCGGTCGGACGAGAGTGCCGTACACGCCAGCGACTGGAGAGTTCGGGACTGTCTCCTGTGAGAGCTGTGACGCGTCGCTCGGCCCGGAGACTCCACCGGCAGTGTGTCCCGACGGCCACGTCGTCTGTGACGACTGTCTCGCCACCTGTGCCGACTGTGACCGCGTCGTCTGTCGGGCCGGCGACAGAGCCGCCGACTGTGCGTACTGTGCGCGACCGACGTGTGTCGACTGCGGTGAGGACTGTCGGGTCTGCGGCCGAGCGACGTGTGAGACGCACCACTCCGCGACAGCCGCCGGAACGACTGCCTGTTCCGTGTGTGAGACGGCGTGTGTCACCTGTGGCGACCACCAGACGACGGCGACGCTCGACGCCTGCGCCGCGGACGGGGCGTTCCACTGCCCGGATCACACGGTCGCGTGTGACGGCTGTCACGACCCGACGTGCCCGGACCACCGTGCCGACTGCGCCGTCTGCGAGTCGACTCGGTGTCCAGCCGACCGTGCAGTATCGGAGGCGGGAGAGACGCTCTGTCCGTCCCACGCCGCCGGCTGCTCGGTCTGTGACGCGATCCACAGACCAAGCGTCGTGACGGACTGTGTCGCCTGCGACGACGGCGTCTGTGCCGAGGCGTCCGTCTGTGACACCTGTGAGGAGCGCATCTGTCCGGACCACGAACGGGAGTGTGTGGACTGCGGCGAGCTCGTCTGTTCCGTCGACGGCGCCCGGTGTACGCACTGCGACGAGACACTGTGCCCGGCGGACACCGTCGAGTGTGACCACTGTGGCGACCCCGTCTGTGCGGCAGACCGGGAGTCCTGCGAGGCGTGTGGTGACACGGTCTGTCCGGCCGACCGATCCAACTGTACTGTCTGCGACCAGGCGCTCTGTGCGGCGGATACGACGGTGTGTATCGACTGCGGTGACTCGCTGTGTGCCGACCACGCTGTCACCTGCGAGGAGTGCGATTGGGTGGTGTGTCCGGACGATCGTTCTAGCTGTAGCGTCTGTGATCGGACACTGTGTACGGGCGATACGGTGGCGTGTGGCGACTGCGGTGACTCGCTGTGCAGCGCCCACTCTACCACCTGCGACGAGTGTGGCTGTGCGGTGTGCCCAGACGACCGGTCTAAATGTAGTGTCTGTGACTGGACTCTGTGTCCCACAGATACGGCGGTGTGCAGCGACTGTGGTGACTCGCTCTGCACCGCTCACGCCTCCGCCTGTGAGGAGTGTGGTGAGATAGTGTGTCCGGACGACCGATCTATCTGCACTACCTGTGAGCAGGCTCTGTGTACGACGCACACGAGGGAGTGCACCGACTGCGGCAACCCGCTGTGTGTTTCCCACGCCACCTCCTGCGAAGAGTGCGGCGAAATCGTCTGTCAGGACGACCGATCCGAGTGCACTGTCTGCGACCAGACGCTGTGTTCCGCAGACACGCTAGTGTGTAGCGACTGTGGTGACTCGCTGTGTGCCGACCACGCCGCTACCTGTGAAAGACACGGTGAAGCAGTGTGTCCGGACGACCGACGTGTCTGTGAGACGTGTGGTGACCTCCTCTGTGGTGACCACTCCGAGGCGTGCAGTGACTGTGGTGACGTTTTCTGTTCCGACCACAGAGCGTACTGTCACGAGTGCGGAGAGCCGGTGTGTAGCGACGACGTGTCGAGGTGCGAAGTCTACGGTGGAGCATTCTGTCCGGCCGACAGCAACGACTGTGTGGTCTGTGGGGTGACACGGTGTGCCAGCCACACAGTCACCGGCTGCGTCTCCGACGACCCACACTGCTCGGAACACGCCGACGACTGTGTCGTCTGCGACCGGTCGGTCGGCACGGACCACCAGACCCCGTGTTCGGAGTGTGGTGACCCGCTCTGTCCGAGAGACGCGAGGTCGTGTGCAGTCTGTGACGCTGCCCTGTGCCCGGACCACCACCGGACGACTGCACTGGACGGGACGCCGTTGTGCCCCGAACACGTGCGAACCGAGACGACACGTGTCCCCTCCGACGGGATCGTCTTGGACGAGCACACGGAGTCCTGTTCCGAGTGTGGCGTGACGAACGCCAAGCGACGACTCGGTGACGACGGCAATCGCTGCCAGACCTGTGAGCGACTGCTCGACGGCGACACGAGGACGGCAGACGAACTCCCGGAGTTCGTCGACGACGAACCCGACGCCGTCGCCGCAAACGACGAGTTCCTCATCGTCCGATCCGTCGGGGTCACGTCTGTCTCGACGGTCGTCTACGACGCGGAGACGGGGGAGGAACACAACGTCGAACGTGGTGGCGTCGTCGCCCGTCTCAAGGAGGTGTTCAGATGAGTCAGACGCTCGATTGGTTCGTTCCCGGGAGTGTCGCCGAGACGGTGCGTGGAGCCCGCGAGGCGGGCGTCTCGGAGGCCAGGCTCGTCCGCGCGCTCGCAGACGAGGAGTTCGACGCCGACGTGGAGCTCGTCGAACAGTTGGTCGAGACAATCGACGTCGCACCACCGACGACGACGGACGCGGCGGCCGTCGACACGGACACACGACGCGAGTCACCGGTCCGTCGCGTCACCGTCGGGGACGTGGAGTACACGACCCGCCGGGAGTTCGCACGTGTCCTCGGCGGGGTGTTGACACGCTACGACGGGACGTTCCAACCAGCCGACCCGGACAGCGACCTCGCAGTCGACCTGTTCTGGCGACGACAGCACAGGACGGTCGGACTCCGCGTCGAGCCGCGAGTCGGCGACGACACTGTCGGCGAAACACCAGTTCGCTCCACCGTCGAAGGTGACACCGATCCGCTCGTCGGTCGCCCGGTGTCCCGCGTCGCGGTCGTGACGAACCGCTCGTTCACCGACGCCGCAGTCGACGCCGCCGACGGCACGGATGTCGAACTCGTCGGACCGGAGACGCTCCGGCGGTGGTTCGGCGACGCTCGTCTGTCACGAGCGGTCGCGGGCGACCTCGTGGAGGCGGCGGGACTGACCAGCGAGCAGTTCGCCGACCTGTTGGACGGTGTCGAACGGGTCCCCGACGTCCGGCAGCCGGAAGACCCACTCTCCGTCGGTGGAACGGCAGCGACCGATCCGACGGTTCCCACGGATCCGACCGCCACTCCGACGGGCGACCCCGACTGGTGGGCGGCCGGGCTCGACCCACACGACGGTGCCGTCACGGCGAACCCATCGGAGAGTGGTGTGCTGTACGACCGAGGCGACGAGATCGAACCGGAGTCGGACGACGCCGGTGCAGTCGACGAGCTTCTCGACGGACTCGGGGGTGAGCCGTCGTGACTGCGTCGTTCGAGCGCCGGTCGACTCGCGTCCCCATCGACGGCGGGGAGTCCGTCGAACTCGACCCTCTCGACCCTTGGCCATCTGCGTACCGTGGGTCGAGGTACAGCCTCGTGACCGAAGGGCAGTTCGACGAGCCACGGCTGAAGTGGGAGCACCGTGGACTGGCCGTGTACGGTGACCCACCCACCGGGCTCGGGCGAGCGATGCTCCTCGCCGGGAAGGACGGTGGGAGAGGGAGCTTCAGGGTGACTGCTCGTGGTGAAGTTCTGACCAAGGTCCACAGCGGTTCGTACGACAACGTCGATCGTGCTCCCGTCTCACACGGGTGGGTTCCGGTGTACCTCGGCCGACTCTCCGGAGCTGTCGATCTCGGGGACGTTCCGACGGACCCCGACGCTCCCGGCGAGGGTGAGGTGTCGGTCTGGACTGGTCCCCCGTTCTCGCACGGCGAGCAGTGGGCCGTCGGAACGGACGGGCGGCTGATCTGGACCTGGGGCGACTACCGATTCGAGTCGGCGTTCGACCATCCCGAACTGATCGACGCGTACGACCAGTACCGGTCGACCCCCGGAGCCGTCTACATCACAGAGGCCGGTCACGCCTGGGTGAACGTCCCGCAAGACGATGTCGAGCCCGGGCGTACCGACGTGATCGAGCGTGCCGTCCACGAGTGGCAGACGACCGCCGAGGAGACGGGCGACGAGACGACACTCAGACTCGTCACCCGACGGCTGCGTGCGACGAGTAGAGACGACGACCCCGCGACCGGCCACCTGCCGATCCACCTCGGACACCTCTCGGGGTTCGACGGCGGGACTCTCCCGCGTGCGGTCGTCGACGACTCGTCGTACTTCGGGGTCGTCGGACGAGACGAGTCCGTCCGTGGGTGAACCCCACGTCGTCGACTCTCCATCCCGTCGGAAATCCGTCGGACCCGTGGTGACAGCTCCCGTCGTCGTTCGTCACTCCAGCCGACGAGCCCCGCCAGTGAGACGGCTGGGCTGGACTTCCGGAACTCGCTCGCCACTGCGCCGCAGACGAGTGACCCGATACACGACGACGGGCCCACCGACTAACTCCCTCACCACACCGTGGGTGACGTTTCACACAGCGTTCACTCCGTGTTCGAAACTGGGGTGTTCATCCGTGCTGCCGTCCTCGGACGACGACGGGAGCCCGAGGGGCGCCGGAGCGCCGTCGACGACTCGTCACGTCGGGGCCAGCCCGCCGACTCGGTGCTCTCGCCCACGACACAGAGCATGTTCCCTCGAGCACACGCCCACGACCGTCTCGTCCGTGCGATGTCCACCGCAGTATCCACCCCGAGAGCTCGCCACGCTGGGGGTGAGTCACGGTGAGCAGCGTCGAGCCGATCACTCCGTCGGCGCTCGCAGAGCGGATGGGGGAGTCTGGTGACGAATGGACCGTCCTGGCGCCCGAGCGTGAGACGCTGGTGAAACTCGCACGGGGCGTCGCCGAACTCGACGACCCGCCGGCGCTGGAGATCGTCGCCGACGGGAAGACACTCCGCGAGACGCTCAGACTGTTCCCGACGAACGCCCGTCTGGGAGACCTCTCCCCCGACCGGCTGTCGCTCTGGGAGGCGGACGTCGAGGCGATGACGACGGAACTGGTCGGGAGCAGCGTGGTCGTGAGCGAACTCCGAACGCCCGGCGAACGCACGTTCGGCGTCTCGACCGACCACGAGTTCGTCGCCGCTCTCGCCGACGAGGCGGCGTCGATCCAGAAGTCGGCCGTCGAGTTCGGCGGACGACTGCCGGGACTGTCGCGCGTCTTCGAGTCGGCCGCGGACCGACTCGGACCAGAGCTGGCGGCAGACCTGGAGACGGCCGTGGCGCTGACGGACGACCCGACACACCCCGACTCGATCCACGCGGTCAGGGTAGCACTGTTGGCCGCCAGCGCACAGGACCTGTTGTTCTACGACGTCACGAGCTGGGTGGAGTCTCGGAACATCGCGTCGAAGGCGACCTGCTCACGGCACCGTGGGCGACTGGAAGACCGGGGCGTGCTCACCTCGTCTTCTGTCGCCGACGGAGGGGGACGCCCACGAAAACGGTGTCACCTCGCCGAACCGTACGCCAGTCGGTACGAGAGGGAGGGGATCGAGCCACTGCTGCAGCAGTGTTGTTTCTGACCCGTCTCCCGTTCGTCCCACCCCGATTTATCACGTTTTCGAGACAGTGTGTTTAATTGCCCCAGCTAAGTGAGACACGGCGGAGTGTTCGAGGTAGACGATGGATCGAGACCACTCGCCTCCGATTGCAGAGCGACTCGCGGCTCGCTTCGACCGGGCCGACGGGCGCTGGACACTGTCGAACCCGACCTTCGACGTCCTCACCGGTGTCGTTCGAGCACTCGAAGCCGCCGCCGATCCGCCGACGATCGACGTTCTCGGCCGGAACGAGGCACTCCGCGAGTTCAGGGACGACTTCGAGGTCGGCTGTCGCGCGTCGGCGTTGATCCGAGACGACCTCCTCAGACTGCGCGTCGCCGAGTGTGACACCCTCTCGATGCTGTTGCTGACACCCACGGAGGCGCAGGTGGTGATCTCCCTGGACGACTACGTCGACCTGTTCACGATCACGGACGACGACTGGGTCGGCGACGTGTCCGACGAGATCACTGCGGAGTTCGAGGCGGCCGAGGCCTACAGCGTCAGGGAGCCGCCGCTCGACGAAGTGTTTCGAACTGCCTCGGAGGAACTGGGTGAGGCGTTCGCCGTCGACTTCGGAGCCGTCTTGGAACACGCCGCCGAGGAGGGGGAACGGGAGCGGTTCCACGCCGTGACGGCGGCGCTGCTCGTCGGCGCCTCCCACGGCCTGCAGAACTACGCGGTCGGCCGGTGGCTGGAGGGCGCGGACGTCGCGTCGACCGCGAGCGCCTCTCGGTACAAGACCGCTCTCGAAGAGCGAGGGGTGATCACGACGGAGAAAGTCGAAGTCGGGCTCGGGCGGCCTCGACAGCGACTCCTCCTCACCGAGACGGCCGAACAGTCCGTCGCGGACACGTCCCTCGAACGCTTCGTGTTCGAGGCGTTCGACGACTGAACGACTCGGTCGGGCTCGTTCCGTCGGATGCCACTGTCTCGGTCGGGCTCGTTCCGTCGGATGCCACTGTCTCGGTCGGGCTCGTTCCGTCGGATGCCACTGTCTCGGTCGGGCTCGTTCCGTCGGATGCCACTGTCTCGGTCGGGCTCGTTCCGTCGGATGCCACCGTCCCGGCGCAATCCACCGACGCGTGGCGTTGGCCGGAGGGTCGGTCGTCGAACGGCGGGAACGCGTCGAGCGACGCGAGGGTGTCACGCCGAGAGAACGGTGCGGACCCAGTCTGGCGGGTCGGCCGGGTCGGGGACGTCGATGTCGTCGCCGATCCGGAGCTGTCGGCTGGGGCGACCGGAGGAGCCGTCGTTGAGCGGGAGCGTGTCGATCAGGCCCTCGTCGTCGCGGAGCCGTTCGAGTCGTCGTTCGACTGTCCCACGACTCATGATGTCCAGCGTCTCCACGAGGTCGATCACCGCCCGGACGGACGTGTTCGAGACGGCCCCCGCCCAGAGCGCGAGACAGACCACGTCGACCTCCCAGTCGCCACGGGCACGACTCCGGTCTAACTCCGTCTCGACGACGCTCCGTGACCGTGCTCCGAGTCGGCGTTCCGTCTCCGAGAGGAGCCGTCCGTGGGGTGGGGTGTCGAAGCGTGCCTCCACGCCCGACTCCCACAGCGTGGCGTACCGGTCGTGTGCGCCACCGGGACTCGTGAGCCCGAGCGACTCCGGGAGGTCGGTGTCCACCACGGTGGTCTCGCTCGGAACCGAGACGACCGTCGCGGACGTCGGCGCAGACCGGATCGCACACCCCTCGCGGTCGTCGACGGCGGCGAGAAACGGGTGGCGAGACTGGGGGAGATTCTCGACAGCCCGCTGTGGGATCACGACCGACAGCGGGGTCGGCAGAGGAGCCTCCCTGGCGACGCCGAGGAACGACTCGACGACGCCCGACTCCGGGAGCGTCATCACGACCGGCGACTCCGCGACCGAGAGTCGGTACCGGTCGAGGAGCGTCCGAAGTACCTCGTCCGTCGGCCCGGAGAGCTGTCTCGACACACTGCCGAGGTATCCTCTCGAATATGATTAATTTTCTGATTTAGGGAGCAACCAGATCCACGACGAGTCGACTGTCTCGGAGTGCCTCGGCGTCGGTCGCTCGGCACCCTCTGGACGTCCGTTCGGTTTCGAACGACACTCTGGGGATGTACTCGACACGGTGATTCGCCACGAGTCACGCGAACACTCCGGCGGCGGCCCTCCCCGCCCGTCGTCCTGTCCACCACGGGAGGCGTCGCCCGACGCTGGACGGAACCGGCTCCGGGTCGTCGTCGGGCCGATGCCGCCGCGAGACGCACGACGACGAGTCCGTCGCCTCGACGGCCCACTGGACGTGTCCGGAGCGGTACGTCGCTCTCGACGGCACCGAGAACGACTCGGCGGACGCGCGGTGAGTGTCGATCGAGCGTGCACACCCGGTCGTCGGGCGGCTACTCGACCGGTTCCGGCGGAGCGCCGTCGACGTCGGCGTGGTCGAACGCGAGCCGCAGCCCGGCGTCGGCCGCGCGGTCGTACCGCTCGTACAGCTCCGGCGTCAGCTCGGCGTCGACGGGCAACACCGGCCCGTCCGGGTCGGGCACCCACTCGAACAACGAGCCGGACAGCGAGACCGTCAGCCCGGTGTTCGACAGCGTCCGCTCGACGGGCTCGCCGAACGATACGGGCGCCTGGCCCGAGGGCACCCCGACCACGTCGGCACCGAGCGTGGACAGCCCCGCCACGCCCGCGAACGCGGAGCTCATCGTCGACGCCGAGACGGCGACGACCACCTGTGGGGGCTCGTAGATCGTCTCGCGGCCCTCGTCGAGCAACTGCGCCGCCGTCTCCGACTCCCGCAGTCGTTCGAGCCCCACCTCGACGGGGTCCGCCGACGCAGGCAGATCGAGGTACTCCGAGAGGTCGTACTCGTCTACCAACTCGGTCTCCAGCGGGGAGTCGTCGCCGAAGCGGTCGCGGTGGGCGTCCGTCCGGCGCTTCGCCGTCGTGACGGAACGAACGGCGGTCCCGAGCCCCTCGGGGCCGAACAGGGCGTGCGCGAGCGTGGTGGCGTACCGAGAGGAGCCGCCGGGGTTGTCCCGGAGGTCGACGATCAGCGTCTCCGTGTCTGCCGCCTGCATCGCCGCCGTCGCGTCGTGGATCGTCTCGGCCATCGACGGCAGTGCGGCGATCGCCTCCTCGGGGTCGTCCGGCGGCTCTCCCCCCACCTGTCGCTTGTAGGCGTGTCGAGCCCACTGCTCGATCTCACCGGCGCCGTGTGCCAGCACGATCTCCAACGCTTCCCTGTAGGCTTGGAGCCGACCGGGGACGAACACCGCCGCGTCGCCGTCGGCGTACAGTCGGAAGCGTGGACCACTCCCCTCGGGGTGTGCGACCGACGGCGTGGTCGACGCGACCGACTCCCCCGGCGGTCGGGCTTCGATCGTCACCGTCTCCTCGCCGGCGTCGGTCTCGAACGTGATCGACAGCTCCGTCTGTGGCTCGTCACGCTCCAGCAGCCGGGCAGCGTGGGCTGGCCGCCGGAGCCGCCACGAGACGCCGGCGAGAGCGCCGTAGTCGTTCTCGGCGCCGTAGTACCGGCGGAGCCGGTCGGCGAGCGTCGCCGTCGTGACGCCCTCGACGGCGACGAGTCGGTGCCCGACGAACGGTTCGAGCCGCTCGTCGGTGACGGACTCGACGAACAACGCCTCACCGATCACCCGGAGCGAGAGGGGGAACCGCTCCGGCTCGCTCTCGCCGCCGTCGGCCGTCTGGCCGTCCGACTCGTCGCTCGTCTCGGTGGCGGGCTCCGGGGGGTGGACCCGCGAGTGTGCGTCGCGGAGTCCGGCGACCAGCGGCGCGATCCGGCGGAACGCCTCCTCCGGCGACGCCGACTCGGGGAGGTCCCGGACGGTCTCTTCTGCCCTCGCGCGGAACGCGACGCGACTGTCGTAGCCGACGAACGGGTCGACGTGGTGGCGATCGATCTCGTCGACGAGCTCCCGAACGTCTTCCGTCAGTGCCTCCCGGTCGAACTGCTCGCGTGTCTGCACACCGTCACTCGCAGCGCCGTCCGGATTAAGTGGTGCCGCAGTGTTGCAGTGACTCCGACCCGTCGACTCGCTGCCGACCCTCCGACAGCTACCGACCTCGTGGTCGGGCGTTCCGCAGAGTGCGACGAGGAACCGGCAGTCGTCCAGCCCGGTGGACTTCCCGGGCACTCTGTCGTCTCCTTCCGCCAGGCTCACGCTTCTCGTACGTACACCAACCTGTACGCGGCGGACGCGACGACGGGAGACGAGGAGCGGGCCTTCGAGACTGACAACGATGTCGGCTCGCAGCCGGCAGTGAAGGACGACACGGTGTACGTCGGGAACAACGACGACAATCTGTACGTGGTGGAGACAGACGGCACCGAGCCGGACACGGCTCGGGGCATTCCCAGTAGCTCCGGTGCTGGCGAGGGAACGTCGAGTGTCGGTGGTCCCGGCTTCGGGACAGCCGTCGGCGTGGCTGGCGTCGGTGGAGTCGTGTTCGTGCCGCGCGACGACGAGGAGTGACAGACACACCATCCCCCGTACAGACGGGCTTGACATCCTCCCACCCCTGAAGGGGTGGGATTCCTCCGGTGGGGATGTTCGCTATCGGCCCACGGAGGCAACTTTCCCGTCGCTGGTACTCCGATTTGTGCGCTCCTCGTTGGGACTTGCCCTCTCGGGAGAGCGTGATAGCTCCGACCAGTTGTGGTCGTCCCACTTGAGGCGCACGGCCCGTGCCATCGACCCTGTCTCGAACTCTCTGCCAGTCTCTCGGCTCAAGAACGTCCGTGACGCGTCCAGATCTGCATGGCCCTCGTAACCACACGAGCACCGGAACACGTCGCCACGACGCTCTGTCTCCATTTGCTCACCACACTCGACACACGTCGCCGTGGTGAACGCTTCAGACCGAACCTCAACCGTGATCCCGTACTCTTCAGCGGTTGTGGCAAGCCGATCAACGAACGACCGAAACGCCCAGAACTCGTGCGTCTTCTCGTTCACTTCTGGGTGCCAGTGCGTCTCGAGGACATCGGTGAGATCGCCCACGTACACCGTCGCCACACCTTCCTCGTAGAGTCGCTCTACAAGATCACGGACAAGCGCATCCTGTGCGTGGTCACGTCGACGTGTCCGTTTCCGGTACAGTCGACGAATCCGCTGGCTGCTGTATCGTCCCTCGCGGAGTTTCGACTGTAACCGGGCGATCTCTTCGGTCGTCTCGTGGAAGTCGGCGAACAAGTCGCGTCCCTCGTACAGGTACTGTTGGCCAGTCGTAGTCGTACAGGCGACGAGATTGTTCGCGCCCACGTCCAGAGCAGCCGATTCCTCGGCTAATGGTGAATCCTGTCGAGAACCAGGCACAGTGACAGGCTGAAAGGCTCTGAACGTGTCGTCGATGTCGTTGTACTGGATCTCCAGTTGGCCTTGCTCACCGTCCCACTTCGGGTCGCCAACAACTTCCAAGCGGAGCCGTTCGTAATAGCCAAGTCCGTATTTGTCCTTCAGATCTTGGCCGACCGGGATTTCAACCCGTGATCTTTCTCCGGTTTCCAGCGTGTACTGGTCGTTGCGGATGAGTGTCTGGAGTTCGCGTCCGTTGTCCTCGTTGCCCCAGTACCCGGGAGGTGACGCGTCTTCCCCGTCTTCACGTAGGGCGAAGAACGACTGCCAGGCAGATTTGTTCTTCCTGATGATCTGTTGAGCAGTCGCGGAGCCAAGGACGCCGACGCACTGTTTCCGGTAATCGGCAGTGTCCCAGACGGACTCGCCGTCGAAGAAGTTCTGGCGACGTTCGTAGGTGAGTTCGTTCCAGAGACTGGCGGAGGCGTCCAGCAGCTCGCGGAGCAGTCGCTCGTCGGCATCGGTGAGCGGTCTGACCGCGAACGTGTTGGTTCGCCTCACGACAACAGGCTCTTACCGTTTGGTGACTAAAGGTCTTTTAGACGATGAGACCAAATATCGACATCACCCACGCGCTGGCGGGGCGAGTGAAAGACTACAAGGAAGAAAGCGATGCAGAGAGTCTGACAGAGGCGTACCGCGAAGTGATTGAGGCTGGGTTAGAGGCGGTGGAACATCCAGACGAGTCGTAGCACACTCACGGGTTGATCTGATTGTCGCTCAGACCCACCGCTAAAGGGGTGGGCTTCCGCTTGTTACGTGTCACTCGGTTGACTCGCTCTCGACGTCCAGGAACTCACCGAAGGGGTCGTCCGTCTCGAGATAGACGAGTGCGACGCCAGATGGGGTGTCTCGAAACGTGGCGGTCAGTTCGTACTCGTAGTAACGCCGGCACGATGGGCAGTCGGCTCGGTCCACCGGGTAGATCTCGATGTCCACCTTCTCGTTGTTCGGTCGCCTGTTGGTACCGAGCCCGAGCGGTCCACACTCCTCGGTCTTGGCGTACGTCCCCTCGACGTGGAGTTGATTCGTCGCAGTGTCGTACGACAGCGAGGCGTCGTGTTGCCTGTCCCCGCAGCCACGCTCCGTGATCGTGAGTCGGTGGTCCGTCAGAACGGACGGAGACTCGGGCTCGTCACTCGCCAGACACCCGCCAGTGAGGAACGGACCGCTGCACAGTGCTGCGAGGTAGGCTCGGCGCTTTACCATTGTGAAAATAAATTATAAAGAGTTACTCTCGGTTCACCGCTGTGCTGGCTTCGGTTCCAGTGCGAAGGTGTGAACGGGGAGATCTTCGACCACGTGTGTCACCCGCTTCCGCTCTCCGTCGACGACGATGGGCTGTGGCTCTTCGAGCTCGCGAACACCGTACTTTTCGGCCGTCTCGGCGCTCATCTCGTCCGGGGTCGGGATGTCCGACTTGGAGCTGAGATCACTGTCCAAGTACTCTTGCAGGGCGTCACGAGAGACGTACGCCGAACTGCCGTCCCCGGAGCTAGTCTTCGAGGGAGGCTGTCGGGGGGAGATGAAGTTGTACCCCTCGTCGTCACCGTTCTGATCTGGACCAATCGTAGCGAGGAACGAGATAGCAACCTCGGCGTTCACCTGCGCAGTCACCTCGATGTTGCCGTACTCGCTGCCATCGGTTATAGCTTGGAACTTCGCCTGGTGTGCCACCTCTTCCTTCTCGTCGAAGTCGTAGTCCCACTGGTAGCTCACACAGGTGCTCGACTCCGGACACTCCTCTGTCCCGATGTTCTTCATGCTGCCGATGATCGACGCACCAGCCGTCACTACCCCGATTTTAGCGCTGAGTAGTCCGGCAGTCGACTTTATAGCAGTACTGAAGAACTTCTGGATGTCGTCGTTCGTCTCTGCCGGGATGGCACCGACATACTCACTGTCGACCGGTCGGCCGTCCAGCACCGCGTTCGATCCGAGCCTCTCTGCTCTCATCGAGTGGTTCCGAATGTTCGGCCGGAGGGCCTCGTCCTGCGTGTGGTACGCAGCCCCCTGCGTGTTCAGTCCGAAGTTGTGAAGATACGTGCCGTCGTCGAGATACGGAGACCCGAGGTGCGTCAGGGTCGACGCCATCGACATCTTGACGTAGTTGTCGTACACCGCGTTCTTAGTGTACCTGATAGTCGTGGCCTCACTGTCCCCCTCGATCTTGTCGTAGGGGTAGTCGGCGGCTGCCACGTTGTCGGTGGCGGTGCCTACGACCGAGGCACCTACGGCACTCAGGCCGACTGCTTGGAGTACGCTACGACGACTGACGTTGTCCGTGTTTTTGTCGGACGCATGCCTGTAGTACGCAGCTTTTGTATTGAATGTTTCTCAGGTACTCTAGAGCTCAAACACTCAGAAAGATATTCAAGTCTCAACTAATCCAAGGTTTTAATAGAGCGTGACTCACGCAATGAGTATCTAGACAATCGTTTTTGATCTGCACTGCGATCGACACAGGCGATTAGCAAACGGGCTCCTCTCGAGGTGCCTCCCACACTCGCAACCACACGGTACCACTGAGGTGACTCGAACGGTGCCAGGGTCATCTGTATCTGCGTCCAGGCTCGTAGTTCGAACACGGCCTCCTGCCGTGTCTCAGATTTACCCGTCCGACGAACTCGACAGACAATCTACCTGTGACTGAACACGCCTGTCACAACAGCGCCGCGCGGACCCAGTCCGGGGGACTCGTCGGGTCGGCGACACCCAGGTCGTCGGGGACGGACAGTTGCCGCTCCGGACGGCCGCGTTCGCCGTCGTTGATCGTCGGTGTGGCGACGAGTTCCTCGTCTTCCAACACGTCCAGCCGGCGCTCGAACAGTTGGCGACTCCCGAGGCCCATCCGCTCGATGACCGTCTTCACACGGGAGACCCGGGCGCCCTCGGCGGCACCGCTCCACAGGAGGAGCTTCACGGGGTCGATTCCCGGCGGGCCGCGGCGGCGGGCGGGCCCGCGTCGGATCTCGTTGGTGACAGCCGTCGCGGCGGTGTCCCCCACGGTCTCGCGCGTCTCGGCGACGAGCTGGGAACGCGGGGGGGCGTCGAGCCGCAGGCGCTCGCCCAGCGCCCACCGCTGGGCGACCGGTCGCTCGCCGTCGAGGCGGCTGGCGACCGCCGTCGACGGGAGTGTCGTCGTGTCGAGCGCGTACGCTCGCTCCGTGCCGACGACGAGCGCGTCCGTCGTCCGGGCGGACCGTAGCCCGAGCCGGCCCTCGTACCGGTGGTCCGCGGCGACCGTCTGTGTCCGCCAGTCCAGTCGGCCGTCCTCGTCTTCCGCGAGCAACACCCGGGCGCTGGCGTCGCCGACCCGGTCCAGCGCACGACAGAACGGCAGACAGAGCCCCGCCGACGGGAGCGTGGCGATCGGATCGTCCAACTCCCGTAGTGCCGCTTCGAAGAGTTTCGTCGGCTTCCCCCTGATGGAATCCATCCTGTTGGGGCGTAATGTCCCGCCCCGTCAAGTAATTTTCCCACGACAGAGGTAGAACGTGGTCTAACTCCGAGGTGGTATTTCTCTCCGGCGGCAGAATCAGCCGCCGGTCGCGGTGAGACCCGTCGAGAGAGACGTCCGACCGCCGCCAACCCGCTCTCCGACCGCGATCCGTCCTCTCTCGGCGAAAGTATATCCGTAACACCTCACAATATACTCGACGCGGCTCTCTTATCTCAGGTCGAAACAAAAACGTCCGCGACAACAGACTTAAATCCCATATCTGATAACGTACGAGTATGCGCGACGCGATGGCCCGGCTCCAGGCGACGGTCGCACGGCACCCGAGACTCCTCACGACCCTGCTGTTGGTCGTGTTGTTCGTGGCAGTCGCCGATCCTGTCGCGGCCGCCGACGGTGGGTTCGATGGCGGGCTCGACCTCACTACAGATGGTGGGGTGTCGATCGATGATGGCGGGAGTGAGTACTCCGGCCCGACTAATCCGTGATCCTTCCCGGGTCCCACACAAGCGCACCCTGATGCGATATGGGGTTCGGAAATAGTGAGAGCAGACCGTTCGATCTCTCGTCTCCAAACTCTTGGCTAGTCTCAGAAGAAGACAGCTGATCCTGCATCTGTAGGTAATTACCGACTGTCGCCCCCACTTTGACAGGTGAGTTCCACGACATTGTGATGATCTTCTCTCCGTTCCCATCACTGGAGACATGGTACTCTCCCGGAATGCCGTTTTCAGCCTCTGCAACTCTGTGCGTCCCGTCACCCACACTCACGTACCCGCTCGGATCGTCGACGGATCGCGCCACGTCCAGCGCCCGCTCGACGGACCAGCCGTGCGCGACGAGTCGGGCCCAGTCGCAGCCCACCTGCGCGGCCGTCTCGCCGAACACCGCGCGGGTCGTCGCAGCGCCGGCGACGGCACCGCGCTTCACCAGTTTCTCGCCGAAGCCGAGCGATCCGCAGGCGTTCAGGAAGAACGCCTCGACGTTGCACTCGTCGATCTCCTCGACGGCGAGCGTGCCGTCGGAACACCGCAGCCCGGTGTCCTCGCAGTGACCGACGAAGTGGAGCAGGTCCGTCGGCCGTTCGAGCGCTCGTCGCAGCCCGGCCGTGCCGGGCTCGGACAGCAGGCGGACGTCCATCGGCAGATCTCGTTCCCGGTAGTAGTCCGCTACTTCTTCGTCGTTGACGAACTCCTCGGCCGCCTGGACGACCGTCACTGAAAGGTCGCCGTCCGTGAGCGGCTTGAGGCGGGGGAGCCCGTCACCGACGACGTTGAACGCGTTCAGCGCCCGCCGCGGGCCGTGCCACCCGACCGTTCGGGCGCGCTGTTCTGGCCCGATCATCACGTCACCCGCAGTGTGTCGCTTCCGGCTCCGAGTGGTGCGCTGTGACCACTGCCCCTGATCCGTCAGGGTCTCTAACTGCGCGCCGCTGGGGCTGTACACGTCCGCCAGTCGGCCGAGATAGTGCGACAGCGCGGGCACGCGCTTGAACTCCGGCTCGACGTGGAGTCCGAGGTGCCACTCCGGAAGCCGGTCGAGGAAGCCGTCGTCTGGGTCACCGTCGTCGCCGAGAACGTTCGTCGTGTCGAGGTAGCGCCGGACCCGCTCGGCCAGCGGGGTGTCGTACAGTCGGACGGCGTCGAGACCGAGTTCGTCCAGCAGTTCGCGCTCGACGAGATCCGTGCCGTACGGCCCACCCGTCCGTGCGAGACAGTCGAGGAAGAACACGGTCCGCAAGAGCGCGGAGGCGGTCTGGTCGGTGGTCTCGGGATCGTCACCGAGGTGGTACCTCTCGGCACCGACGCGGAGGTGAGTGCCGCTCGCGTCCGGTTCGACGGTCGCCTCGGCCCCGAGGTAGTGGAGGAGTCCCGCGGTCGGGAGGAGATGCGCCAAGCCGTCGTCGTCGGTGCCGGGAACGACGATTTCGGTGTTCGTGTCCGGGCAGTCCGCGAGCGCGCCGTCGACGATCTCTCTGTCGCGGAACTGCATCCGTGGCGGCTGCTTGCGGACGTTGGGGAAACTGCGATCCGGCGTGGTGGTCTGGGTGTTACACCCGAGCGCGGAGAGCCCGCGTGCGACGCCATCGAGGCTCTTCTCGACGTAGATCGCGCCTGGCGACTCCTGGTGGCGACTCTCGAAGCCGATCTCGATCTCCGTCGCTTCGTCGAACACGACTTTAACCGCGTCGGCCGTCCGCTGGACCTGGCCCGTGCCATCTGCGCGAACGTGAACGAGCACGGGCGTTCGCAGGATCACCGCCGTATCGGGGCCGATGGCGGCGGTGTCGCCGTCGGTGAGCTGGCGGTGGTCGGGGTTGTTGGCGGCGAGGTTGACCACCGTCACGGCCACCGGCGGCGCGGTGAAGCCGGTCGTCTCCGTGTGATGGCGCTTCTGCGGGTCGTAGCCCACCTCGGTGAACGCAGTCAGCCCCGGTCCGTCAGATTGGAGCTCCGGCTCCTCGTTGGCGTCGAACTCCAACTGTACCGTGTCTCGAAAGTCGTCGATCACAGTTAGCTTTCCAGATTCCCCTTCGGTGAACTTCATGTGTGATCCAGTGAGATACGCACTGATTTAGTAGTACCGATTAATAGCTGTGTTCAAAGCAAAGCGGAGCGATAGTGAGAGGGGCGAAACGTGTCGAGAGTCACGGAGCGTCTGTCGTCGATCGCGGTGTCGGTCGCTCTGCCGGCGTCAGAAGACGTACGTCTCGTCCGGGCGAGCACTGGAGACGCACCTGGAACCCCGATCACCCAGTGGAATCCCGATTCCGTCACCGTCGTGTGGTCACCCCACGAGCCCGTCGTACGCTCGGCGGTGAGCGACAGTGAGGACAGCGAGGAAGCCGACCGCGGCGTACACGGCCGGGACGAACGCTGCGACACTCTCCGCAGTGATGCCCGCGAAATCGGCGAAGAACGCACCGTTCAGCGGCCCGAGGTACCAGACGCCGAGATACGACGCCTCGAACAGCCGTTGTGAGCCCGTCCACAGCCCGGCCACGAGTGCGAGTGAGGGTGGAAACAGTACCGTCCCCAGCAGTCCGACAGCCACCTCTGGGCCGGCACCAGCGACCGACAGCACGAACGCGCCCCCGGTGACAGCCAGCCCGATCAGACAACCGGCCGCCCACTCGGCGAACAGTTGTCCGACGGGGTACTGCGACGCACGGATCTGTTCGATGATCCCGGCGCGGGCGGTCTCTGCTCCGATCCGAGACCAGACGAAGATCGGCCACACCGCTGCCAGCAACAACACCGCCTGGCCGCCACTGTCGGTTCCTGTGGCTGCGAGCCACACCGGCACCCCCGCGAGCGCCACGGCACCGAGATACCACCACCACGGGTGTCCACGGAGGAGCCGGCGGAGTTCGACGGCCAGCAGACGGCCGAACCCACCGGACTGCTTCCCTTCAACCGGCGTGAGCGACAGTTCGTCGATCCGTGGACGGCTATCCGGTGGGCTCACCGACCCGCCGCCGTCGCCTCGGAGTGACGGGAGCGTGGGCAGGATTGAGCGAACGGACACCGACGGGACGCGTCTCGCCACCGGTCCCGGTGTCGTCTCGCGGAACCGAGTGAAAGGCACACTCGCAGCGACTGTGAGGACGACCCCGACTGACGCACACCCGAGTCGCTGGAGGAAGAACCACGCCGGCCAACGACCACCCTCGTAGCGGAACGTCTGTTCGAGCGTCCCACCGGTGCCGAAGCTCACGAACCCACGGTCGAACGCCGGGTAGCCAGACCGAACGGCGTCGAACGTCAACTCGTGGGCCAACACCCGGCCCAGAAGGTCGAACGACCTGGCTCCCGTCTGGACCGCTGCGGGTGTCGCCGTTCCGGACGGCGCGAACAGCCCGCCGACGACGAAGACCATCGACACGAGGTAGACGACGCGGCCGAGTGTCCCGACGAGTAGGTCGATCGTCTCGAACAGAATCGCCACCCCGCCGACGAGAACCGCCAGCGGAACGACCATGACGAACACGGGCCAGGCGATGGCGACGGGGTCTGTCGAGCCGACTCCGTGGACCGCGTGGTTCGCAACGGCTGCGGCTGCCAGCACAGCCGCGGTCAACAGCCCAATCACTGTGTTGCTCCCCAGCTTCCCCAGAAGGTACACCGGAGTCCGGGCGTTGCTGGTGGCGAGAAGGGGACCGTGACCCTGGTGTTCGTCTCGGGCGATCGTCCCACGCATCAGGTAGAACCCACCGAACAAGGTCACCATCGACCCGGCGACACCGGCGTTGAGCCCGGTCATCGGGGCGGTCAGCGCTCCGCTCACCAGACTGTCTTCGACAGAGTAGAACAGTCCGAAGGTGCCGACGTTGATCAGATAGCCGAAGTAGACGACGACCGCCAGAAACGCGAGGAGCTTTCTGGAGCGGAGTCGCGCGAGCAGATCCGTTCGCGCGACGTGGTAGACACGGCGTGCCTCACGCCGCAGCATGGTCTACCGTGTTGAGATACGCATCTTCCAACGTCGCCGCCACCGGCTCGGAGTCGGGGGTCGGAGGCTCGTCGGCGATCAACCGGAGTTCGAACCCCTCTGCTCGCCTGACCGTGTTGCAGACTGGGTACTCCTCACGGAGGCTGTCGGCAGTGTCTCCCGACACGGTGCACGTGTACACCCGCCCCTCGACACGGTCGATCAGCGCCTCGGTCTCGGCATGTGTGATCAGTTCACCGTCGTCGAGAACGGCGACTGTGTCGGCAGTGGCCTCGATGTCACCGATGACGTGTGTCGAGAAGATCACGACACGGTCGCCGGGCGTGTCGGCGAGCGCGTTCCGCATCCGGACGCGTTCTTCTGGATCGAGCCCGACGGTCGGCTCGTCGACGACTAGTAGATCCGGGTCGCCGAGAAGCGCCTGTGCGATGCCGACCCGTTGGTGCATCCCGCCGGAGAAAGTGTCGAGTCGACGGTCGCGGACATCGGCCAGTCCGACCAGACGGAGTAGTTCGTCCGTTCGAGCACTCGCCGTCTCGGAATCGAGTCCGCGAAGCGCGCTAACGTACTCCATGTACTCTTGGAGCTGGAGACTAGAGTACGTGTCGAAGTCCTGTGGTAGATATCCCAGGGCCGACCGGATGGTCTCTGGTGACTCTGTTATCTCCGTTCCGTCCCAGTGGATGGTCCCCTCTGTCGGCTCTGAGACGGTCGTCAGCATCCGCATGAGTGTGCTCTTGCCGGCTCCGTTCGAACCCAGCAGTCCGTGAACGCCGGCGTCTAGTTCGAGTGTAACGTCGCGCACACCCCACGTCTCCGACTCGTACTTCTTCCCGACGTTTTTAATACCGAGTCTCATGACCGACTTATTTGCGAACCTTTGTAATAAATGTGACGGGAAGAACACAATTCGAGCGACGAACCGAGGCGTCGTTCGTGCTCGTCGGCACCGCCGGTAGCCGCCAGCGATCAGTTTGGGGTACGCTCCTGGCGACAGAGCACAGTTCCGTGGCTCGGCCGGTCGCCTCGTAGAACTCGGTCCCGAGTGCACCAGACCGACGGTCGACACGGACGGCTCCCTGAATGGGTGGGCTTCCGTTTGCTACGGTCAGTAGTGACCCATCACACCCCGGCCGCGGGCGGTCTGGACGAACCGGAGCATCACGACGTACCCCAGAACGGCGTACCCGATCCCCGTCGCAGCCAGGATTGCCACCTCACTCCCGGCGAACGTCCACAGGTGCGCATCCTCGGTCATGATCCGCCGGAGGAGGTAACTCCCCTGTGTCAGCGGCAGGAGCTTGAGCGCGGGGTACGCCTCGACGGGCGCTGCGATCAGCCCGACGAACCCGAACTGGATGATGTTGAACACGTTCCCGATGCGCTTGTAGACGACCGCCGCACCACCGAACGCGAAGCCGACGCCGATGACGGAGCTGACAGACAACACGAGCGTCATCAGGATACTGAGTAGATTGAACTGGAGTTGGATGTCCGTCGTCAGCAGCATCGCCACCAGTAACGAGAAGGCGGTCAACACGGCGACGAGCACCTCCGCGACGGCGGTGAACACCGCCACGAGACCGAATCCGCTCCGACACATGTACAGCTGTTCGAGCGTCCCCCAAGACGCCTCGGCAGCGAAGGCGTTTGCGAGACTGTTGTACGCAGAGATGGACGCAGTGACCAAGAAGAATCCGACGACGATCGACGCCAGCGAGTCGTCGAACGCACCGCCGCCGATGGCGCGCCCACCGAACAGCGTCAGCAGGAAGAACACGTAGATCGTCACGATGGACGCCAGCGTGTTGATGGGGTACCTGTACATCAACAGGGCCTTCTTACCGATCACGCCTCGAAACAGTCGTCCACGGGTCCGAACCTCCTCACGCATCGTTCTTGCCAGAGATGGTCGCTCTGTTCCACTCGTCGCCGTCCGTGATCTCCAGATACACCTCACTGAAGTCTACTTCCGTCGTCTCGATGTTCGTGACGGAGACGCCTGCCTCCACCAGACGGCCGAGTAGACTGTGCAACTGTTCCGTGTCTTCGATCGAGACTTCGATCCTGTCGTGTCCGTCGCGCTTCGAATCGCCGACGACGTCGAACTCGTCTCTGATCCGGGACAGCGTCGCCTCGTCGGCGCTGCTCAACGAGAGAGCGACGTTCTGTCTGTCGAACAGTTCCATCAGTTCGTCGACGGACTCGTCCGCGATCACCTCTCCGTCCGACATGACGATGACGCGGTTACAGATTTCTTCGATCACCTCCATGTCATGACTCGACACGATCACTGTCAGTCCCCCCTCACCGACGAGCGTCGTTAGCTGCCGGCGTAGCTCCAGAGAACTCTCGACGTCCAAGCCCAGTGTCGGTTCGTCCAAAAACAGCACGTCGGGTCGACGTGCGAGTGCGGTCACGATCCCCGCTTTCTGTTTCATCCCCCGTGACAGCTCGTTAACCGTCGTATTCAATTTGTCCTCGAGACCGAACGCTTCGTACAACTCCTCGTGTCTCTCCCGGTGCTCTGCCGGGTCGTGTCCGGCCAGCCGGCTGAAGAAACGGACGTTCTCCCGAACGGTGAGTCGCCAGTACGTCGTCCGAGCGCCTTCGAGGACAGCGGAGACGCGCGCGAACGTGCGCTTCGGGTTGTCGTCGACGCTGAACCCGTCGATCTGAACCTTCCCGTCTGTCGGACGAACGAGGCCGAGCATCGACTTGATAACGGTCGTCTTCCCCGCGCCGTTGTGGCCAAGTAGCCCCGTGATCGAACTGCGGTCTATCTCGAAGGAGACATCGTCCACAGCGATGACTGAATCTTCACTGTCACCGTACTCCTTCTTGAGACCCCGAACCGATACTATTGGTTCATCCACAGCGGTTTCAGTTCTGCTCACAAAGATACTCCTAACCAAATATTTAAAAAGTTTTTGTTGGTTGGCTGGGCTGCAGGAGGTACTAAGACTCACCGGGCGGTGTCACGTCGACACCGTCCGGTGTCGGACGACACACAAGTCGTTCATCTGGAGCGGCCGTCGGCCTGCTTCCTGGGCTCGTAAGGGGGAACTGTTGTTCGTACGGCGGGGTCTCGTCGTCGGAAACGGCGACCAGACGTGACCCACGGGGGATGAACCCGCGTTCGACCACCGTCTCGAACGCCGCTTCGATCTCCTCAGAAGAGACGCTGAGGTGTCTCCGTTCCGTCACCGTCTCGTCTCGTGTGCGTATCTCCGACTCTACGGCTACTCCGACACCACCTACAGTGTACGGACTCCAAGCCGGGACGGGAAGATCTGCGGTCCGCGTCGTCCGTAGCTCCGGCGAGCATGTCTCTGTGCCGACTACCTCGACGTGCGATAGCTCGGCTGTCTCTGTCTCTTCGTCCACACCGAAGTAGTGGACAGACAGACTAACACTGATCGACTCCACCTCCCAGACAACGTTTCGACCGACGAAATCGACCACGACTGTGGCTGTGTCCCCCGTCTCAGCTCGACGCCGGTCGAGCCAGACGGTCAACTTCGAGTCTCCGTCCACAACCCTTCCGAGCGACATCTCTCTGTTCATGTAAGGTGCTTGTGAGCTCCAGATACAAAGATCGGCCGGTAGAAACTCTTCTGTGCCGACACAGTGATCCCCTTCCGAACGAGATCACGTCTCACTCGCCGTCGGACTCGTCCGAGCGGACGGCTTCGAGCGTGGTCTCGATACGGTCGTCCAACGGATCGAGGATTTCTCGGCGAAACGCCTCACGGGTTCGGTCTCCATCGGTGAACTGACCGCGCTCGTCGACCCAGGACCCAGGAAACTGCCCGTACAACTGTCGTTGGAGGAACTCGACGCCGTGGTCGACGACGTCGTCGTACACCGACACAATCGGTGTGTCTGCGAGTTCGGCCAACGCCTCCGAACCGCGTTCGAGACTGTAGTCGGCCAGTGCCGACAGCGCCGTGCCGAGCGTGTCGAGTTGGTCGTCGACAGCGTCGTGTGTGATGTTTCGGGCCGGTGACTCTCGACGAATCTGGTGCCAGTCTCGCGCGACTGTCCGACACAACATCCCGAACACGATCGTCGGGTGGTAGTGACACCGCCAGCCCACCTCGTTGTCTTCCCACAGCTCTGGGTTGACGCCGGTGTACGTCCGCAGTTCCAGTGGGTCGTCTGTGGGAAAACGCAGTGCCCCGTCGCCGCCGACCCGGTCCGCCAGCCAGCCGAGCACGTACCGGACCAGTCCGGGTGGTACCTGACGTTGGAGCACACCGACGAACAACAACTCCACGACGGCGTCGACGTGATCCTCCGCGAGAAACCGAAACAGGAGCCCCAGAATCGTGTCCGGAGCCTCGTACGACAACGGTTCGTCCGGAAACTCCGCTCGGTCGTTCCCGAGGTTGTGGTAGAACAACAGTTCGTGTGTTATCCCGTAGGCAGCTCCGATGTCCGCGTCGACGGCGTTGATCCGACAGCTGGTGTAGCCGTGTTCGAGCAAGGCTTGCGGGTCGAAATCGTCCGGCCGAATACCGTACACCAGACAGGTGTGCCAGTAGTCCAACTGTCTCGATACCGGGCGACCGGGCTGTCTCGCGGCCGAGAGTGTTGCCGTCCGCTCGAACAACCGTTCGACACGCGCCGGAAGGTCGTCCTGTCGAGACAGCGCCGCCAAGGGGTACGCCAGATGTGGGAACTGACGTGGGTGTCGCAGGAACTGTCTGTAGTAGTCCGGTGTCGTCGCCCGCTCGGTGAGAAGCTGCCGACAGGCTGCCGGGCCGTCGTCTCCGTGAGCGAACGAGCTGTCCAGATACATTGCAAGCTCACAGAACGCCTTCTGACGCACCTCTCTGCGTCTCGACTGCCCGACAAGGGGGTCGAACCGGGCGGCGTTCTCGCCGAGCCAGCAGTCGGTCCCGACGACGAGCCGCCGTGCAGTCTCGACGACCTCTCCGCAGGAGACGGGATCGACACTCGTCACGGCCACCCACCCACGGTTGTCGACTCGAACTGGACGAGCGACGGGAGTGACGGCTCCAACAGCCTGAGGAACCCGTACCCCACCCCGGTCGTCCCGAGGAACAACACGGGGTTCGACAGTCCGGTGATCCCGCCGTGTGTGATGCTGTACTGTCCGGTCTCCGATCGACGTTCGAGAACCACGTGTGCGAGCCCGCGTGGCCGCTCCATCGACACGAGATCTGCGGTCTCGTCGTGAGACGCCAGCCCCACCAAGAGGTCCAACACGCCGGCGTTTCCGTGACACAACGAGTCGTGAGCCAGGAGCCCACTATCGAGCGCCTCGGCGACCCGGCGCGCGTCTCGACGGAGGGTGTCGCTACCGTGTACCGAGAGGCTTCCGAGGCGGGTGGCACCGACGCCGGTCTTCCCGCTACACCACCAGTCGGTGTAGTCACGCACACCGCCGAAGTTTGCCTTCCAATTTCGCTCGTGTGGACTGTAGAACGTGTTCTCGAACGCGACCGCCTCCTCTGCGATCTTGATGTACCGCTCGTCTTCAGTGTGGGCACCGAGGCGGTAGAGGGCGTGAGCGATGCCGCCAACTCCGTGGGCTGCACCCACTGCGGCACTCCCGACTCCGTCGACCCGGCTCGTGTCCCAGACGCTGTAGCCGTTCCACTTCTCGAACCGCTCCGATAGGAGGTGTTTCCCACAGGCGTGTGCTGTCTCCAGCGCCGTGTCGTCGCCGCTGGCCTCGTAGTACGCCAGCAGTCCGTGGACGGTCCCAGCGGCTCCCAACAGAACGTCGTACTGTCGGTCGTCGGCGACGGTCTCCCGGTCAATCGCCTGGACGACCTCACTGGCCCGGTCGGCGTACACCGGCTCACCGGTGAGTCCGGCCAACAACGTCAGGCCGTACACTGTCGACCCGACACCGCTCCCGACGCCGATATCTGGGCGGGCACAGACGGTCTCCGGGTCCGTCTGGAGACACCGGTCCGCCCACGCGCGTGCGGAGTCAGTGTAGGAGTCAGTCTCCGTTACCGCCGCGAGCGCGGCGAAGTAGACGGCAACGCCGAGTCGGCCACAGAACACGCCGGGCTTGGCCGCCGGGTGGACGCCGTTTTCACCCTCGATGTAGCCCACAGTCTGGACGATCTCGTCGGGGTACCCTATCGCTGGCTCGGGGAGCTGTCTGGCGATCGCCTCTGCGGCCGAGCGGAGTCGGTCGTCCGAGAGGGTCGTCGTCGGTCGGTCTCGTGGTCCGTCGATGGTGTGTTCTGTCATTTTGTGTTATACCTTCCCGTCTGGGTGGATGCGGGGGACGACCCTCGGACTCGACAACGCCGCGCAGATCAGTCCGCGTTGACGGCGTCGGTCCATCGGCCCCAACTGCTCCAGTCGCTCCCGAACCCGTTGGACGCCCGTCCGTTCGGTGAGGTGTTCGACAATCTGTCGGCCGTCGAAGTAGAGTCCTGGGTCGTCGCCAGTGGTCGTGAATCGCGGTACGTCGCCGCGGTGAAGTGCCTCGTGTTCGGCAGCGACGATTCGATCCCAACGGCGATCGTCCAGTTCGGTCATCGATGTCTGTTGTTCCAACACAGGCCGGTCGCGCCGGAGACTCAGTGTACGGCGGATCTCCGCGTCGTACCGGACACCGTGTCTGAGATTCGTCGGAGAGTGCGCCGCACGTCGGACCGACTCGTAGGCTCTCGTCGTCCGGAGGAGGAGCCGAGTCTCGATCTCTTCGAACCGATCTGCGAGCGGCGGCGCGAGGCTGTCTGCGGTTTCGTCGATGGCGTCGTACGTCTGCTCGAACCCATCTACAATCTCTGACTGGAACTGCTTCGGTGGGATGGGACGCCCGTCGTACGTCGGGAAGTTGTCGTCGCGCTCCGCCTTGACTGTCGTGTAGTCGACATCGATCCCGTCGGTGCCGAGATTCTTCCAGTCCAACATCTCAGCGCTCGTCTCTCGGCCCTCGATCCCAGCGTACCCCGACACGCTTCTCGGGAGCGATCCCTGTGGAAGTAGATTTGTCCCGAGAACGGAGCTGTTGAAGACCGTCGTGCGAGCCGCCTGCTGAACGTCCGTCTCGGCTCCCGTTGCCGGTCGGTTGTCCATTTCAAAAATCGTTTCGAGGTCGACGACAACGGGGCCGTCGGCCGTTGCGATCACGTTCTCACAGTGACAGTCGGTCAGATAGAGGACGTACGCGACCGCCAACAGCGCACCGGCCCGTCTGTAGTAGCTAGCGACGGAGTCGACAGTGTCGTGTGACTCCTGTGTCACAACCTCGACCCAGCCGTAGTCACCACGGTCGAGCAACGACGGGACGGGGAGTTCCGGAACGGATACGTCTGCCGCAGCCAGGTCGGCAGTGAGGTCGTGGACCGTCTGTTCCGTCTCCAGCCCCCGTGGCTTGTACACCGCCTCCGTCTCCTCGTCGAACTCGACGAGCAGGACACAGTCGTTCTCGTCGTGACGGTCGCCGGCGGCTGTGAGTCCCGTCACCCGCTGTGGGTCAGTCCGCAACAACGATTCGAGAGCGTCGTCGTCCGACGCGAACCGCTCGGCGAACGATTTGAAACTGTCGTGCCACTGGTCGATCGTCTCGACAAGCAGGCGAGCACCGACGGCGTACTCCTCGAAGAAGTCTGCGGCGCGGCTCTCGAGCACTGCTGTGATGTACTGGTCGTACCACTCGGTCGAGTCGGCCGACAGCCGTCCCTCACGGACAACTGCGGTGTCCCGTTGTGCGACGTACCGGACGAAATCGACGTGGTGTGCCCGCGCGAGCACCTCGGCGAGTCGAGTGGCCAACACCCGCTGACAGTCATCGATGGCGTCGTCCGTCCACAGTTCCGTCGGGGCCGCCCGGTCGAACCGCTCCCACGCCGTCTCGACGTACTGCGAGAGGACGGGCCCGAACGGAACATCCGACAGGTGATCTGGAACCGAGCTGTCGGTTGGATCGAGCCCCGACAGCAGGTCGTCCAGAAGTGTGACCCACTCCGGCAACGACTCCGGTGCTGGCCACCGTTCGAAGGCGACGTAACGGGCTGCTCGTGCCCGGTCGATCCGCTCCCCGTTCCAGTAGCCGGTAGTGATTATCTCTCCGAACTCACTCAGCAGTTCTCGTGTCTCTTCTGTGTGTTCCGCTCGCCTCTCACGGTGTTCGTGCCGGACACGCTCTGTCAGCGACTCCCCGCGTGCCGCTATTTTGTGGTAGTCCGGATTCATGTTCTCTGTCTCATTACTCCTGTCCTACACTAGGTCAAGTAGAAAACTAATAAGTCTTTTGCGCAATGCTTTGAACCCGTATCCGACCGGGCTCCGTCGGCGTCTGTTCACTACGTTCCTGCTCTCACCGCGGCAACTGGTCCGCACGACACTGGTACCGACTCTATCTACCGGTGCTTGCGGATTTACTTTTTTAGTCGTACAAAATAATGTAATACAGCTAGCGTCTACTCAGTAAGTGTTGCTCCAACAGCTGAGCGAGACGCAGGACTCGGCTGCCTCCATCTCCGGGATGTCGTCTTCTGCAGACAGCGTGTGCTTTTCGTCCAGTTCCTCGACCAGTTCGTCCGCGCTAGTTGCTGACATGTGTGGTGTCACCTACCGTTCCGCACCGCATCCTCACCAACAACAGAGAGGGATTAAACCTTTTCTATACTATATCAACATGAATCTCCCGCCTATTACCTTAGTGAGTAATATTTTTATAGAATATAAAAAGAAATAAAAACTCGTGCCGGGAGTGTCACTTGCCACACATCACTCTGCGTTCAACCACAAAGCTGGGTGCTGGTCGCGGCTCCTAGACGGCAGCGCGCCCTCACTCGTCCGTCGACACTACCTTCCCGTTATCTAGTTCGACACAGAGACTTGTCTCGAACCGAGAGGATCGGTCGTCAACTGTTCGAAGCGTCTCTCGTCTCTTCTCGTCAGCTGCGAGCCGTGGAGCCCCTTCATCGTCCCGCTTTACGACATCGAGCATCGTCGACTCCACTCCGTCGTCCCCGACGCTACAGGTCGGAATGATTGCAGTGTTGCGGTTGCGGGCGACTGCGAACCCCTCGTCGAGCGGTGACAGATCGTCGCCACTCCCGAGGAGACTCTCTTCTTGTCGCAGTCGTGGACGCCCCGGTCTGGTGCGGACGAGTCGGCCCAGCCCGTAGAACACGACTGCATCCTCGACGCGGTCAACCCCACGCAACGCTTGTGAACCCTGGACGACGACGATGTCTGCGCCCGCACGGGCGACCGTCTCGACGAACGACCGGACGAACGCCGGGGGTTCGTCGAACGGCCCCCCGTGTGCGTACTCGTGAGAGTGAACGTACACGACGACGGTCTCAGCGTCGGTGGCTGCCCGTGTGACACGTTCCCGCAGTTCGCGTCTGTCGGCCGGGAGCGTCTCTGTCGTCCACCCGTCCGTCGCCCGCCGTGGGTCGTGGACGTACTGTTCGACCGGGAGGCTCGTTCCGGGCCTGTTCACCAACAGCTCGTCACCGTTCCGAACGACCCCGTGATAGCCGTCGCGCTGGACCTCTCGTTTGACCTGCTCCCAGTGGTCGTCGTCCACGATCGTTCTGTGCCGCAGGGGGCACACCCCCGGCCGGCGTGTGCCCCCGCGTGTCTTACCGGCGATCGCGTGTTCGTGAAACGTCGCTGCCGCCGAAATCACCGCCACGTCACCGTCGCTCGTCTCGACTGTCGTCGGGGAACGTGCGTCGGCCAAGTCCCACCCGGTGCCCGCGTGCGCCACGTCGGCGGCGTCGAGTGACCGCCACGCCGCGAACAGCCCCGAGTAGGTGTGATCCAGGACGTGCTCCCCGGCGAGTGTCGCTACGTCGATTCCGACATCGGCGAGACGGCGACCGATATCGTCGGGTGCGGTGTGGATTCCTCCGAGCGACCGATGTGCCGGGTACGACTCGTTTGCCTCTCCTTCGGGCACCGACTCGAGATGTGTCACTGTCACGTCTCCTGTGGAGAGAGTGTCGCCCAACTGTCTCAGGTTGAGCCGAGAGCTACTACAAAACTGCTTCGTGAGAACGGTGTCTCCGGTGAGAACGATATCTCGTGTCATACGTTACCCGTTGCTGAACTGCGAATCAACCGGATTCTTCGACTTGTGCTCCACGATCACAGCGTTGATAATCTCACAACTTATACTTTCGGTACTCGTGAAATAGCGGTGGTCGACACCACTTCAGCGTCCGGAGGGTGCTTTTCAGACACCTACTCCGGCGAGGCTCCGCTCTTCAGCTGGTGTCTCGGGATGTCCTCCTGTCGCAGGCGGCGACGACGTGAGGAAACTACGTTCGCTCCGTTCGAACACCTGACTCCCGCCTGTCCCGCGTCACCGGCGTTCAGTGTCTCCAGCCAGTCTCGTCGTCCGGAACTCGGCTGTGCCAACGCCCACAGGTGTAGTCTCGTCCCCAGTGGTGGCTTCACAGTGATGGGCCACCGGTCGGCGGACCGCAGGGTCTCTCGTCTATCCCGGTGCAGAGTATGGGCCGACCTACTGGCTCACTCACCGTCCAAATCGTCAATTCGAACGCCGACGAGTCCGATGCCGACCGCGTGAGCCGTCCCGACGATGCCCGCCCGGTGGGTGCCGTCCGAGTGCCGCCACGACCCACCGGCGAACACCGTGCCGTCGGCGACCGTCAGCGGCGATACGCCGTACCGTTCCAGTGGTCGAACGCACCGCCAGCGTTGGGGAAGCGCCACCGCCGTCGGAGTGTGTGGTCGACACCTGGCGCGGCGTTCAGCCCGACGAGCACCTGCTGTCTGTCGTCGCTGAACGGCCCGGTCGACGACTCGACCGTCCGTAGGCCGACGAGCGTCGCGTTCCGGTACGACGTCGGGGTCGCCACCGCCGGCGGCGCATCGAGCGGCCCGAGCCCGCCGAGGCGTCGGCCGTTCGTAGCCTCGCCCGTGGAGAGATCGGTGACGAGCGCGAGTTCGGCGGGTCTCGGCGTTCGTGGTCGGCTGGAGCACGCGAGGGAGCTCGTCGACCTCGTGGTCTCGGCGGACGACATCGTTCGAGACGAACCCCGCTCGGAGGCTCCAAGCGACCGTGGTTGTACCTGGACGGAGCGTACGGTGCGGAAAAGTGCCGAGCTGTGCGGACGGTAGGAGTTGAACGCGGTGGGCGAGCAACGGACGACGACGAGTCCGGACGGCTACCGTCGGGACAGGGGTGTGTCGAGGGAGACGAGAGACGAGCGGTGAGAGGTGGTGACCCCCACCCCACTGTTTCATGTGTTCTACCTCTCGGGGACTGTAGCTCGTCCGTCGGCGATCCGGTCGACTCCCACCCCACTGTTTCATGTGTTCCGTCGATGGGAGACTGTAGCTCGTTCGTCGGCGATGCGGTCAACCCTCACCCCACTGTTTCATGTGTTCCGTCGATGGGAGACTGTAGCTCGTTCGTCGGCGATGCGGTCAACCCTCACCCCACTGTTTCATGTGTTCCTCGTTCGGTGTTCGTCGTCGGAGGGTATGCCACAGTCACTACCCTCCCACCCCACCGTTTCGTCTGTTCGGCCCAGACCGGGTCAGAGAGCGTTAGGTCACGTCAAGTCGAATCGGGTCAGTTCGCGTCGGGCGGGTCGTCGTCAGAGTCGTTCGTCAAGCGATCCCACTGGCGAGTCGCCTCTGAGCCCGTTCAGGAGGACATCGGACGGACAGCCAAGTTCGTACTCGTAGTGACGGCCACCACTCCGGCCCCTATTGACTTCCGTCGAATTGACGATTCCGTTCACCATCAGGTCGTTGAGCGTGTTGTGAACCGTTCGTGAGGTGACCGGATCGACATCCACCTCGGAGGCGTACTGCTCGTACCATGCGTACGCCTCGTCGATCTTCGCTGGGAGCTCTTCTCCCTCTTCGAGCCTGAGCATCGCGTAGGCGATCAGCTTCCCGTGCATCGAGAGCCCCTGGACCTCCTCGACGATTGCCCCCTGCTGAATCCGTTCTTCTGCCGCGTGGACGTGTTCGGCCTCAACGACCCCGTCACCCTCCGAGCGGGCCTTGTCGGCGGCCTCGTACAGCAGGTTGAGCGCCGTTCGGGCGTACCCCGAGCGCTGGGCAGCCAGGGCAGCCGTCAGCGGGACGGCGTCGTTGGACAAGACGCCGTCGTGGAACGCGACCTCCGCCCGGTCCTGGAGGATAGTCTTGAGTTCGTTGGCGTCGTACGGCGGGAAGTGGACCTCCTGGTCGCAGAGCGTCGACTTGGCCCGCGGGTCCAGCGAGTCGCGGAACGTCCCGTCGTTGGTGATCCCGATGACCCCGACCTTCGTCTCCACTGGGTCGACGTACGTCGCACTGTTGTCGTTGTTACACCGGGGGAGCTTGTACAGGATGTTGTCGTTGTCGCCGATATTATCGATCTCGTCGAGAGCGATGAGAACGTGCGTCTCGGGGACGCGTCGGAGCTCGTCGAACAGCATCCGATAGATCTCGCCTTCTGGGTAGCCCGTCGTGCTGATCTGGTCGCCGTCACTCTCCACCCGGAGGAGATTCAACAGGTGGGCTGCGACCTGGTACGAGGTGTTGAGATCCTTACACTCCAGGTGGACTGTTCGGAGACTCGGCTCGACGAACCGAGAGTCCTCGTAGCCGAACGCCTCGATACTCTCCTCGATGTTCTGGAGGACTGCCTTCGTGCCGATCGTCTTGCCCACCCCGGTCGGGCCGTAGACGAACACGTTCCGCGGGCGCTTGTTCCTGACTACCTCCTTGAACTTGTTCTGGTACTCGGCCAGTTTCTCGTCCCGTTCGAGAATCCGCTCGGGAAAGTGGTCGCGGAGGGCGTCCTCGTCGTGAAAGATGCCGTCGCCCGGGGTCAGAGGCTCCATGCGTCGACACGCGAAGGGAACTCACTTAATACCACAGCAACCACGCTTTCATCTGTTTCATGTGTTTCATCTGTACCGTATCACACACCCCACTGTTTCATCTGTTCCTGGGGACGGCGGTCGTCCAGTCTGTCTTCCGGTCGAGCGTCTGCCTCGCCGAGCTGGCGGGCGAACACTCCGAACGAACACCCCACCGTTTCATCTGTTCTCGGGATCGGGTGCCGGCGAACACTGCAGCAGTCGGGACTCATCGCCACCTGTGAGACGGACCACTTGGGTTCACGTTGTCGAGGTTCTCGAGGGAACGAGAGCCGGCAACCCCCACCCCACTGTTTCATGTGTTCTGCTCGTCTGAACGGGGGGGAGGGGTTCACAGACTATTACTGTGGCAGAAAAGACTATAATGCCACAGTACGTACAGCACCGAACGCTAATTAGAAAACGGCGTTAAGTGTAGTTTCGTCAACAGTTTACCGTGGTGACGCGACCCCCCTCCCCACCCTCCCCCGAGAACACATGAAACAGTGGGGTGGGGGTTGGTCCTTCGAGCCTCCGTCTCACCACGCCCAGGCAATCCGAACGCCGAGCGTCCACTCGACGGACCACACGCTGGCCGGGGCCGTCGTCGGGATCTGAACGCCGTCGGTGTCGAGCACGGACGGCACGAGCGTCCCGAAGCGGAACGAGCCCGTCGCCTCGTAGCGGCCCGGTGCCGTGGTCCGCTCCGTCGCCCGGAGTTGGTACCGGCGGGTCGTCGCCGCACCGGGGTCGTACCGTTCGTGGCTCAACGACGACTGGACCGCGAGACTCCGCAGTGGCGGCAGGTGCGACAGCGGCGCGTCGGGGAAGAACGTCGGGACGAACTCGGAGCCGCGCCCGTCGACCGCTTCGAAAGTGACGTGCCCGAACGGCTCCGGTGGTCCGCCGAACACCACCACGGCGCGGTCGCTCCGGTTACGCGCCGTCAGCGCGAACGTCGCCGGCGCGCCAGGACCGACGAGCCCGTCCGCGGCCGCCGCCTCGACGGCCACGGGTGGCGGCCCGTCGGCCTGCGTCGGCACGACCGCGAACGCCCGTGCGTGGTCGTCGCCGAACCCGACGACCCACTCGACGCCCGCGAGCGCCTCGCGGACCGCGCTCGGATCGCCGACCCCGTCGCAGTCTCCACAGTTGTCGGCCACCCCGGCGACCGTCCGGAGCGCCTCCGCTACCGACGGCGCGAACGACGACAGCGCCGCCGTCTCCGCCGAGCGATCCAGTTCCTCGGCGTCGACCACCCCGGCGCGTCCGAGCGCGTACGCCCGCTCCGGGCGGTCGTGTATCACCTCGAAGTCGACCTGCTCGACCTCGAACACGCGGGCCGCGCCGGCGACGCCCACCGCGGACACCGACGCAATGACACCGCGGAGGAACCGTCTCCTGTTCACGTCCGACGGTCGCAGCAAGGGCGCTTCAACCCGACGGCCGAGTGTCGAGTCTGCTCGGACGCCTGGACGACCGTCACCGAGAGGTCGCCGTCCGTCAGCGGTCGGAGCCGCGGGAGCCCGTCCCCGACGACGTTGAACGCCTGCAGCGCCCGCCGGGGACCGTGCCACCCGACCGTCCGGGCACGTTGTTCCGGCCCGATCATCACGTCGCCGGCGGTGTACCCCTGGCGGCTCCGGGTCGTCCGCTGTGACCACCGGCCACGATCCGTCAGCGTCTCCAGTTGCGCGCCGCTGGGGCTGTACACGTCGGCCAGTCGACCGAGGTAGTGCGACAGCGCCGGCACGCGCTCCAGCTCCGGATCGACGTGGAGTCCGAGGTGCCACTCCGGGAGCCGGTCGAGGAAGTCGCCGCCGGCGTTGCCTCCGTCTCCGTCGCCGCCGCCGGTGTCGCCGCCGAGGACGCCCGTCGTGTCGAGGTACCGCCGAACCCGCTCGGCGAGCGGGGTGTCGTACAGCCGGACGGCGTCGAGTCCGAGTTCGTCCAGGAGCTCGCGCTCGACGAGGTCCGTGCCGTACGGGCCACCCGTTCGAGCGAGACAGTCGAGGAAGAACACCGTCCGGAGGAGCGCCGAGGCCGTCTGGTCGGTCGTCTCGGGGTCGTCGCCGAGGTGGAACGTCTCCGGGCCGACGCGGAGGTGGGTCCCGCTCGCGTCCGGATCGACCGTCGCCTCGGCACCGAGGTAGTGGAGCAGTCCGGCCGTCGGCAGGAGGTGCGCCAGTCCGTCGTCGTCGGTTCCGGGAACGACGACCTCCGTGTCCGTGTCCGGGCAGTCCGCGAGCGCGCCGTCGACGGACTCTCTGTCGCGGAACCGCATCCGTGGCGGTTGCTTGCGAACGTTCGGGAAGCTGCGGTCCGGCGTGGTCGTCTGCGTGTTACACCCGAGCGCGGAGAGCCCGCGTGCGACGCCGTCGAGACTCTCCTCGACGTAGATCGAGCCGGGCGAGTCCTGGTGGCGACTCTCGAAGCCGATCTCGATTTCGGTCGGCTGGTCGAACTCGACCTCGACCGCTTCGGCCGTCCGCCGCACTCGGCCCGTCCCGTCGGCGCGGACGTGGACGAGCACGGGCGTTCGGAGGATCACGGCCGTGTCCGGGCCGACGGCCGCGGTGTCGCCGTCGGTGAGCTGGCGGTGCTCCGGGCCGTCGGCGGCGAGGTCGACCACCGTCGCGGCCACCGGCGGCGCGGTGAAGCCCGTCGTCTCCGTGTGGTGACGCTCCTGCGGGTCGTAGCCCACCTCCGTGAACGCGGTCAGTCCCGGGCCGTCGGACCGGAGTCCTGGCTCCGCGTCGGCGTCGAACTCCAGTTGTACCGTGTCCCGGAACTCGTCGATCACGCTCAGTGTTCCGGACTCTCCTTCGGTGAAGTTCATGTGAGTTCCAGTAGAGCACGTATCGATTTAGTAGTACCGATAGATAGCTGTGTTCAAAACAGAACAAGACGATAGTGTAGCCACACGGAGCACGCGAGTGTCGGCGACACGCGAGGAGATTGCCGAGGCGTCGCGTCAGCGTGTCCCCGACCGACGCGACCGTAACTACGAGGACGGCTGATAGCGACGTACACCGCCGACGCCGTCGCACTCCTGTCCACCTCGTCGACGCGCTCCCGCAGCGGGCTGGCCGAGTGTTCGTCGAGACCGAAGTGGGTGAGAGCGTCGTCGAGGCACCGAGGACGGCTCTCGCCGAGGTGCTGTGCTCCGTCTTCCGCGACGAGAACGTCCGCGAGACCACGCTCTCGGCGACGCCGAAGAACGTCTACCGGGCACTGATCGGCAACGGTCTCGTCTCCGTCGCCCCGGTCGACGACGAGGAACTGACCGAGTACCCGAAGCTCGGGCACGGGTTCAGCGTCCGCGACGGACTGATCGTCGTCAGCCACCGTGCACAGAGAACGGACGCGACTCTCACCACCGACGGTGTCGTCTGTGACGCCGGTTACGACGCTGTCTGGGAGTGACGGCTGTCGTCGTCGCTCCCGAGCGGGTCCGGCCTCGCTGCTGTCGACTCGCCACCGCACAGTGTGTCGTCGTGGCTCGACGGCGGAGAACACAGAGCGGGTCGGGGAGCCCGTCGCCAGTCTCGACCGAGAGATCCACACGCACGGCCGGTCCCGCCGGGCTGACTGTCCGACCCCGGCGAGGGATCTGCCCCGAGTCCGCCGTCACTCGTCGCCCGGTGTGCCGGCGCCGTGTCCGAGTAGAGTCCTTCGACAGCCGCCCTCCCCAGTGCGACCGGCACCGAGACGGGAACGAGTCGGTTACTGCTCGAACACCCTGTCGTACACGGCGTCGACGACGGGGTCGAGTCGCCCGACGAGCGTCGAGACGGGCGCGGACGCGACCAGTTCCTCGACGGCGCCGAGCCGCCGAGCGGCGTCGTCGTCGGACTCCAACACGGGGACGGTGATCCCCGGCCCGGTGAGCAGTGTCGGGTGGAGTCGGGCGAAGAACGCGCCGCGACGAGACAACTGAATCCGAGCTCTCGTACGGTCGAGTTGCCCCCACTCCGTCGCGGTGGCGATCCTGTCGAGGTGGATCACTCGCGCGACTGGGACCGTCGTCTCGGCTGGAGCGGTGTCGACGTCCAGCGCCGCCGGGTCGAGGTCGCCCGCGGTGTCGTGTCGCGTGACCGTCGTCGGATCGACCCCGAAGTCGTCACGGAGAACGCGATCACTCAGCGCCAGTCGTTTCCCCCCGCCGACGACGGTGTCGCCGTCCATCAGCGTCCGGTCCTTTGCCACCAGCGACAGCCCGTAGCCCCGACACAGCCCGACCGCGACAGTGGTCTTCCCCGACCCGGGCTCGCCAGTCAGCACGATCGCCCGGTCGCCGTCGGTGACGGTCGCCGAGTGCAGCGAGTAACGACCCGCCCGGAGGTAGAGGAACTCCATCGCCCGGGCGACGAGGACGGCGACGTCGACCGGGTCGACTGCCTCCTCTGGGACGGTGAGCCGACAGTGTCGGTCGTCGGTGATCAGACCCGCAGACCCCGTCTCGACGGCGACGGTGTACCCCCCTGTCGACGCCGACGGCTCGAACGACACGTCGGGGAGCTGGTGTCGAATCGCTCCTCGTACGCCGTCGACGCCTCCGGGGTGCCGGAGTCGTACCCGGCAGCCGTGACTGGCGACGACTGTCTCCACCCCGTCGTCGATTGGACGCCGAGCAGACGACCGCGGACCCTCCTCGGACCGACCGCCGTGCTCCACGCCGGACTTTACGATAGATGACACGTACTGTCTTTCCTCTCGACCCGAGAGAGCGGGCACCCCGTCGGCAGGTGTCTGCACACCCGAACGCGACCCGACCCGACGACGAACGACGACCCGCCGCCCACGCCGTCGGCGCCCCGCCAGAGGTGATGTGGCACGGTTCTGGTCGAGGCTGCGCGCGGCACACACCGAACGCTCGAACACGCCGCCTCAGACGGCCTCGCTGTCGGCGTCGCCGGTCCGTTCGAACCGGAACCACCCGAAGTCGAGTGTCACGCCGTCGTCGGCGACGTGGAACGCGGCCCGTTCTACCTCGCCGTCGTCGTCGACGGACTCGAAGACGGGGGCGTCGGGGTCGAACGACCGCGGGACCAGCGGCCGGGTCTCGGCCGGTATCGGCCCGACACCGTCGAACTCCAGCTGCAGTCGGTCCCCGGTCCAGCGGACGGTCGCCTGGCGGACGCCGTTCGCCGTCGTGTACCGGCCGGGGAGTCCGGCGACGGCACGTTCGAGCGCTCGGTCCCGGTCGACGCCGATGGGGTCGCGTCCGACGGCGTCCGCCAGGAGCGTTCGCGCGAACGTCACCGGCGACGCGGACGGCCGACCCGTCAGCCCGACGGCGACACCGACCTCGCGGTCGCGGAGGAACCCCGCGTACCCCCCGGAGACGCCGGTCGACCCGCTGTGGCCGACGAGCGTGTCGTCCCCGAACGGCGTCGTCTCCCACCCGTAGCCGACGCCGCTCGTCTGGCCGTCGGCGTACGTCCGCCAGTCGGCGTGTCCGTGGTGGGCCGCGTCGAGCAACGACGACTCGACCGGGAACTCGCCGGTCGCGTGAGCGGTGACGAAGGAGGCGAGCGCCCGCGGCGAGGCGACGAGCCCGCCCGCCGGATCTATCAGCGCCGTCCCCGGCAACGTCGTCGGCTCCGGTCCGTCCGGCCCGGAGCGACACGGTGTCGCCGCCTCCGGCTCTGCCAGCGCGTCCGCGTCGTACGTCGCGTCGACGCCCAACGGGTCGAACACGAGTCGGTCGACAGCGTCGTCGAACGACTCGCCAGTCACTCGTTCGATCACGCCCCCTAACGCCACGTACCCGGAGTTGTAGTACGCGAACGACCCCGGTTCTCGCCGAGCGTCGAACTCCTCGGTGACGAACGCCCGGAACTCCTCCCAGGTCTCGACCCGCCCGTCGTCGTCGATCCCCAGCGTCGATCCGAACGCCAGGATCTCCATACCGTCGGCGGGCAGTCCGGACGTGTGGGTGAGGAGCTCGTAGACCGTCACCGGTTCACCCGGCGGGTCCCACCACGGGAGGAACGCGGCGATCTCGTCGTCGAACGCCAGCGCCCCGTCGTCGACCAGTCGCAGGACCGCAGACGCCGTCACCGGCTTCGAGACCGACCCGACGCCGTAGGGTGTGTCTGCCGTCGTCGCCGGACCGTCCGGGCCACACGACCCCAGGCCGCGCTCGTACACGACATCGTCGCCGTCCGTCACGACGACACTCGCGCCGACGCAGTCTGCGTCCGCGAACCACGACGTGGTCCGGTCGTCGAACGTCTCTGTCGTGATCTTCGCAGCGTCGTCGCCCGTCGTGATCCTCGCAGCGCCGTCGCTCGTCGCGGAACTCGTGGTGCCTCCGTCCGTCCTGGAACCCGTGGTGGCGTCGCCTGTCCTGGAACCCGTGGTGGCGTCGCTCCTCGCCTCTCCCGCGTTCTCGCGCTCGGCTGGAGAGTGTCTGGTGTGTCCGTGTTCGCCGTCGTCGTCTCGGTCGTCGTTCACACACTACGCCAGTGGCGACACCAACTTCAACGCTCCCAGCAGCGCGTTACTATACGCTGGCCGACAGTTTCGAGTGAGGTGGGAGCGTCACGGCGGAGCGTGGACGACTCCGAAGACCCGAGTCACCGCACGGACGGCGGCAGGCGAACGCTCGAATCGCCGCGTGGCGTCACCGACGGCGGTGAGCCCTCGGAGGAGCTGTCGACGGCGATGTTCGACCTCGTCGGCCAGTCGGACCGCGCGGCGATCCTGGCGACACTCGGGCAGTACGCCCGGGAGGAATCGGACGAGGGAGGGCTCGCCTTCTCGACACTCCGCGAGCGCGTGGGCCACGACGACCCGGGAAACTTCAACTACCACCTGGATCGGCTCGTCGGCGGGCCGGTCGAGCGAACGGACGCGGGCTACCGGCTGTCGACCGTCGGGCGACGACTCCTCTCCGTCGTCGTCGCCGAACGGTTCGACCCCGAACAGACGACGGAGGTCGACGCGACAGCCGACTGTCCCGTCTGTGGCACGCCGGCGACCGTCGAGTACACCGACGGTCGCCTCCGAATCGACTGCTCGACGCACACCACCGCCTTCGACGTGGGCCCGGAGGTCGTCGACCGCGTCGGCGTCGCAACGGCCTGTCGGGTGGGGTTCCGTCGGGGGACGCTCTACACCGAGTCGTTCCGCGCCGGAGTCTGTCCCGACTGTGAAGGCCCCGTCGACGCCGAACTCGCCGTCGACGACGAGGCTTGGTTCGAAGGAACCTGTCAACGCTGTGGGCTCGAGCTCTCGAACACGCCTGCGGGGTGCGTGATCGACCATCCCGCCGTCGTCTCGCTGTGCTGGCGCCACGACATCGACGTCCGCGAGACTGGTCGGCGTGTGCTCGCTACTCACGCCGAGAGCCACGTCGCGAGCCGAGACCCGCTCCGAGTCGCCGTCGAGGTCTCCGTCGGAGACGACAGCGTCCGACTTCGACTCGACGACGACGGCACGGTCTGTGACGTCGAGACGTGAGGACGGCGACGAGACTCACCACGATCACCGTCGGTCGGGACTCGTCGTGCTGGCGTCGCCGGCGCGTTCCGACCACACTCTCCGCTCTCGTGACTACGTCCTCACTTCACCCTTGTGGGGTCATCCTGAAACATCGTGGAGGTGGCGCTACCGTACGTTGTCGGGGTTGTTTCAACCCCTCGTGGGGTCCTCCTGAAACGCAGCTCGCCGAGGTCGTCGAACGTCTCGCTCGCCAGCTTCAACCCCTCGTGGGGTCCTCCTGAAACGCTCACGTTGCTTTCGGTGCCGACGATGCCGGCGATGCTTCAACCCCTCGTGGGGTCCTCCTGAAACCGGCGCCGACGCCGTCGGGATCGGTGTTGTGTCGGTGCTTCAACCCCTCGTGGGGTCCTCCTGAAACCCCGCTCCCGCGTCGCTCACGGCGGCGCGGGGCGTCGCTTCAACCCCTCGTGGGGTCCTCCTGAAACACGTTCGACGGCACGCGAGTCGCGGCGTCGGGAGTGTGCTTCAAGCCCTCGTGGGGTCCTCCTGAAACTGGATCATGCGTCCATCCTCAACCACGCGCCCATCCCGCTTCAACCCCTCGTGGGGTCCTCCTGAAACCCGGATCATACGTCCATCCTCAGCCAGATTCCGAGACCGCTTCAACCCCTCGTGGGGTCCTCCTGAAACGATGTTTTGGAACGCGAGCGCCGAGGGGCGCAACGAGCTTCAACCCCTCGTGGGGTCCTCCTGAAACTGTACGTCTCAACCTGGAACTCCTGTTTCCGCTCCTCGCTTCAACCCCTCGTGGGGTCCTCCTGAAACAGTGGGGTCCCACAGTCTGCTCCCAGCGCGTCCCCGGCTTCAACCCCTCGTGGGGTCCTCCTGAAACAACGTCGCCGTCGCGGGACTAGTGATCACCCGCGTGCTTCAACCCCTCGTGGGGTCCTCCTGAAATCGACGCGGTGCCGGCGCTTGACTCCGGCGGTGGCGCGCTTCAACCCCTCGTGGGGTCCTCCTGAAACCCTGCGGTGTCGGTAAGGCGGTACGTCGTCGTCGGGCTTCAACCCCTCGTGGGGTCCTCCTGAAACGCGGCTCGGGCCATCAACGGCAACCCCGCACGGATGCTTCAACCCCTCGTGGGGTCCTCCTGAAACCCACACGACGACGCGCAGTGTCGGGAGTGTGGGACGCTTCAACCCCTCGTGGGGTCCTCCTGAAACCGCGCCGGGCGCCCGCCGGCCGCGGCAACAGCCGGGAGCTTCAACCCCTCGTGGGGTCCTCCTGAAACTGACAGCCGCGAAGCACCTGCTCTATCGAGCGGTCGCTTCAACCCCTCGTGGGGTCCTCCTGAAACCGGATTTAACTCGTTTCGGAACATCGGCGGCGCGCTGCTTCAACCCCTCGTGGGGTCCTCCTGAAACGCCCCCGCCGCCGAGGCTTCCTGGCCCGATGGTGAAGCTTCAACCCCTCGTGGGGTCCTCCTGAAACTCGTCAGCGTGTGTTCCCCATCTCGTCCGGTGATCTTGCTTCAACCCCTCGTGGGGTCCTCCTGAAACCGGCCCGGCTCACTCCAACCACCCCGCATCGGTGCGGCTTCAACCCCTCGTGGGGTCCTCCTGAAACCATGCCCTCATCTGCCCCGTCAGGTACTAAGCCTTGTCCTCACACCGACCAGATTTCACGACCCCTCGATTCTCCCTCAGACCCCCGGGGGTCGATGAAGTGTGGACGGACAGCTGAGTGATTTCCCCTCGAGTAACCGAACTCCAGGTCGAGAACCCAATGATTAGATTTATGACTCGGACAGACAATTGGACCGTTACTCGTGACAATTAGAGTGACGAGAGGAGACGAGACGAGATGCGGCTCTTAGCCCGGCTCCGTGCACGGGCGGACGCGGCGTACGACCACACGTACCATCACAAGCTCCGTGGGCGGATGTGGGGTGCGCTGGACGGGACGGCGTTCGACGACCGACACGGCAGTGAGGCGCCGACGGGACTCGTGTTCTCGAATCCGTTTCCCCCCTACGACATGCAGGAGGGAGACGAACGGACGCTGCTCGTCGCGTCACCGAACCGAGACCTCCTCGGCGAGATTGCCGCCGACTTCGACGCCAATCCGGAGCTGAACGTCGGCGAAATGCCCTTCGAGATCACCGACCAGAGCGTGCTCGCGCCGGACGTGGGCGAGCCCGGGACGAAAGGTGTGATCGAGACCGGTACGGGGGTTCTCGTCCGAATCCCGCCGTGGCGATTCGACGACTACGGGATCGACGTGGACTCTGACCAGTCGGAGTTCTGGAAGCCGGAGCACACGATCGATCCGTTCGAGACACAGGTCGAGAACAACCTCGACTGGAAGCACGGCCACTTCGCGCCCGAGGACCTTCCAGGTCCGTCGGACGTGACGGACAGTCTGTTCGAGAGCTACGAACTGATCAAGACGTTCGCGCTTCCCGTGACAGTCACCGAGGGCGAAGAGGAGACGTGGATCCTCAGCAAGTGGAAGTTCGGCTACCAAGTCCGTGACGACGATCACCGTCGTCACCTGAACCTCGCGTTAGACGCCGGGCTCGCCGAGCGGAACGCGATGGGCTTCGGCTTCCTGAATATCAAGGAGGACTCTGGGGGCTCATGAGCGTTCAGGATCTGCCACTCGCGGATGTCTCGGACGATCAACTCCTGGCGCTCACGCTCGACCGCCCGCCGTCGTCGGTATACGACGTGGTCGCGGTGTACGGGCGTATCAACTCGATGCTCGTCACAGAACGAGTCCCGGGAGATGTCCCGGCGGAGCACGTCACGCACATGACCCCGGACAACGACAAGATCCAGGGTCTGTACGACCAAGAGGACTCGCTGCTGAACGTTCACGTTGACCTCAGCGGCGAGGAGCCGAAACTCGCAGACGAACTCGTCACCCTGGAGCGACTCACCTGGGAGAAAGCGGTCCGGGTGGGGTACACACGGCCGATCAAGAAGCGCGGGAAAATCATCGCCCACTCGATCCCGCACCACGCGAACGGGAAGAAGGCGGGAAAGACGGCCAAGTACTCGACCGACCGGCTCACCCGGTGGCCGACCGACGACGAGGTGAGTCGGACCGCGGAGGAGTCTGACGACGAGACCGTGATCGACCAGCTCCGTGCGCTCGGTGGCGACGACGCGGCAGTAGAGCGAGTGAGGGAGACCGTCGAAGAGCGGGTCGAGACGATTGGGGGGTCCTTCGAGGGCCTCGTCTCGCTGAAGATCAAGACAGAGCCGAAGGGTCTGTTCCGGTACCCCGGAGAGATCCCCATCGTCAACGAAGCGATGGTGGCCAAGAAGACAGAGCGGATGAAGGGCTACTCAGAGGCGAACGACTCCTCTGGCGAGGCGGCAGACTACGTCACAGGCAAGGTTGGAACCGCGCTCGGGGCGACGCCCGGGTCTCCCGTCGAGTACTTTCACGGGAAGCAGATGGAGAAGTTCCCCAACTTCGACCCCGACGAGGGGTACCAGGTCCGGCCGCTCTCCGAGGAGACGGCCGCGAACGTCGCTGCTGGACAGGCGTACACGGCCTCCTGCTCTGTCGATCTCTACGTCACGGGGGAAAACGGGTTCCAGGATGTCGGGATCGAGATGAGGTACCTCCCGTATCTGTCTTCGACCGACGACGCAGACGATGTTCGTCGGCTCGCAGGACTGCTCGACACCGCGCTGAACGGTGACCAGCGGTTCCGAGAGCTGCTCGCCGACAGACTGAACGAGCGGTCGCGGTTCGCCGACCGTCTCAAGCTGTATCAGATCGTCGTTGCGACAGATCTCGACGAGAAGGACAAAATCCTCACAGAGCGTGGTGAGATCGACGGGCTCAGCCCGGTGACGATTGGCGACCGACACGTCGAAGTTCTCGGGCAGTGGCCCCACGCCAGCGACGACTGGCGCGGTGTCTTCCGCTCTGGCGGCGGTCAAGATCGGTTCTCACTGCTTGACCCCGAGAACGTTCGGCTGCCCGAGAGCGTCCTCTCCGGACAGTACTTCGACGAGACACTGTACAACCCGCAGAGGAACTCGAACGACCCCATCTTCGGGCCAGACGATGTCCAGGTACAGTGTCTCGTCGCACTGATGAGCGAGAAGTCGATCCCGGCGTCACGGTACCGGGAGAGCCTGGTCAGACGGATCGTAGAGAAACAGAACGACCTCCTCGGAGACGACAGCCGAAATCGTGACTTCCCGTTCTACCTGCTCGCAAAGCAGCACGCACAGTGGAGTACACTCGTGGCGTGCGACACGCTTGACGGGGAAGCACTCCCCGCAATCGACCCCGATACACAGATGCCAGACGAGACGACATCCCGCGACGGCCTGCTCGAACAGTTCATCGAGAACCACCCGCTCCTCAAAGAACCGGAACGACAGACGTGCTTCCTCCTCGGAGCCTTGGTGGGACGGCTCAGCGCCTACCAGATGCGCGAGGGGTACAACACGATGATCCGACGGTACCCCGTGGAGAACGTCACCAAGCGGAACGTCCCGCGGATCGTCCACAAGGTGATCGGCAAGAACAACGACTACTCGGACATGGAGGACAACACCGGTGTGATGAATCTCCGGTACCAGACCCGCCTCACCGATCTCCTCCACCGGACGGAGCCGTCTGAGTGGTCGCTCTCGACGGACGAGGTCCGGATGCACTACGCCCTCGGCATCTCCTACGGCTACTCCGACACGAGCCCAGACGCCGACGAAGAAGAGAGCGAGGAAGAGCCCGCACCGAAGGCGAATCAGCCGGCGGCCACAGAGTGACCATGTCCGACACAGACTACACCCCACCGGAGAATCGCTCGGAGATCGTCCTGCTGTACGACGCCCGCGACTGCAACCCCAACGGCGACCCACTGAGTAGTGACAATCGACCACGGATCGACCCGGCAACCGACCAGGCGATCGTCACCGATGTCCGTCTCAAACGGTATATCAGGGACCAACTGTACGCCGACGGCGAACCGATCCTGATTCAGAACTCCTCGCAGTTGGGCGAGAAGCCGACCCGCGAGCGCCTGTACGACGAGGTCGCGACACGGATGGACGAGGGAATCGACCCCGAGCGAGCGTTCCTAGAGGCAGCAACCGATGTCCGGTACTTCGGTGCCACGATCTCGGTCAACTCCGACGTGACGGAAGACCTTCCCACCCAGTTCGTCGGACCGGTGCAGTTCCAGACCGGCCGAAGCTACAATCCAGTCGAGGTGAACGAGGCGACACAACGCCTCACAACGGTTATCTACAGCAGTGACGACGCCGAGCAAGGAACGTTCGCAACCGATCAGCGGCTACAGTACGCGCTCGTCGGGTTCACCGGCGTGGTGAACGAGAACGCCGCCACCGACACCCGGCTGACGCAGTCCGATGTCGAACGCCTCGACACGCTGGTGTGGCGAGCACTCTCGAACCAGACGATGACCCGAAGCAAGGTCGGACAGCAGCCCCGACTGTACCTCCGCGTGGAGTACGTCCGCGACGACTTTCATATCGGGAATCTCGACGAGACGTTCGACATGTCTACCGAGGGGCCGCTGGCCGATGTCCGAACGATCAAAGACTACGCCGTCGACATCTCCGGGTTCGTCGAGCAGTTGTCGAACCACTCGGAGGCTATTGAGACCGTCCATGTGGAGGAAGACCGCCGGATGTCTGTCACTGGAGGTGACGGTGAGACGTACGAGTCCGTCGGGAGTGCAATCGAATCCGTCAGTGGCATCTCGGTGGCTCCGATCGGAGTCTACCAAGATGTCGAAACCGCCGAAGAGTGATGGCACCAGCCGACCCCCCAGACGAGTGTCTCGTCGTGGATGTCGGTGGACCTGTCGCCCACTTCCGAAAGGTTGGGGGAAACAGCACCCGCCAGACCTACCACGCCATCCCACGGACGACGGTCGCCGGACTGTTCGCGGCAGTGCTCGGGCTCGGGCGAGACACGTACTACGACACGTTCGGGCGGGGCGTGTCTGCCGTCGGAATCGTCCCACAGACGGAACTGCGAACGATGTCACTCCCGCGGTCGGAACTCTCCACCGCGCCGAAGAACTTGAGCGACATCGGTGAGCCGTTCGAAGACGACACCGGAATCGTCACAGTGAATCCCAGATCGCTCCAGTCCAGACAGCGGAATCCCTACGAGATCCTGCGCGAGGTCACGTACCGGATCTACCTCCAGTTGGACGACCAGCAGACGTACGAAGAGTTGGCAGCGACGCTGGAGGCCGGCCAGTCGGTGTACACCCCGTCGCTCGGACTCTCGGAGTGTCTGGCCACCGTCACGTTCCGTGGCCGTCACGAACTCGAACAGACCTCGAACCGGGCCGTCGACTCGGTGCTTCCGGACGACGACTCTCGGGTGCGGCCCGTGGCCGGAGTGACGTTCCTCCGGGAGCGCGTCCCGACGTTCATGGAGGCAGTCGACTCCGGAGGACGCCGGACGACGGCGTTCACGACCTACACGATGCGGCAGGACGGCGGTGCCTTCGACGTCGGGGACGACGTGCCAGTCGGGACACCCGTCTCGGACGAACTCGACGACCGGGTCGTGTTCCATTGACCGGTCGTTTCACCGACCCGGCGGAGCTGTGGTCACGCCCGCCGGACGGCGATGGCCCCGAACTCGTCCACCGGCACCTCGCGGATGTCGCCGGCAGGGCGGCCGCCCTGATCGGAGCAGACCGTCGAACCCGGGGTGGAGAACCACTCCGCCCGGTGGCGGCGACGCTCGGCTGGACTCACGACTTCGGGAAACTCACCGAGTGGTTCCAGGCGAACTTCGACGAACGGTCCACGACTGTCGGGAAGCCGGAACAGTATACGTACCACTCGCTTCTCGGTGCCGTGTTGGCGCACTACGCGCTCGATCGGCGAGGGTACAGCGAGACTACGTGTAGCGTCGGGTTCCACGCCGCTGTGGCACACCACCGAGCGACGGCCGACATACAGAACGAGACCGATCGGTACGCAGCCGACAGGCCGCCGGTGAACAACCGCCTCGACAGAGTCGGCGAGCAAGTCGACAACGTCCGCTCCCGGATTCCGGCGTACGCGGAGCGGATCGTCCGCACGGCCTCCGGCGGCGGCGGCTCTCTCGCCGACTTTGAGGAGTACCTCGACGAACGGCTGTTCGCGTACGACCTCGGGAGGGTCGAACGACGGCCACCCGACACCGCGTACGGGACGCTCGTCCTCCTCACGGGGGCGCTGAAGCTCGCTGACAGGTCGATCGTGCTCGAACGGGAGTTCCGACCGCACACTCGGACGCCGACCGAGCAGATCTCGCCCGGACTCGAGCGCGAACTCCCGTCTCCCGGTGTCGTGGAGACCGCTATCGACGAACTCGGTGGCGGTGGACAGACATCGGAGTTGGACCGGATTCGAACGTCGGTCCAACGACAGGTGCGGGACCGTGCGGTGAACCAGTGCGAGGACAGCGGGGGCGGGTTCCTCGGGACGATCCAGCTCCCGACCGGGTTCGGAAAGACACACGCGGGGGTCTGGGCGGGGCTCGAATTGGCTACGGCCGCCGCGGAGGGAGACCATGCCGACGGTCGAACCCTCGCGTACGTCCTCCCGTACACGTCTATCGTGGACCAGACCGCCGACACGATCCGAGACGTGTACAGGCGTGCCGGGCGGGCGGACAGTCTGCTCGTCGACCACTATCTAGAACAGACGAGGATCGACATTGACGCGCAACTGGTGGCCGAGGAGGAAGACGACGACGGGGACGTTCCGGCCGAATTCTTCCTCGGGAGGTCGTGGCGAGCGAACACCGTGCTGTCGACGTTCGTGCAACTGTTCGAGTCGCTCGCCGGCCCGACGTCGAACCAGGCGCCGAAGCTCCCGTCGCTACAGGAGAGCGTCGTTGTGATCGACGAGCCGCAGCTCTTGGACGTACAGTGGTGGCCGGTCGTCGGCCGACTGGCGGACGTGCTAGTCGACCAGTTCGACGCGGTCGTCCTGTCGATGACTGCGACCCAGCCGCGGATCTTCGACGAAGAAGCCGAGAACGAAGTTCATCGACTCGTCGAACACCGGGACGGTCCTCTAGGATTCCTAGCCGACAACCCGCGTGTCGAGTACACCGTTCACCCGTCAGTCGACGGTGTCGACCCTGACAGCCAGGCGACGACAGTCCGAGACCGCGACGAGTCGGCGAGTTCCACCGACGAGAACGACTCGTCTGGTCGCGCCTCCGGCGGCGTACTCTCCCATTCAGGTGCTGCCGAACTCCTCGTGGACGACACGTCCGAGGGAGAAACAGCCCTCGCGGTGTGCAACACCATCGACAGTGCTCGCTGTCTCGACACCGCGATCACGGATGCTCTCCACGTCCGAGACGGATCAGTCGTCTCACTCGGTGTGTGCCTCCACGAGTGGGTAACTGACAACGAGTGCTACCCGGACGACTTCGCCGATCCGGAGCGAAGCGAGTTCGAGGCCCGGGTTGCCGAACGTGTTGCAGAACCGGACACTGTTCTCGTCGTTCACCTCTCTGCCGTGGTCCGGCCCCCGGACCGACTCCGGCTCATCAGGTTCCTCCGCGAGAGTGATGTAGTCGAGGAAACATGCGTGATCTGTACTGCGACGCAGGTCGTCGAGGCTGGAGTAGATCTCAGTTTCGACCGTGTGTACCGCGACTTAGCTCCGGTTCCGTCGCTCGTACAGTCTGGTGGACGGTGTAACCGGAGCCTCGAATCCGCGAGTCCCAGCACGGTCTCCGTCTGGCGACTCGAAGCGCCGCCAGCGGCTCGATCCGAGCGGCCTCCCTCCGAGGTCATCTACGCTATCGACGGTGACCGGCTGGTACCGACAGTCCGGTCAGTGCCGTACGACTACGCCGACCGGACGGTCGAAGAGACGACGATGATCGGCCCCGTCGTGGAAGAGTTCTACGAACGCATCCATGGGGGTGACCCTGGAGACCGCTCGCTCGTCGACGCCGTCGACAGTGCAGCCTCACAGACCCTCCGGAGTGCGTCGCTGATAGAGAACCGCGACGATCGGGTCGAGGTTTTGTTCGCCCGAATCCCCGAGGAGATTGAGCTGATGAATCGGCTCCGGTCCGCCGTCGAGAACGAGGCCTGGGACACGGTACAACGACTGTTCGGCGAGGCACAGCAGTTGCAGTTCAGTGTGAGTCGGCGCCGACTTGGAGAGATCCTCGACACTCCCGCCAGCGAGCGTGTCTCGGTCTACGACTCGCCTGTCTTCCTCGTCGACGGAACCGAAATCCCCGCTGGATTCGATCCACACCTCGGAATCGTCGACGGGGCTGACCCCGAGTGACTCGACAGGCAGCACCCATCGACTGAAGCTGTTCGATGGCCTGGCTTGTACGGTGATCTAACCGAGGAGGTACTCACTGGTAAGGAGAGATCGAAATTCGTGACGGACGAAGGGGAGACCACTCGCAGTCTCAGTCACCGCCGAGATCGCGGCGAGTGTCGAATGCACTTTTTCGGTGACGCCGAAGAACCGGAGGGTCGGTCCACGTAGCTGGGCGAGGGGGCCCCTCTATCATCCATCTTCCGGAGTCTGAGGAAGGAATCGAGGAGTCACGAAATCTGGTCGGTGTGAGGACAAGGTTTAGGACCTGACGGGGGAGATACGTACGTGGTTTCAGGAGGACTCTACGAGGGGTTGAAGTAACTCCAAGACGCGCTTCCGTCCGTCCTCGGTCAACGTTTCAGATGGACCCCACGGGGGGTTGAGGCAGCGAGTCGCTGGACGGGTATCAGGTACGGGGGGGTTCCAGATGGGATCCACGAGGGATTGAAGCTCATTGAAGAAGCACCTACTCACGGGTGAGACGTACCACCCGACGAGGCGGTGGTGGTAATGTTCGTTCTAGTGACGTACGACGTGTCTGCCGAACGGACACGGATCTACCGAAAGCTACTCCGTCGGTACCTCGAACACATCCAGAACTCGGTGTTCCACGGTGAGTTGACCGAGGGGCAGCTTGCGACGGTGAAAGGCGAGATACGCGACGAACTGGAGCCCGACGACTCTCTGTACGTGTTCACCGCCGAGATTGCTGCCAGTGTCGACTGCACTGTTCTCGGCGACGCCGAGGAACCGGGGAGTCGGTTCACGTAGCCGGGAGCAGGGGGTCTCCGTCATCGACCCCCCGGGGGCTGAGGGGGAATCGAGGGGTCATGAAATTCTGGCGTGAGAACCGGGGTTATTAGACGCTGTAGCCGTGTATATCGATATGGTTCCAGAAGGACCCCACGAGGGGTTGAAGCGAGCGCACGCCCGTCGCCGGCTCGCGCGCCGCCCGCGTTCCAGAAGGACCCCACGAGGGGTTGAAGCCCCACTTTTGAACCGACTCATCATAGGTCACGAACGTGTTCCAGAAGGACCCCACGAGGGGTTGAAGCTCCGCCGACGCGTCAGTATCCTCGGTGTCGTCGTGTTCCAGAAGGACCCCACGAGGGGTTGAAGCAGGCCATTGGTTAGGTTGCAATGGCGACTGACACCGAGTTCCAGAAGGACCCCACGAGGGGTTGAAGCGGTAGTGGTAGTTCCGTCCGTCGGGACGACCGTGTTGTTCCAGAAGGACCCCACGAGGGGTTGAAGCCTTGCTTTAGAGTAGTCCTTGCACACCACGGTCTTGTTCCAGAAGGACCCCACGAGGGGTTGAAGCATCGGAGTCGACCCGCTCTAGATCGGAGTCGACCCGTTCCAGAAGGACCCCACGAGGGGTTGAAGCTGGTGTGGTCGGACGCCCCAGGAGGTTCGGGGGGCGGTTCCAGAAGGACCCCACGAGGGGTTGAAGCCGGGATGCCGGCCTGGTCACACAGCCGTACCCACCGGTTCCAGAAGGACCCCACGAGGGGTTGAAGCGAGCGCATCGACGACGGCCAGGACGACGACGAACCAGGTTCCAGAAGGACCCCACGAGGGGTTGAAGCTCCGCACTGACATCCACCCTGCACGGATCTGCGAGGTGTTCCAGAAGGACCCCACGAGGGGTTGAAGCCAGAGACGGGGACGCGAGTGGCGGGAGTCGTCTCTGTGTTCCAGAAGGACCCCACGAGGGGTTGAAGCTCGGGGAGTCTCTCCCCATGAGTGAGAGACGTGAGTGTTCCAGAAGGACCCCACGAGGGGTTGAAGCACGCGGGTCCGACCGGTCCAGGCTCCGACCCCGAAGCGTTCCAGAAGGACCCCACGAGGGGTTGAAGCGACGGCCCGCCAGTGAACACTCGCCATGATCTGGACGGTTCCAGAAGGACCCCACGAGGGGTTGAAGCGCCTCCAGTACGTTCGAGGAGGTAGACACCTTATTGTTCCAGAAGGACCCCACGAGGGGTTGAAGCGAACCGTATCAGTAACATGACATAACGGACGTGCAAGTTCCAGAAGGACCCCACGAGGGGTTGAAGCGACACGCTGGGGGCCCCAGAGAAGATTTCGTTCTTCATGTTCCAGAAGGACCCCACGAGGGGTTGAAGCACCCACGAGTCGAAGAACACGCGACAGCGGTGCCCGGTTCCAGAAGGACCCCACGAGGGGTTGAAGCGCGGTCGGGAAGCGTGAACAGATCTATTCCATTCTTGATTCCAGAAGGACCCCACGAGGGAGACAGCGAGGACACCGTCACCGGCGACCACCCGCGCCGGCACGAGGGACACCCGTACGGCGACGTACAGCAGCAACAGGAACACCCGGAGCCCGAGCGCCCCGAGTTCGTCACCGACGCGGAAGCAGCCCACGAGCAACACCCCAGCGACGACGAGGTGGTAGAAGAGTCGCACAGCTGCCAGCCACGTCGAGCCCGTAGCGTCGCTGTCACGACCGCCGACGACTCTGTGTCTCCATCTCGGCAGTCGTGTCCGCACCGTCCGCGCCGGTACCGCCGAACGGCTCTGGAGGGCGAGAGTCGTCCATCGGCGGGGCGTGGCCGACGGGAGCAAAGCTCTCTTCGGCTCCTCGACGACTGAGGACGACTCACCGGCTACCGATGTCAGTCATCAAGCGCACCGAGTAGACGGGTGAAGACGGGGGCCACAACCCCCCCCGGATCGTCGTCGGTGGCCGGCGTGTCGACGTGGTCGCGGGACTCGTCGACCGTGTGGGCGGGGTTCTCGCCGGCGAGGTGGCCGTAGACCGCGCGGACCGCGTCCGTGAGACCGACCGCAGAGGGGTCGACTGCCGACAGTACTCTCTGTCGGTCGGTGTCGCCGTCACGATATTGACCGTCGGTCGGATCCCCTCTCGAGTGCGCCAGCAGAGCGGCGTGGCCCGGCGGCCGACCTGCGAACTACCGCTAGGGGGGATCGCTCCGAGGGCGATCAGTCCTCTTCGTCGAGCCAGTAGTCCACTTCGTCGTCGCGTCGGTAGTAGCCGTGGACGGTTCGTTCTCCCTCGCCGCCGGGTGGTGCGCCGGCGAACACGCCGACCTTCTCCGAGTCCGGGTAGACGGTCACGTCGGGGTCCCGCATCGTGGAGACGACGAGGTACCGTAGCGGTTCGTCGCCGTCGTTGAACACGCTGTGGGCGTGGTCGGGACCGGCCGGGAGCGCCACGTAGTCGCCCGGCGAGACGGACAGTGTCTCGTCGGGGAGTCGAACGCCGCCGTGACCCGCGAGGACGTACACCGACTCCTCGTTGCCCGTGTGGTAGTGGTACGGCCACGACTGCTCGCCGGCCGGGAGTTCGTACAGACTACACCCCAGTTCGTCGCCGCCGGCGGCACGTCCCAGCCGTTTGCGCCGCAGCCCGGTCCGTTCCTCGTCGACCCGTTCCCAGTCCAGTGTCGCCTCGTTCACCCTGGTCACGCCCGGGTGGACGGGAGCGGCGACGATAAGCCTTCACGAGCGAGGGGGCGGCTACTCGGATCTCGGCGGGGGATGTAGCCACACGGAGTGTCTCCGTTCGCGTGACTCCACCGGGCGTGTGGGCGTATCTACGCCGCCGGAGAGTCCTCGCGTCGCGCTACTCCGACGGCGTCGTCGCCTGGACCCTCCACTGCTCCGTCGGGGAGCTCCCGTCGTCGGCGACGAGCGTCTCGGCCGCGACGGAGAGACGCTCGGGGTCGACCGCCGCCGCGAACGTCGGCGTGAACAGGGTCACCGGGTCGGACCGCTCCCGGACGGACTGCGAGCGGTCGGCTCCCCTACACGGACCCGCCGAGAGCCACTGTCGCCTTCGACGACCTAGAACTCCTCGCCGTCGATGGCACCCGGGGACACCTCCGACAGCGACACGCTGTCGTGGCTGACGGTGAACGCGAACTCCTGTACCCCGGCCGGTGCACGCGGGAGGCGGACCGTGACCGCTCGTGTCGTCGCCTCCGCCGTCGCACCGACGGCGTCGGCGAGGTCGACGAACTGGACGCGAGTCGTTCGGCCGCGGTCGGCCCGACGGACGACTCGGGTCCGATCGTCGGAGACGAGCGCCGGCTGGATCTCTCGGACGGTCGCGGCCGTCTCCGTCTCGACCACGACGCTCGCCTTCTCGAACCCGTCCGGCAACGCACCGACCGTCACGACGACCGTCGTCGTTCTCGTCTCTTCGCCCGTATCGCCGTCATCCCGCCGACCTGCCGACGACCCACGCTCGGCACCCGTCTCTCCGTACACACCCGTCTCGTACTCCATCGTCGAGTTCCGACGTAGAGACTCGTTCCTGCCACGGCGGACGACGACCGGTGCTCTCGCGAGTTCCACTACGTAGGGTCCTCCGAGCGTAGAAATAGACGTGCGTTCTTGTACGACTTAATACGAGGTCAGATTGTATTGTGTCGCCGTCGCACTTATACTGGTAGGACGCGTCGTCACGTTCCGTGGCAAACGTGCACGTCAGTTCATCCGACTTCGGAGAGTGTCTGTCCCGGGTGGACGAACTCCTCCTCTCGGAGACGGAGGAGGAAGCAGTACGACGGACGACAGAGCTGCTCCAGATTCCGTTCGACGACCCGACGGTGCGGGTCTGGGTGAGGGACGACGACGACTGGGCAATCGTGGGGAACGCACAACACTCCGACCGCTCGACGGTCGCGTCTCGACGACTCCCCCCGACGGGGCCGCTGACGGAGTCGACACTCGACACCCGGTCGGACGAGCAGTCGACGACCGAACTGCTCGTTCCCGTCGGCGACCAGACCGCTGTCGAAGTCGTCACTCGTGTGCCCGACGGGTTCGCCGACCGGGCCGTCGCACTCGTCGAGGCCGTTGGCCCACACCTCGAACGCGTTCTCACCGACCGTTCGGCTGCCGACAACCCCCGAGAGACGGACGAGACCGCCGCGGGAGACGACACAGACGAGACCGCCGCGGGAGACGACACAGACGAGACCGCCGCGGGAGACGACACGGGCGAGACCGAAGCGGACGACGGCCGGACGCCCGACGCTCGGAGAGATGTCGACACGGGTGCGCTCCGCCGACTCCACGAGGCGACGGTCGACGACGCGTCGTTCGCGGAGACGGTCGACCGGCTCCTCTCGCTCGGGTGTGAGTACGTCGGCCTCGAAACCGGGCTCCTCGCCCACGTCGACGGGACGGACTACGAGGTGGCGGCGGCCGTCGACCCGACCGACTCCCACGGGGTCGGGACCGTCTACGAGCTGGATCGGACGGTGTGTGCGACGACAGTCGAGAACCACTCGACGGTGACCGCGTTCCCGGGCCTGGCGAACTCCGACCACCGGTCACACCTCGCGTCGGACACCGTCCGATCGTACCTCGGTGTTCCGGTGACAGTCGACGGCGAGACGTACGGGACGGTGAACTTCTCGGCACCGACACCACACCGGGCGTTCGAGCCGGACGAACGAGAGTACGTCGAGCTGATCGCCGAGTGGGTCGGCCGAGAGATCGAACGGCACCGACGGATCGAGGAGCTGGAACGCTACGAGACGATCATCGAGGCGGTCGACGACCCGGTGTACGCGCTCGACCGCGACGGTCGGTTCAGCTTCGTCAACGAGGCTGCACTCCGGGAGTTCGGCTACGGTCCAGAGGTCGTCGGAGACTCCCCGTCGATCGGGATGGACGAGGCGGACGTCGCTCGGATCCGCGAGCAGATCGAGCGCCTCCTCGCGAGCGACGACCGGTCGACCACCGCCGAGTTCGAGCTCCGGACCGCGGACGGCGACCCGAAGGTCGTCGAGAACCGGATCGCAGTGATCGGGGACGACGAGTTCCGCGGAACGGCGGGTGTGATCCGCGACGTGACCGAGCGAACGGAGCGCCGTCAGCAGCTGGAGTCGTTCCAACGGGCAGTCGAGGAGGCCAGCGACGGCGTCGCGATTCTCGACGGCGACGAGTACACGTACGCCGACGAGACACACGCCGAGATGTACGGTCTCGACGACCGGAGCGAACTGCTCGGCGAGACCTGGCGGCAGTTGTACGACGACGAGGAGGCTCGACGGATCGATACCGAGGCGTTCTCCACGCTGGACACGGACGGGGAGTGGCAGGGGATGGTCACCGGCTCTCGACCGGACGGGTCGACGTTCCCGGCGGAACTGTCGCTGACGCGGCTCGACGACGACCGACTGGTGTGTACGGTCCGCGACGAGACGGACCGGCTGGAGCGAGAACAGCGACGACGGGCGACTGTCGACGTGCTCGAACGAATGTACGAGGTGACGACGGACCAGTCACTGTCGCGCTCGGAGAAGATCGACGCCCTGCTGGAGGCCGGCACCGACTATCTCGAACTCCCGTACGGGTTCCTCACCGAGATCGAGACCGACGTCACCAACGGTGGCACGCAGACGATCACCCACGCACACGGCGACCACGGAGGACTCCAACCTGGCGCGTCGTGTCCGCTCCCGGAGTCGTACTGCCGGCGGACGGTGGAACGAGACGAGCTGATGACGGTCCTCGACGCCACGGCGGAGGGGTGGGGAGACGACCCCGCCTACGAACGGTTCGCGTTGGGGTCGTACGTCGGCGGACCGATCCACGTCGACGACGACACCCACGGAACGGTCTGTTTTGCCGGACCGTCGGCGCGTGACCGACCGTTCTCCCCGACGGAGAGATCGTTCGTCGGGCTGTTACGCCGGTGGATCAGCTACGAGATCAGCCGCGAGGCCGCCCGCGCCGAACTGTCCGAAGAACGGGAGCAGCTCCGGCTGCTGATCGACAGTCTCGACGAGTACGCCTTCGTCGTTCTCGACGGGGACGGTCGGGTTCAGCGGTGGAACACCGGTGCCGAGTCGTTGTTCGGCTACGAGTCGACGGACGCGACGGGCATGGCTGTCGAGGAACTACTCCCCGAGGATCGGCAGAGTGTCGCGGAGCGGCTGTTACAACAGGCACGAGTCGCGGGCGAGAACTCCGACGAAGGGTGGTACACCCGACGCGGGGGGTCACAGTTCTACGGGGACGTGCGGTACGCGACACTGGAGGACGACGGGGAGTTCCGGGGGTACGCTGTCGTCGTCCGCGACCTGACCGACCGGCGACGACAACGCCGACGCACGGAGCAGTTCGTCGAGAAGTCCGAAGACGTGGTGACGATCGCCGACACGGAGGGACGGATCACGTACGCCAGCGGCTCGGCCGAGCGGGTCCTCGGGTGCGACCCGGAGCGGCTGGTCGATCAGAACCTCTTCGACTACGTCCACGAGGACGAGCGTGAGACGGCCATCGAGTCGTTCTACACCGCCGTCGACGGAGCAGAGTCGGAGGTAGAAGTCGAGTGCCGGTTCCGAACGCCCGACGGCGAGTGGCGTAATCTCCAGATTCACTGCCGGAACATGCTCGACAGCGACGCGATCGACGGGATGCTGTTGTACTTGCGTGACGTGACGGAGATGAGAGAACAGATGCGCCGGTTCGAGAGCATATTCAACCAGACGTTCCAGTTCACGGGACTACTCCAGCCCGACGGGACGGTCATCGAGGCCAACGAGTCGGCACTGAAGTTCGGTGGGATCGAACGCGAGGAGATCGTCGGCAGGGAGTTCCCGGACGTGCTGTGGTGGAACCACTCCGAGACGGTGTACGATCGTATCCAGGCCGCCATCGTTCAGGCGAGAAACGGAGAGTTCGTCCGCTACGAGACCGAGGTACGGGGTGCAGACGGGCTGGCGACAATCGACTTCTCGCTGAAGCCCGTCCGTAACGACAGTGGTGAAGTGGTGTTGCTGGTTGCGGAGGGGCGTGACGTGACGCTCCAACGTCAGCGCCGGCAACACCTCGAGGTCGTCCAACGAGTGTTGCGTCACAACATGCGGAACGATCTGAGTAAGGTCCGTGGCTGGTCGGAGTTGATGGCCGAAGAGCCCGACCCGGAGACGCGATCCGAACAGTTCGAGCGGATCGACGGTATCATCGACCGGTGGCGGTCGATGACCGAACGAGTGAAAGAGATCCGACAGATGCTCCAGACGGAGCCCGAGGATCAACGGACGGCACGACTCGAGAAGTTGGTCGCCAGGGCCGTGGGAACTGTCCGCGAGCGGCACTCGTCGGTCACGGTCGACACAGATCTACACAGCGAGCAACTCGAGGTTCCGACGAGCGTCGAGAAGGCCGTCGGTGAACTGCTCCAGAACGCGGCCAGTGTGACTGACGACGCCACACTGGAAGTGACAGCCACACGTCCCGAGGAGGGGTGGGTCGAGATCGACGTGTACGACGACGGTCCCGGGATGCCGGACAGCGAGGCAGAGGTGCTCGAGACCGGAGAGGAGACGTCTCTGATACACGGACAGGGTCTCGGCCTGTGGATGGTTCGGATGATCGTCACACAAGCCGGCGGCGACATCTCGGTCGACCCGGGTGACGACGGGACGCGTGTGTCTCCGTCTGCCGACGGACTTCCGAGGAACTCTCGCCGTGCCTGGCTCCTCCGGCTGAGACACGCCGGGAGTCTCTCCCGTCGCACTGTGACACGCGTTCGAACACGAACCGCCTCGTGTGACCTTCGTCCACGTTCGGGTACGGGCCCTTCTGTGGAATCCCGAGCGTCTCGGTGGTGTCCGTCCTGCCTGCCGTTCCCAGCGCGACGAGCCGGTCACTCGCGTGGCTGGACACGGACGGACACGCCCCCGTCGAGCGCGAGCGTCGGGCCGCCGGCGACGGTGAGCTCGTCGACCGGCGTGAGCCGGTAGCGCCGACAGACCGCGGCGACGGCGGTCCGCAGCATCCGGTCGGCCATCCGACGGCCGATACAACTGCGCGGGCCGACGCCGTACGGGACGTACGCGGCAGTCGGGCGGTCGTCGCCGGCGAGCCCCGGCCCGCCGCCGTCGACACCCCTGCCCTCGGCGGTCCCGTCTCCGTCCTCGTCGTCTGCAGCGCTCCCTCGCCCGTCTCGGCCGTCGAGCCACCGCTGCGGGCGGAACGTCTCCGGGTCGTCCCAGAACCGACTGTCGCGGTGGTACAGCCACGGGGCCAGCACGACCGGTGTCCCGGCGGTCACCTGTGCTCCACCGAGCGACACGTCGGAGAGTGGCTCCCTGAACAGGAGATACTGCGGCGGGTACAGCCGGAGACTCTCTCGGACGACCGCGTCGAGTGGCTCACAGTCGATCGGCGAGGCGTCCGCCAGCGACCTGTCGCCGACGCTCCGGTCGACCGCCGCCGCCAGTGACGACTGTCGTCGCGGGTGGGCCGCGAGCAGCCCGAGCGTACAGGACAGCGCGGTCGCGGTCGAGTCGAACCCGGCGAACAGGAACGCGATCAGTTCGTCCCGGATCGTCTCCGTCGGCAGTCCGGCAGCCACGAGTGTCCCGAGGAGTCCGCGGTCACTGTGGTCGTCGTGGTCGTCGCGGGCGCGGTGACCGTCGTGGCTCCCGTCGGAGCGACGCTGCCGCTCGACAGTCTCGTCGAGACGCGCGTGCAGCGTCGCCACGGCGCGTCGGAACCGGCGGTTGGTCGGTGTCGGCACCCACTCCGGGAGGTACGTCGACGGCGAGTCCAGCCGGAGCCGGGCGAGCACGTCGTCGGCAGCCGCGTGGATCGGGGTGTCGCCGCCCCGGAGGTCCAACCCGAACAACGCCCGCGCGAGCACGGCGAGCGTGAGGTCACGAGCCGTCGCCTGGAGGTCGACCGTCGCGTCGGTCGGCCAGTCGGCCAGCTCCCCGTCCGCGTACGCCGCGGTGACGCTGTCGACGGTCGACACTCGGTCGGCGGTGAACGCCGACCCGACCACCGAACGCCGGTCTCGCCAGGCGTCTCCCTCCAACAGGACGAGACTCCCGCCCTGGAGCGTTCCGAGACGTTCTCGGAGAATCTCCGCCTTCTGGTACTCCTCGGAGGCGTCGACGAGAACCTGCCGAGCGACTCGTGGATCGGTGACGACCACCACCTGCCGCCCGGCGACGGACGCCGAGACCACCGGCGCGTCCGTCTGGCCCCACCGGTCCAGCGTCGACAACGGCGACCGGAGAAACGAGACTGTGTGTCCGACGAGCGGCCAGTGGCCGGGGGCACGCGGCGGCTGTGACACACCCCGACTGTCGCTCGCCAGCCGGAAGTACGTGTGGAGCCCAGAGGAGACAGACGGTCCGCTCGGACTACCGGAACACCGACCACCACCTGTCGCCACCGTCCGCCGACGTGGTCGGACCCGCACGTTCGGCGGTGGCTTCTGCGAGCGACCCGTCGGCAGGTGGCTGCGAGGGGGCGTCCGACTACTCCAGCTGGTGGTAGTCGAGCTCGTGCCCCTCGTCGAGTGCCGTCTGGACCGTCTCACTCGGCTCGCCGACGGGCTCGGTGGTCGTCGTGACGCCGACGTCCGCGGCGTGGTAGTGGATGTTCCGGCGCCACTCCGGATCGGGATCGGTGGCGTCCGTGCGGTAGTGGGCGCCGCGGGACTCGTCGCGTTCGAGCGCCCCCCGCATGACTGTCTCCGCGACCGTCAGCGAGAATCCCACGTCCACGGCGAACTCGAACGACCGGCTCCCCAGCGGACCGACAGCCATCTCTTCGGCGGCATCTCTGACCTCCGCGAGCTGGTCCAACCCCTCCCGGAGCTGGTCGCCGTCTCGGAGCAGCCCCGCGTGGTCCCACAGGAGGTTCTGGAGGTCGTCGAGCACCGCGCGCGGCTCGTGCTCGCCGTCGCTGTCGGCCAGCGTGGTGAGCCCGGCGACGTGTGGCTCGACGAGTGACTCACGCACCGCCGCCGGAACCGTCCCCGGCTCCGGGTCGCGGGCGGCGATTCGCTCGCCGGCGACGGCACCGTACACGACCGTCTCGGCGAGACTGTTGCCGCCGAGTCGGTTGGCGCCGTGGACGCCCGCCATCGTCTCGCCGACGGCGAACAGTCCCGACACGTCCGTCTCCCCGTAGTCGTCGACGGCGACGCCACCCATCCCGTAGTGGGCCGTCGGCGCCACCTCTACTGGCTCTTCGGAGAGGTCGACGCCCAAGTCTTGGAAGCGTTCGTACATCCGAGGGAGCCGTTCCTGGACGAAGTCCGCCTCTCGGTGAGAGATGTCGAGGTAGACACCGTCGTTCTCCGTGCCGCGGCCCTCGCGCACCTCCTGTGCGATGGCGCGAGCGACCACGTCGCGGGCGTCCAACTCCATCTGGTCGGGAGAGTACCGCTCCATGAACCGCTCGCCCTCGGCGTTGTACAGTCGACCACCCTCGCCGCGGACAGCCTCCGTGACGAGCCGGCCGCGCCAGGGCGCCCACTCCGGGTCGGACTCGTCGACGGCCATCCCGGTCGGGTGGAACTGGACGAACTCCGTGTCCATCAGCGACGCGCCGGCGTCCAACGCCAGCGCTGGCCCGTCACCGTTGTTCTCGTCGTCGCGGGAGGTGTGACGGTCGTAGATCGCCGCGTAGCCACCCGCCGCGAGCACGACCTCCGAGGCTTCGATCAGCGTCGGCTCCTCGGTGTCGAGGTCGACACCGACGGCACCGTAGACTCTGTCGCCGTCGGCGGCGAGCTTCGTCACTAGGAGGTTCTCGCGGTAGGGAACCTCCAGCTCCTGTGCCCGGCCGACGAGCGTGTCGAGCAACGACTCGCCGGTGTGGTCGCCGGCGAAGGCGGTCCGGCGGAACGACTGTGCGCCGAAGTAGCGTTGGTCGATCTCGCCGTCGTCCGTCCGGGAGAACGACATCCCCCAGTCGTCAAGTTCGCGGAGGTGGTCCGGCATCGCTCGCGTCACCGTCTCCACCTTCGCGGGGTCGTTGACGAAGTGCCCCTCGTTCAGCGTGTCCGCGGCGTGGATCGCCCAGTCGTCTTCCGGGTCGTGGGTGCCGAGTGCGCCGTTGATACCGCCGCGCGCCCACGTCGTGTGTGCGTCGCCGTGCCCGCGCTTCCCGACGACGAGCAGGTCGTCGACGCCACGCTCCGCGAGCTCGATAGCGGCTCTGGCGCCCGCCGCGCCCGCTCCGATCACGAGTACGCCGACCGACTCCGTCTCGTAGTCGACTGCACTCGCCGTGTCCTCCGGTGTACTCACATGTACCTTTAGAACACGATAGGGATATACCAGCGGCACGCGTGCGCGACCGCGCACACGCGCGGACGTGCGGGGCGCCAGCGGCAGACGTGTCGTCTCCTATCGTCTCCGGTCACTCTACCACTGGGGCGAGGCACGGTCGGGACGGGTTCGACGACGACCGTCTGACTCTCCCCTACCCAGACGGCAGCGCCGCCGGTCGTCACTCCACCGTCGGAGTGATCGTCCTCGTCTCGCCGTCGAACGTCTCCAGCGACAGTTCGACGTCGTCGCCCGGGAGTCGTCGGGGGAGACTCAGCTGATCCTCCAGGTAGCTGATCGCCGCAGCCTCCCCCAGACGGAGTCCCTCGATGCCGTCCGTCCGGTAGTGGATTCCCGCCCTGTTCCGTCCGAGTGCCATGTTGGAGGCGAGTTTGTTCAACTCCCCTCGGACGGTGAGCTCGTCGTCGATGTCCTGCTCGTCCGCCCGGAGCCCCGACTCCGGGAGCTCTGCGGCAGTTACGAGCTCTCGCCCGTCTCTCGTCGGGACGACCTTCTCGTCGGCGGGGAAGGTGTGGTCGCCGTCGAACAACGCCTTCATGACGGTGACGCCCGCACCGGCGACGACGGAGTGGCCCGCCGGGTACGAGGGGTGGACCGGCGACCCCTCGGCGTACGCCTGTGGGAGCAGGAGCGTGTCGGTGTCGAAGCGTTTGCCCGTCTCCGCGACCGCGTCGGAGTCGAGCAGGTTGTCCGGGAGCGACGACGACAGGTCGACACCTGCGGGACTCTCGAGGGGGCTCCCGTCGCGTGTCGCCTCGACCCGCCCGCCGTACTCCTCGGGACGGAGTCGACGGTGGACGTTCCACTTCTTGTGCCAGGCGGCCTTCTGTCCCACCTCGCTCGCCTCCAGGACTCGCTTCTCCACGTACAACGGCCCGAAGTCGTTGAACGGGAGCGTGGTCTGTGCGGTGAACGCCGAGGCGGTCCGCGGGCTCCCGTCCGGGGCGGCCCCGTCGAGCGGCTGCAGGCTGTACGGTATCCCCGCGTCCAACGGCGTGCTCGTCCCGAACACCAACACCTGTGCGGCCTTCTGGAGCTGCCTGAACGGCGGGTCGCCGTGGACGCGCTCTGCCATGTCTCGCCCGGTGATCACGTACCGACGCTCCGACTGGAGTCGGATCCCGTCGAGATCGTCGTCGAGCGAGGGAGCGACCCCGCGTTGGAGCTTCAGCCAGTCCTCGACGGACGTCGCGTACTCTCGTCCCGGTGGCGGTACCTCGATCCGCTGCGTCTCGATACCGCTGCCCAGCGGCCGATCCTTCCACAGGAGCTGAGAGATGTACGGCCCCGTCGTCGCGCCCGGCGTGACCCCACGGAACACGTTGTCGGCGTCGACCGTCCCGTCGGCACCCGGACCGGCGTAGGCGTCGAGCCCGTCGAGCTCGTCGGCCGCTGCCTGGACGTCCTCGTGGCTGTCGTAGTTGCGGAACTTCACGTCACGGGTGAGGGCGCGCCAGTAGAGCTCGACCATCTCCGCGCCGGCCTCCGGGTCGTCGATCCTCGGCGGGGTCGCGATCCGGAGGGTCCCGGTCGACTTCCCGGCGGCGAGGTACGTCCACGCCGTCTCCGGCTGCGCCAGCGGCCTGGAGTCGAGTGCGTCCACCGCCTCGACGAGGTCGACCGTCTCGGGGACGTCGCCGCCGGTCGCGTTCTCGAACGCCTGCGGGATCTCGTCGTACCCGACCGTCTCGCCGCCGGACTCCGCGGCGGCGACCAGACTGTCGTAGGCGGCGCTCGCCGGGAGCCCGGTCGTCGAGTCGTGCGGGAGTGACTTCCCGAACTTCCCGACGACCGACTCCTCGGCGACCCGCTCGTTCGACGCGTGCGGGCTGGTGTCGGCGGTGACGAGGAGGTGTTCGCGCGAGTACGCCTCCCGCGTCCGAAACTCCGCGTCCACCCGCCGTTGGAGTGTCGAATCACTCGCCGCGTCGTCTGCCCCACCTCCGCCGCCCGGCGGGTCGGCACTCGCCCGAATGACGACGGGCAGCGTCTGGTCCGTGTCGACCCCGTCCGTGTCGACGGCGACACCGACCGCGAGCGTGTCGCCGGTCGCAACCGACGGAGCGGCCGCCGTCGCCCGGAGCGGGGTGTCACCCGTGCCGCTGGCGTAGAACGACAGATCACCGGGGTCGAAGGCCGACCCGTCGAACTGTGGTGTCGCCCAGACGTACACCGACTGTGTCCCCCGGTTCTGGATCTCGAACACGTCGTCGAACTCGTACGTCGAGTCCGTCCCCAGCCCCTCGCCACCCGTCTCCGTGTCCGTGAACGACAGCCCGAGCTCGTTCCCGTCGGCGGCGGCGAACTCCCCGTTCGGCCCCGTCGACGGCCGGAGCGTGAGGAACGCGCTCGCGTCGGGAGCGACCGACACGGACACGTCGCGTCGTGCGCGAACACTCGAGAACGCCCCGGAGCCGACCGCACCGGCACCCCCGGCCAGGCCGCCGACCCCCAACAGGAGCTTGCGTCGCTTCATCGCTCACCCGTGTAGCTGTCACAGTCGTCTCCGACGGCGTCGTAGCGTCGCCCGTCGCCACGCCGTCGTGAACACCCTCGGTCCGTCGATACTCTGCTGTCCGCACGTCTACAGTACGAAGTCGCCTCGCTGACGTCCATCGACAACGGTCCCCAAGACGGTGGGTCGATTAGTATTGACTCGGTTGCGAGGCGTATCGAGCCGGTTGTCGGCCGTTACGCCCCGATTAATCCCGGACACGACGGCGACCGGGGCGGAGCGAGAGTTCGCCGATTACGGGGTCGGTGAGGAGTGACGGCTCCCTCGACCGCGAACGACGACTCTGTACACTCGAACGCCTCGCGCAGTTCCCCGAGGGACGTCTCTCCGTCGACTACCGAACAGCATGATCTGTCTGGCTCCGAATTTTAAACCTCTGTTCGTACCGTTTTGTCTTTGCGTGGGTTCAGAACCGATAGTGGTTAACACCAGGGGTTCGAGGTGCCCGTAGAAATGAGTGACACAGGGGTGAGTCGAGGAACGAGCCTGGGGCGCGTGGAGGCGTTCCTCCGAAACGTGCCGGACGGTCGGTCGATGAGCGACGAGATGTGGCGTGGTCGCCACCGAAAGATCCTGCTCGCGCTGGCGGCACACGTCCCCTTCCTGGCGGCGCTGGGGTTGTTCACGGGGACGCTCCCGGTCGCGGAGGCGACGATCCCGGCGACGCCGACGTGGTTGGTCGCCGGGGAGTTGGGGCTGCTCGCCGTCGTCGTCGCCGCAGCCTGGAGTAGCCGACCGCGGCGGCGTATCCGCACGCTCCTGTCGGCGTTCGGTTGGATGCTGGCGTCGATGGCGCTCGTCCAGTTCTCCGGAGGGTACATCGAGGCCCACTTCCACTTCTTCGTCGCCGTCGGGGTGTTGGCGAGCTACGAGGACTGGCTGCCGTTCGCGGCCGGCGTCGGCTACGTGGTCCTGGGTCACGGGGCGTTCGCGACCGTCCTCGACGCGAGTCGGGTGTACAACCACGCCGCCGGTGCCGGGAACCCCTGGGTCTGGGGCGGGATCCACGGTCTGTTCGTCTCGATGCTGGCCGTCTCCGAGCTGTCGAACTGGCAGTCGATCGAGCAGTCACGCCGCGAGGCGCGCGAGCAGTTGGCGGAGGCAGAACGGCAACGCGAACTCGTCGCCGACGCCGAGACGGCACAGGCAGAGGCGGAGCGCCGCGAGGCGGAGATCACCGCACTGAAACAGCGTCTGGAGTCGACGGCAGAGTCGTACCGTGAGACGATCACGCGGGCCGCCGACGGCGACCTGACTGTCCGGTTGGACGAGGACGCGGACGACGAGTCGATGCGGGCCGTCGCCGAGTCGGTCAACCGGATGTTGGTGGCGCTCGACGAGACGGTCGTCGAGACGCAGTCGTTCGCGGACGACGTTGCCGACGGCTCCGACTCGGCCGTGAGCGCCGCGACGACGGTGGAGACGACCAGCGAGACGGTCGGGCGGACGGTCAACGAGGTCGAACGCCAGGTGACGGCCCACCGAGACGACCTCGCGCAGGCGGCCGACGAGATGAACACGCTGTCGGCGACGGTCGAAGAGGTCGCCGCCTCGGCCTCGGAGGTGGAGACGACGGCGACGCAGATGGCCGGCACCGCCGACGACGGGCGAGCGGCCATCGAAGACGCCGTCGCGGCGGCCGACGACGTCCGGGAGACGATCGGCGACACCGTCGCGACCGTCGAGACGCTGGACGAACGGATGGACGAAATCGACGAGATCACGGCGCTGATCGGCGACATCGCCGCCCAGACGAACCTGCTCGCGCTGAACGCCAACATCGAGGCCGCCCGCGCGGACACGGACGGCAGCGACGGGTTCGCCGTCGTCGCAGACGAGGTGAAGTCGCTCGCAGAGGAGACGCGGGCCGCCGCGGGCGACATCGAGTCGTTGATCGCCGGCGCACGCGAACAGACGGAGACCGTGAGGGAGACGGCCACTCGGGCGGCGAGCCACGCGGACGACGCACAGACGGCCGTCACGGCCGCCGGCGAACAGTTCGACACACTGGCCGAGCAGGCCGCGGCGACGACGGACGGCGTGACGGAGATCAGTCGCGCCACGGACGACCAGGCCGCGAGCATCGAGGAGACCGTCAGCGTCGTCGATCAGGTGCAGACCGGGAGCGAGGAGACCGTCGAGGCCGTGAGCGACATCGCCGAGGCGGCGACTCGACAGACGTCGGAGGCGCAGGCCATCGTCTCGGAGGTCGAACGACTCGCTCGGCAGGCCGACACGCTCCAGACGTCACTGGAGACGTTCACGACCGCGGAGACGGACGCGAGTGACGGCGTCGACGTTCCGCGGTCGGCGGGTGGGCCGGCCGGGGTGGCCGGCTCGCGGTGACGTCGGTGGAGGTGGACTCTCTACACCGCCTCCGAGTCGGCGGGCGTGTCGACGACGCGGACCGTCTGCGTTCGGTGCCGGGACGGGCACTACGGCGCCGACGACGGCCGGGTGTCGGGGAGGGAGTCGGACGGGCACGTCGAGGTCACGCCAACAGCCCGCCGTCGACCCGTAGCACCGCTCCGGAGACGTACGAGGCGGCGGGACTGGCGAGGAACCCGATCACTTCGGCGACCTCTTCCGGGTCTGCCAGGCGGTCCTGTGGAATGGGTTCCTCGGCGAGCACCGCCTCGGCGTCGTCGTACGGACCGGACGTCAACAACTGCGTCTCCGTGTACCCCGGACAGACGGCGTTGACGCGTACGTCACGGCTCCCGTACTCACGGGCGAGTGACCGAGTGAGCCCGACTAGTCCCGCCTTGCTGGCAGCGTAGTTGGCCTGTCCGGACCACCCACGAAGCGCGGCGACGCTGCTCACGTTCACCACCGACCCGCCGTCGCTGCGCAACATCTGACCCAGCGCGGCCCGGGAACAGTAGAACGCCCCCGAGAGGTTCGTCTGCACGACACGCTCCCAGTTGTCGTCGGACAGGCGGACGGACAGCCCGTTCGCCATCGTCCCGGCGTTGTTGACGAGCACGTCCACCGGTCCGAACTCCTCGCGGACCGCCTCGAACGCCGCCGCGACCGCGTCCGCGTCACCCACGTCGAACTGGTGCACTCGACTCTCCGTGTCGAACGACCCCAGTTCCGACTCCAGTTGTGCGGCTGCCGTCTCGTCGGCGCAGTACGTCGCTACCACGGACACGCCTCGTTCGGCCAGGTAGTGGACGACCGCGCGACCGATCCCGCGCGTTCCACCCGTGACGACGGCGACCGTGTCGTCACCGTCAGGCCACACTGTCGAACACCTCGCGAGCGTCCGTCGGCTCGTCGAGCGTCACTACCTCTCCGGAGACACCGGCGCGCTCGACGAGCGCCGCGAGTGTCCCGGCCGGCGGGAGTTCGACGTACCTGTCGACACCCGCCTCGTCGAGGTGCGCGACCACGTCCGTCCACCGGACGGGGTTCGTCAGTTGGGTTGCCAGCTGTGACCGAGCCCGACTCCCGTCCGTGTACGGATCGCCGGTCACGTCGGAGACGACGGGCGCGTCCGCAGTCTCGAACGCTGTCTCAGCCAGCGCGGCCTCGAACGGATCGACCGCCGAGGACATCAACGGCGAGTGGAAGGCGGTGCCGACGTCCAGTTCTTCGAACCTGGCAGTGTGTGTCTCCGACAGCTCCTCCCGAACGGCCGTGACCTGGTCGGTCGCGCCGCTGACGACCGTCTGTCGCCGGCCGTTGTACACCGCGACGGAGACGTCCGAGTAGTCTGCACACACCTCCGCGACGTCTCCGGGGTCGGTCAACAGGACCGCGACCATCGTCCCCGGGCCGTCTCGTTCCCCAGCACGCTGCATGAGCCGTCCACGTTCGGCGACGAGTTCGGCACCGGCACCCGCGGGGAGCGCCCCCGCGGCGGCGAGTGCAGTGAAGTGACCGAGACTGTGACCCGCGAAGAACGTCGGGTCGACGTCGAACCGTCGGTCGGTCGCACGTGCTGCCGTGACGCCGACCGCGAACACCGCCGGCTGTGTGTAGCGTGTCTCTCGGAGCCTGTCGTCGGAGCTCTCGAACACCAGTGTCTCCAGGTCGAGGTCGAGTGACCCGTCCAGACGGGCGAACGCCTCGCGGAACTCGGGCCAGGCATCGTAGAAGGCCGCTCCCATCCCGCTCGTCTGGCTCCCCTGACCGGGACACAGCAGCGCCGTCTCGGTCACGACGGACCACCTCCGCCGACGGCGACGGTGACGACCGCCGTCGCCGTGTCGCTCTCGCGGTCGTGGGTCAGGCTGATGGCCGTGTCGACGGCAGCCGTCGACGGTGGTGCACCCACCGTCTCGGTCAGTGCTCGCCTCGCCGTGTCCGCGACGGCGAGCCGTGGGGCGCCCGTCTCCGTCCGGTGGGTCGCAACGTCACGGAACGCGACCCGGCCGGGATCGTCCACCAGCTTCCTGGCAGCCTCCTTCACACACCACCGGGCGGCGTAGTGTTCGGCCGGGTGTCTGGTCCCGTCACAGTAGGCCCGTTCCTCGGTGGTGAACACGCGGTCGACGAACCCGGTCGCCTCGTCGGCGACGAGTCCGCGGATCCGTCCGATCGACACCGTGTCGACGCCCGTCTCGACCCGGACGTTCGGGAGGTCGGTCACCGGCGGCGAGGGCGGCTCAGACACGCTCGAACACCACTGCGCCGTTCGTCCCGCCGAAGCCGGCGGAGTTCGCGAGCACGACCTCCGGATCCGCGTCGCGCGGCTCCGTGACCACGTCGACGCCACAGTCCGGTGTCTCGTGGTTCACCGTCGGAGGGATCGTCCCCTCGTGGATCGAGGCGGCCGAGATCGCCCCCTCGATTGCCCCGCTCGCGCCGAGGGTGTGCCCGACGTTCCCCTTGTTCGCCGTCACCGGCGGCGGATCGTCGAACACTTCGTGGAGACACAACGCCTCGTGATCGTCACCACGAGGAGTCGCCGTGGCGTGTGCGTTGACGTGATCGACGTCCGCCGGCGAACGGTCGGCGTCGGCCAACGCCCGTTCGATCGCCGCGATCAGCCCGCGTCCGTCGCTGGCCGGCCTGATCAGGTGGTCTGCGTCGGCGGACCGACCGACACCCGTGACCGCCGCGTACGCCGTCGCGCCACGCTCGGCGGCGTGGCTCGCCGACTCCAACACGAGCGCACCGGCGCCCTCGCCCAGGAGGAATCCGTCGCGGTCGGCGTCGAACGGCCTGATCGCCGCCGTCGGGGCGTCGTTCCGGCTGCTCATCGCCCGCAGCGAGTCGAACGCCGCGAGCCCGGTAGAGCAGACCCCGGCGTCGGCTCCCCCGGCGATCATCACGTCGGCACGCCCGAGCCGAACGTCGTCGACGGCGTCGGCGATCGCGTGAGTCCCGGCCGCACACGCTGTCGATGGCGCCCGGTTCGGTCCACGTGCGTCGAACACGACACTCGCGTGACCGGCGACACTGCTGGTCAGCGACTGGATCGAGAACCGGGTGTCCGGGCGGCCTCCGTCCCGCATACGGAGCTGGTGTTCGTCGATCTCCAACTGTCCTCCGAGACAGCTCGCGTAGCTGACCCCGGCACGGGTCGGGTCCCAGTCCGGTCCGTCGTCGGCGTCGAACCCAGCGTCTGCAACTGCCTCGCTGGCGGCGACGACCCCGAACTGTGCGTGACGACCCGCGCTGCGCTCGTCGACCGACGGGTGCGCCGACGGGTCCGCGGCGACCTCACAGCCGACCCGTGTTCGGAAGTCGTACCCGTAGGTGTCGAGGTCGAACTGCGTGATCGGACCGGCGCCGCTCTCGTGACCGAGCAACGACTCCCACGTCTCCGAGAGAGACCCTCCGACGGGAGTGATCGTGCCCAGGCCGGTGACAACCACGTCGTTCATCCGTCAGTCTCGCCGCTCGGCGACGTAGGACTTCACCGCGCCGACGGTCGTCAGCTCCTCTAAGTCCTCGTCTGGAACGTGAACGCCGAGTTCGTCCTCGACGAGCTCCGCCATCTCGACGATGTCCAACGACTCCGCAGCTAGCCCGTCGTCGTCGAAGGGCGTGTCGTCGTCGAACTCCGACTCGTCGACCAACAACGCGTCTGCGACGATCTCGTCTACCGTTTCGCTCGCCTCGTCCGAGAGTTGCATGTGTGTGAGAGTTATTTATCCTCTCGGTTGATAAGTAGTTCGGTAAATCGACAATCAGTTGTGGGCACAGAACGACAAAAACCGTCCCTCCGGGACGACAGCGCAGACGCTTCGGGTCGGTCCTCGTCGACTACTGGCCCACTTCGAGCAACACCTTCCCGACGCTCTCCCTGTCTTCTACGTGTCGGTGTGCGTCGTCGGCCCGTCGCAGTGGGAACGACCTGTCGGTCACGAGTTCCAACTCGTCGCGGGCGAACCCGTCGAGCACCGCCTCGCGTGCCGACGCCACTCGCTGTGGGAGGTTCGTCTCGGCGTCTTCCAGGTGGTAGCCGACGACCGAACGGTTGTCGAACAACAGCCGGGGCGCGGCGACGCTCGGCACGTCACCGCTCGCCAGTCCGTACGTCACGAGTCTCCCCCCCGAAGCGAGCGTTCGGACGCTCCGTCGGAACGTCTTCCCACCGACGCCGTCGAGCACCAGGTCGAACCCGCCGTCGAGCTCGTCGGCTGCCACCTGTCGAATCGACTCCGTCGTGTAGTCGACAGCCCGGTCGGCACCCAGCTCTCGCGTCAACTCCCGCTTCTCTTCGGTACTGGCAGTAGTGTACACCGTACAGTCGACACTGTCGGTCAGCTGGAGTGCCGCAGTCCCGACGCCGCCCGCCCCGGCGTGGACCAACACCGTCTCTCCAGCCGTCAGCCCTCCACACGCGAACAGAGCGTTGTGTGCAGTCAGGAACTGAACTGTCCCGCTCGCGACCTCGAGGCCGACACCGTCGGGAACTCTGTGGACGCGCGTCGCTGGAACGGTGATCGATTCCCGGTAACACTCCGGCTCGACGACGACGAACACGCGGTCACCGGGGTCGTAGTCCGTGTCGCTCCCGGCGTCGGCGACGCGCCCGGCAGCCTCCATTCCCGGTACGTACGGTGGGTCCGGCGAGTGAATGGCCTCTCGGTTCGGATACGTCCCACGTCGTTTCTCGATGTCCGCGAAATTGACACTCGTGTACGCGACTTCGATTCGTACTTCCGTCGGACCCGGCTCGGAGACGGCCCGCTCTGTCACCCGCAGTACCTCGGGCCCGCCGTGGTCGTCTGCGACAACTGCTCGCACAGTCGTTGTTCTCACCTACGCTCGCTTAGCTCTTGTGAATCGAACGATCAATATACTGGCTACGAGCGGATCCGGGTACGCACGGGCCCACCGACCGTCGTGTGGTGGTCACGCCGCCGACCGACAGACTCCCTCACGCGCGCTCCCGAGACACCCGCCGACCGCGGGTTCGTCCGCCCGAGTCGTACTCTGTGAGTAGTTTTAAATTCGAGGATTGTAATGTCCTTCTGTGAGTCAGAACGATAAGCAAGACAGATCCGATATCCTCACCGTGCGTGACTTACAGAAGACGTACGGCAGCGGTGAGGAAGCCGTTACGGCGGTCGACGGCGTCAGTTTCGGCGTCGAGCGAGGCTCGATCACCGGGCTACTGGGGCACAACGGAGCCGGGAAGACGACGCTGATCAAGATGATTCTCGGGTTGGTGACCCCGACAGCCGGCTCCGTCGTCTTGGGGGACGAAGACGTCACCGGGCGGTCGAAGGCGGTGGCGAGCCGGGCTGCGGCCGTTCTCGAGGGCGCTCGGACGATGTACTGGCGACTCACCGTCAGGGAGAACGTGGAGTTCTTCACCCGACTGGCGGGAAACACTCCGGGCTCTCGCGCACAGCGAAACGAGGAGCTGTACGAGGCGTTCGACATCGCCCACCGCGTCGACAAGACGGTGAACGAGCTTTCGCGGGGAATGAAACAGAAGGCGTCTATCGTCACGGTGTTGTCACAGGAGCCGGACCTGCTGGTGTTAGACGAGCCGACTCTCGGACTGGATGTCGAGAGTTCACTCGAACTCAGACGACAGCTCCAGGAGATCGTCGCGGAACGCGACACGACCGTTCTGGTGTCGAGCCACGACATGGCCGTCGTAGAGGAGATCTGCGACCGGGCGGTGATCCTCTCGGACGGTGTGGTCGTCGCCGACGAGTCGGTCGCCTCACTGATGGACCTCTTCGAGACCCAGACCGTGACGGTGACGCTTACCAGCCCACCGGCCGAACTGTTGGACACGATCGAGTCGCGGTTCCGAGTGTCCACCCACGAGGCCATCGGTGACAGACACCAGATCGAACTCTCGATCAAGAACTCCGCGGCGATGCACTCCCTCACCGGAGTCATCGCGGAACACGACGCGGCCTCGCCCGACATAGAGACCGCACAGCTCGACTTCGAGGAAGTGTACCTCCAGTTGACCAGGGAACAGGAACGAACGGACGACCGTTCGGAGAAGACGGCAAATGCGTGAGTCACTCGATCTGTTCGTCGGAGTGCTGAAAAAGCGGCTCTTACTCCTGTACCGGTACCCACTCAACACCGTCGCGTACCTCTTCACACTGTACGGATTCTTCCTGTTAGTGTTCCTGGGCGGGCGGACGGTCGCCGGTGGGGCCTTCGACAACTCCGTCGACTCCCTCGTCGTCGGGTACTTCCTCGTCACGATGGCGTTTACCGCCTACAACGAACTGGCGAACGCCTTCTCCAAGGAGGCCTCGTGGGGGACGCTCGAACAGCTGATGATGTGTGACGCCGGCTTCGGTCGCCTCGCGACGTTCATCGCCGCCGCACAACTGCTCGTGGGTGCGTTCTTCGGCGGTGTGATCCTGGTTGCGGCCGTCCTGACCACCGGCGTGACGCTGTCCGTCCACCTGCCGAGCGTCGTCCCGATCATCTTGTTCGGCGTGGCGTCGGTCTCTGGCGTCGGGTTCGTGTTCGGTGGCGCAGCAGTGTTGTACAAGCGAATCTCGAACCTGTTCAACGCGGTCCAGTTCGCCTTCATCGGACTGGTGGCGGCGCCGGTCCAGCAGATCCCGGCACTGAAGCTACTCCCGTTGACTCAGTCTAGCTGGCTGCTCCAGCGTGTGATGCGCGACGGTGTCGTGATCTGGGAGCTCCCGCCGACGGAGCTGGCGATTCTCGTCGCAACGGGGGTCGGGTACTTCGGACTCGGCCACCTCGTCATGCTCCGGCTCGTGAGCGTCGCGCGTGCCCGAGGTGTCGTCGGGCACTACTGAACACCCAAACGCCGCCGACTCTTCCGTCGCGAGTTGACTCTATCTCCTCTCCGACGGGAGATCTGTTTTATTGCCTATAACAAAAAACCACTTCTAATCGCCAGATTTAACTCACACGCTCCGGAATAGACGGTTGCAATGTCGATCAACACCGACATCGAGACGGAGTACACGCCCAGCACGCCGACTGTCGAGGACGCAGACGACCGACAGCTCACCGGTTCCTGTGTCAGCGACTCCTGCGAAGAGAACTAACTCCGACCGACCGGCGGTCCAGTTCCCACAGAGGGCAGTCGATCGACCGGTCACCGCTTCGACGAGAACCGGTGACTCTGATCGGTTGCCTCTTTTTCCGACAAAATCTTTGAAGCTGACGACAGAGTTAAGTTCAACTGAGTTAAATTGGTGGTTGCAATGTCGAACAACCCCGACATCGAGACGGAGTACACGCCTAGCACACCAACCGTCGAGGACGTAGACGACCGACAGCTCACCGGCTCCTGCATCAGCGGGACGTGTAACGACTGATCCGAGGGCGACCCGTAGCGCTCGGTTCTCTCACAGACTTCTCTCCGGTACGACAGTGGACGACTAGCGAGAGTAATTGCACCCTCCCGAACAATTTCCTGACTGAACTGTAAGTTCCGATTTTATCCACCAGATTTAACTCACACGCTCCGGAATGGACGGTTGCAATGTCGATCAACACTGACATCGAGACGGAGTACACGCCCAGCACGCCGACCGTCGAGGACACAGACGACCGACAGCTCACCGGTTCCTGTGTCAGCGACTCCTGCGAAGAGAACTAACTCCGATCGACCAGCGTCGATCGGCCTCCGGCACTACAGTTTTTTACCGACGGTGCTCACTGAGCGCCACCTAAACTGATTAACTCTAGCTAAATACTTATACGCTAGTAGCTGTAACTGTAGGGTATGTCGGAAACGACAACCCGAGTCGAGGAGGAGTACACGCCGAACGTCCCGACCGTCGACGAATCGAACGAGCGGAAGCTGTTCGGCTCCTGCACCAGCGACACCTGCCAAGCGTAACGCCCCCTCCCGACCGGCGTCGGTCGGGTTCGACACCTCAGTTCTTCGAACGGTGGTATCCACCAACGCTCCCTAAACTGACCTACTGTAACCAAATACTTATGTATTGCTGACTGTAACTGTGGGGTATGTCGGAAGCGACAACCCGAGTCGAGGAGAACTACACACCGACCGCCCCAGCAGTCGACGGGTCGAACGAACGACAACTGTTCGGTTCCTGTGTCTGCGACTCCTGTGACAAGGACGGCTGCACGGGCATCTGATCACCGGCCGACCCGACGCCGACGCCTCCGACGGGCGCCCCACACCTTTTTGTAGTCTGTGTCGAATTAGTGCACAAAAAACTCGGTAGGTTTACGTTCGTAGTAGCTGAATGTACTTACCGTGTTCGTGAGCACTTCACGAACAGCTTCGATACGATGTCACGAGACGAGATACCCCTCGACACTGCGACACTCACCGCCCGGGCCACACCGCTGTACGACCGGCTCGGTGGCGGCGACAGCGACGACTCGGTTCCCCCCGTCATCGACTCGGCGTCACTCCGCGAGGAGTGGCGAGCGTCGCTGGCACCGGCCGACGACGGCGCGTGGGCCGCCCGGTTGACACACCTCGACGCGTCGCCGACGGCGTCGATCGCCGACCCAGTGCCAGACAGCGACGCGGGATGGGTCGACACTCTCCGCGCGCTCGTCGACTCGTTGCTCGACGAGGAACTGTCCCCGTCGGACGACCGGGAAGACGAGGCACCGTTCACACACGTCGTCGAACCGATCGTGTCGTTTGCCGCCGAGCCGTGTGAGTTCGGGCCCGTGCTCGCTCCGTCGGCGGTCTCGGATCTCCGTGCGGAACTCGCCGGGCGGCTCCGCCGTGTGCTCGCACAGGCGTTGTTCGTCGAGTTCAAACTCGCCGCGGACCCAGAGGCGGAGGGTGTCGTCTCTGTCACCGACGTTCCGACGGGGACGGGTCGCCCGCGCTACTCCGCGTTCGTGGCCCGACTCACCGCAGACGGGCTCGCCGGGTTCTTCGAACGGTACCCCGTCGCCGGACGGCTTACGGCGACGATCGTGTCCGAGTGGCGCGACCGCGTCGTACGGCTGGCGGAACGCGCCCGTGCAGACCGCGCCACGTTGGCCGACCGGTTCGACGAGGGCACGGCGCCGGGACCAGTCGTCGATGTCTCGGCGACCGGAGACCCACACGACGGCGGGGAGTGTGTCTCTCGTGTCGAGTTCGACTCCGGGCTGACGCTCGCGTACAAGCCACGGCCGGTCGACGCGCACGCAGCGTTCGACGAGTTCTGTGAGTGGCTCGCCACCGAGACCGATCTCTCACTCCCACACCGCGCGACGGTCGTCACACGAGACGGCTACGGCTGGGTCGAGTGGCTCGAACAACGCGACTGTGAAGACGAGGCCGCGGTCGAACGGTACTACCGTCGTATCGGAACGCTCGCCTGCCTGTCGTACGTGCTCCGGTTCACTGACGGCAACTACCAGAACCTGGTCGCCGTCGGCGAACGACCCGCGTTGATCGACCTAGAGACGGTCTGTCGCCCGGCGTACCCGGACGAGGGTGGGTTCGGCCAGCCCGAGTTGGCCGAGATCGTCGACGAGTCCGTTCTCTCGACGGGGTTGTTCCCGGTCGTCACCGCCGAAGACGACATCGTGGGTGTCGGTGGGCTCGACGACCCGGGGGAACGCGAGACGTCGATCCCCACCCGGAACTTCCAGGCCGTCAACACCGACGAGATGGAACTCACGTTCGATCACACGACGACACACGACGGCCGGAACCAACCGACGGTCGACGGCCAGCCACACGGTCCGGACGACTACGGGACGGAGATACTCGCGGGGTTCGAGCAGGCGGCGAGCGTGGTCGCCGCGGAACGCGACCGGCTCGCCGACCCGAGCGGCCCGTTGTCCGGGTTCGAGAGCGTCGAGATCCGGACGTTCCTCCGCAGCACGATGGAGTACACTCGTGTCCGACGGCCGCTCGTCACGACGGAGTACCTCCGTTCTGGGGGGAAGCGAGACGTTCGCGTCGAGACGTTGCTCAAGCGGGTCGACTTCACGGCCGCAGACGAGCGACGAACGGCGTTGTTCCGGGCCGAGCGTGCTGCCATCGACCGTGGCGACGTGCCGCGCTTGACGATCCAGACGGACGACACGGCGGTCTCCTGTGGCGGTCGAACCGTCCCGGGTGTCCTCGAAGAGACGCCGTTCGAGCAACTGCTGGCGCACGTCGCCGAGCTCGGCGAGTCGACACTCCGAGAACAGGCGGACTACCTCAAACTGGCCTACGAGCCTCGTGAACTCCGTCTCCCGGACCCACCATCGGCGCCGGCGACAGCCCCGCGATTGACAGACGACCGACTCCGTAGTGTCGTCGCCGGTGTCGTCGACCGAGTCCACGATGCCGCCGTCGAGACGGACGACGGCACCACGCGCTGGTACGTCCGAGAGGGCCGCCCGGGTGGGGTCCACGTACACGACCTCCGAGACGACTTGTACGGCGGACGCCTCGGGCTGGCGACGTTCGGGGCAGCCGCACAACGGGTTCTGTCCGGACCAGTGGCACGGCGTGCGGCCACGATCACCGACGAGGCAGTCGCGCCGGTCCTCGACAGCGTGCGGGCAGACGACCTCCCCACGGAGAAACTCGGCGTCTGTCACGGCCGCGGCTCGTTCGTGTACGCGCTGGTGAACCTGTGGCGTCTCCGAGACGACGACCGATTCCTCGACGCTGCCGTGCGGGTCGCAGACACCGTCCCCGAGCTCGTCGGCGACGACGACGTGTACGACCTGATCGGGGGGGCTGCCGGCGGCGCGCTGGCGCTGTCGACACTCGCGGACGCGACAGACGACAGCCGGCACCGCCAGACTGCAGTCGACCTCTGTGATCACCTGTTGTCGGAACGGATCGACCACGACGGTGTTCGCGTCTGGGAGACGCACGACGGTCCCGAGCGTGCACTCGTCGGCGCCGGCCACGGGATCGCCGGGATCGCACTCGCGCTGGGGCGAGTCGGCGCCACAGTCGACGCGCCACGGTTCAAGCAGGCGGCCGCAGATGCGCTCCAGTTCGAACGCGACCTGTACGACTCCGAACGAGGAGGCTGGCCGGACTTCCGACTCGGGACGTACCGACGGGGGTGGTGTGCCGGTGCTGCCGGGATCGCGCTCACCCGTGCAGAGCTGATCGCGGTCGACGACAGACCGGCGTACCGACGGGACTTGGACCGTGCCGTGGAGTCGATGCAGACGGGGAAGCTCCACGACCGTGACCACCTCTGTTGTGGCAACCTCGGTCACGCAGCCGTGACACGGCGCGTCGACGAACTGTGTAACCGACCGTTGCTCGCACGTCGCGGGCGGGCGCTGGCCGCACGCAGCCTCGCACGCGGCGACGACGACTCTACGCTCGCGTACGACACCGACCAGTGGTACAATCCGACGCTGTTCTTGGGTGATCCCGGGGTCGGGTACGCCGCCTGCCGACTACTCGATTCGACAGTTCCGTCGCTGTTGGCCGTCGAGTGACTACATACTCTCCCAGACCGCTTCAGTGCCGTCCCACTCGTGACGCAGCATGTCGAGCAACACGACGTCGATCTCCTCGCCGTCGAACGTCACCATCTCTCGTTTCCGCCCGGTCTGTGTGAAACCGACGCCCTTCGCTCCCTCGATAATCGGTGCGTTGGTCTCCATCGTCTCGATCTCCAGCCGGTGGAGACCGAGCTGTCGGAACCCGTAGTCGACGATCTGGACCGTCGCGTCGACGCTGATCCGCGACGGCTGCTGTTCCGGTGCTACCCAGATCCCGAGCCCGCCGGTCCCGTGTTGCCAGTCGATCGGCGCAATCTGCACGTAGCCCACCGGATCGGACTCGTCGACCGGTACCATCAGCAGCCCGACGTTCTCGCCACAGTCGATGGTCTCGTACCGTTCTCTGACCCGCGCCTCGTTGTGAGGGAGATCCGTGTAGTACTGCTGTATCTCCGGGTGGTTCAGGTACTTCCGGAGAAACGGGATGTCCTCTTCTTCGACGGTACACAGCTCGACGTGTCTCCCCTCGATGAAAGTTGCACCCGGCATCGAAAAGAGAGAGGAATTTCTACTACTTAAAACCGACGGATAAGAGTGAAACTCACTCGTGCAAGCGATGCCACAATGCCAGCAGCGACGGAAGGACGAACACGCTGGCGAGGAAGGCACCGACGAGCGCGAGCCCGACGACGGAACCGATGTTCGACGTCTGGTCGAACGGTGAGATGGCGAGCGTTCCGAACACGGAGACGGTCGTGATCGTCGACCCGAGCAACGCTCCACCGGTGCCTCTGAGGGAGCGTTCCAACGCGTCGAACGGTTCGTCGTCACCCGTCACCTCGTCCGCGAACCGGTCCGTCACGTGGATGGAGTAGTCCACCCCGAGGCCGATCACCAGCCCGATCATCAGCGCGGTGAACAACGTGATCGGGACGCCCAACAGCAGCATCCCGAGTGAGATCAACGCGACCACGAGCGCGACGGGGACGAACGCGATCACACCGAGGAGTGCGCTCCCCTCGACGACTCTGTACACGAGCGCCAACAGGAGCAACACCGCTACGAGCGAGACCACGACGGTCTGGAACACGCTGCCGATCACGGCACGCAACAGCGCGGCCGTGATGGACTGCCGGCCGGTCACGTACGCGCCCACGCCGTCGAGTTCGCCCACCGGCTGGACAGTCTCTCGTATCGTGTTGTCGACCACCACCGCGTCGCTCGTCTGTTCGGTCTCCACCACCAGCCGGAGGGACCGGTACTCGTCGCCCTCCCGTTCGACGACACTCGCCGCGGTGTCGGGTGCGACACGGTAGAACGCGTCGTAGACGCCGGTAACGTTCTGTTCTGGGACGCCGTCGTCGTCCGTGTCCGCCCGTTCGAACACGTCACCGAACCGGTCACTCTCGTCTGCGACCCGCCGCATCTCCGTCAACGGTCCGGTCGTCTCGGCGAGCCCACCCTGGCGACGGAAGGCGACGGGGCTCTCTGCGGCCGCCTCCCGACTCTCGTCGAGTCGTTCGAGCGCCTCTGGATCGGCCACCGACCCTTGTATCAGGATCTGTGTGGGGCGCGACTCCGGATCGGACGAGAGGTACGTCTCCTCGACGTACGCACGGTTCTCGAGGAACGGGTACTGCTCGACACCCAACGGCTCCGGTAGTTCCTGTGACCAGTCGTCCGGTTCGCTGATCCCCGTCTGGAGGCTCTGATCGAGCTGCGTCCACGCGAACACTCCACCGGCGCCGGCGACGACCGCGACGACGACGACCGCCACCGCGGACAGCCGAGCGGCGGAGACACCGGCGGTGAGTACGCCCGCGACTCGGTCCCCGTTACCGACCGGCTGATTGTCCGGCCCCGAGAGGAACCGTGTTCTGAGACCGTCCAGCTCCAGCTTCGCCGCCGGAACGAGCGTCACGAACACCAAGAACGTGGCGACGATTCCGAGAGACATCGCGGCCGTCAGGTTCCGCACGTCCGACAACGGGTTCGTCACGTTCGAGAGGAACCCGACCGCGGTGGTCACGGTCACGAGCGCGAGCGCGACACCGACGGCCGACAGCGCTCGACGCATCGGGCCACGCCGTCCCTCACCCGGCTCGTGGTTCTCCCGGAACCGCATGAAGATGTGGAAACTGTAGTCGATGGAGAGCCCGATGATGAGGATGACCGCGATGGTGCCGGCGGTGCCGAACGGAATCGACAGCCACCCCATCAGTCCGGCCGTCGCCACCAGCGACGAGAGGACGCCGAACAGCCCCACGAGGATGTCACCCAGGTCACGGTAGGCGACGATCATGGTGAGGATCATCACCAGCAGTGCGATCGGTCCGGTCAGTTCGAGGATGTCCTGGTTCACCCGCGAGAACGTCCCGTCGCCCGCCGGACCAGAGAGCATGAAGTAGTCACTCTCGGCTGTCGCCGGGAGCTCGGCGAACAACACTTCACCGAGACGTTCTGCGGTCGCTCCGCCACTGTCCTCCGACGCGAGCGAGTCGTCGGGCACCACGAACACTATCCGTCGCCCGGTCGCCGTCGCCGTGCCGGGCTCGTAGCTGTTCGGCATCAACTGCAGTGCCCGACTCTCCGCCGACAGCAGTTCTCGCTCGATCTCGTCTATCTGGTCGGCGTCTGCCCGTTCTAACGCCGTGAACCGTTTCTCGTAGCTGGCAGCGGGGTTGCCGGTCAGCTGCGAGGTGACCGCGACGGCGATGCTCGCAGTCTGCCCGTCCTCTCGGATCACCCCCCCGACAGTCTCGTTGTCGGTGACGCGTCTGTGGAACTCGAGTGAACGGCGAAGCGAGTCCCGGTCGAGGACGTCTCCGTCTCCGTCGCGGACGTACACGGCGTACACCGTCTGGTTCGACCCGCCGACCGGATAGTTGTCGACGATGTAGTCTAACTTCTGTTCTGCAGTCGAGTTCACCTGGAGTGAACCCCCGTCGGCGCTCGGAATACTGGCGGCACCGACGGCGAGGCCGGCCAACAACACCAGAGTGACGGCCACCGTCAGCTTGCTCCGGCCGGCGACGACCGACGCGAGTCGGCTCACGACGCTCACGATGCACCCTCCGACTGTCGTCTACATTCGATCATTTGTATTTTCGTATGCTGAAAAGATTCGAACAGTAATTCAGCTTTTCGGTATTTGACGACAAATCACCGTCTACGGTAACCGAGGGGCGACGCGGTCGGCGAACGACTCGTACTGCTCCAGCCGGGTGGACCGCGAGAGACCCGGGACGACGACGCTCGGAATGATCGCCAGGTCGTCGTAGTCACACACCGACGCGAGCTCGGAGAACCGTTCGACCAGGTGGTCGGTGTCACCCACGATGGGGGCGTCGCCGGACTCGATTACCGCGTCCGCGTCGATGGGAATACTCGCCGCCTGTTCTTCGGAGGCACTGGACCGTCGAACGCTCAACAGCACCTCCTGTCCGGTTCGCCACTCGTCGACTTCCGACTCGCTCGCCACGGACGTGTCGAAACACTGTATCTCGGCGACGACGCCTCGGCGCCGCTGCGGGTCCCACCCACGCCCGAACGGCTCACCGTCGAGCGACGGGCGTCGGTCCGGCCAGTCGGCCGCGGCAGCCGCCTCGTGGTACCGGTCGACCATCTCGGCGAGGTCGTCGAAGTACTGACAGTACGTACAGACGTTGGCACCGCGGCGTGCCGCGCCGGCGGCGGTGTCCGGCGAGACCGTGACCTGCCACATCTGTGGCCGGGGGCGCTGCTGGGGGAGTGGTGTGACGTGGAGGCCGGTCTGCACTGTCTCCTCGCCGTCCATCCCCACGAACGACCCGAGATCACGGTCTTCACCCGCGGCGAAGTAGGAGTACTCCAGGTCGTCACCCCAGTCGAGGCCCGCGGGCGGAACTGTCGACTGTTCTCCCTCGTGGCTGACCGGACCGTCGGCCCACGCTGCACGCAGCAACGACTCGTACTCGTCGAAGATCTCTCCCGGCTCCCCTTCCGGTTCGAACAGCGCTCGTTCCCGGTCGCCAGACCCGGTCGCCACGCCGACGTCGAGCCGTCCGCCGGAGAGAACGTCGATCGTCGCCGCCTGTTCGGCGAGTCTCACCGGGTCTCGCTGCGGGAGCGAGATCGCCGCCTGCAACAGCCGAATCTCGTCCGTCCGCGCAGCGACGAACGCCTGGACGAGCAACGGGTCTGGAGCGGTCTGCACGAGCGGGTCGAAGTGGTTCTCCGAGTGGACGACGAAGTCGTAGCCGAACTCCTCTGCGGCGACCGCCATCTCGACTTGTGTCTCCGTCGCTCGTCGGTGCGACTCCCGCAGCTCCGCGAGGTCCGAGTCCGGACCCACGTACCCGTTGTCGTACTCTGTGGTCGGATAGCCGATGAACCCTTCACAGTGACAGCCGATGGTCACCATGGGTCACATAACCTCTGCCACAAGTAAATTTCTTTTGTCAGAAGGTCACTTATCTGACGAGAGAAGAATCTCATCGTCGGGTGACGTGTGAGCCAAGGATCCCAGTCGAGCAGCCGACCGCACCACTCGAATTAGTTTGTGCCCGGGAACGGGAGGACTTTAGTCACACCGGTATGGAGTGAGTGTGTGCAACGTAGCTGTCGAGCCCCTCTGGAGGTGGGAAGCCGTGCTCGGTGACGACGAGTCACCCGTCGTCACCGGCGTCGGGCTGCTGACCGCCGGCGGCGAGAGCCGCTCGACGACCTGGGAGACGATCAGAGACGGAGACAGTCGCCTGACGCCACCGACGGAGGTTCACCCAGCCGTCACGGAGCAGTACGACGTCCACGTCGTCGGCAGAGCGACCGAGTTCGACCCGCAGACAGTGTCGGGGTACGACCGCCGCACGACCGGGCGGTACGCCGCGTTCGCGCTCGACGCAGCCGAAGAGGCGCTGATCGACGCCGCGCTCGACCCGGACGGACCCGACTGGACGGCCGACCGAGTGGGCGTCAGCGTCGCCTCCGTCTTCGGTGGACTCGACGAGATCCTCGCGGAGTACGACACGGATCGGTCGCGGGTGTCGTCGTACCTCGCGACGAAGTCGTTGGGGAATCTCGCGGCCGGCCACGTCGGGATGACCGTCGGAGCACGTGGTCCCAACCGGACGCAGGCGACTGCCTGTGCGGCCGGCACACACGCTCTCGACGCCGCAGTAACCGACCTGCGCCGCGGCCGGGCCGACGTGATGCTCGTCGGCGGAGCCGAAGCCGTCCTCAACTACTACGGTATCGCCATGACCGCCGCCCCACGGGCGTACACGAGCCGCGCCGGACCGGACGCCGTCCGCCCGTTCGACGAGTCCCGTGACGGACTCGCGCTCGGCGAAGGGGCGGCAGTGATGATCGTCGAGACCGCCGCTCACGCGCGCGACCGGGGTGTCGAGCCGTACGCCCGTGTCACCGGCGTCGGTGCGACGGCCGACGCACACCACCCAGTCAGTCCCCCGACTGACGGGCACGGACTCCAACGGTCGATGCAGATGGCGCTGTCGGAGGCCGACGTCTCTCCCGACGCCGTCGACTACGTCAACACACACGGAACGGGGACGGTCGCGGGGGACACGGCGGAGGCCAACGCCGTCGAGACCGTTCTCGGAGAAGACACTCCGATAACCTCGGTCAAGGGAGCGATCGGACACACGTACGGTGCGGCAGGTGCGATCGACGCGGCCGTGACGGCACTGTCCGTCGACCGCGACACGGTCCCCGCGACGGCGAACGTCGAGACGCCCGACCCGGAGATCACCCCGCCGGTCGTCACGACCCCGACCGACGAGTCGGTCGACACCGTCGTCTCCAACTCCGCCGGCTTCGGTGGGACCAACGGCTCCATCGTGTTCGAGACACCGGACCGGTGAGCGCCGTCGACCGGCGTCCTCACCAGCGCCCGCCGAGACGCCTCTCGACAGCCACTGTGTGAGTCGGTCACGCTCGAACGCCCGACGAGCGGCCGTCCCGTTCGCTCCGAAACCGCCACTACCGGGCGGGCGAACCTGTGAGACTGTCGAACGGTGGCCCCGCCGCCTCCGGACGGCTGTCGACGGAGCGGTCCGCCGGTCGGTCGGCCGGATCGGCGCTCGTCGACTCCGGCACGGACATCACCTGCTCGTCGGCGACGAACGTGTACGCCGACTCGCCCTCGTGCCGGAGACACCGCGTCGCTCCGTGACCTCCGCCGGGAAGCACTGCCGCGTACGCGCCCGGTCGGATCGTCGTCACCTCGACCAGTTCCTCGGGCGTGATCGTGACGGTCTCGCCCGCTGCCGTCGTCTCCGGGTCACGACACTCTCGTGTGCCGGGCGTCTCGGGCGTCACCGACAGCCCGGCCCGCGTCGACGGGTCGCGCCAGTCTCGGACGCGGAGGGTCGCCGGCCCGTCGGCGCCGAACGCAGCACAGCCGCTCACGCCGACCACGCCGCGGGCGACGACCCTGGTGAAGGGCTGTCTCCGTCGCACCGGAGACAGGTTCGGACCGACGGAGCAGCAGTCTTCCAACCTGTCGCACTCTCCGCGAACGAACCACCCGACCCGGCCGACGGACACGACCCTCGTCGATGTCCACGACGACGCCGTCGCCAACCGACTCCGTGGTCGCTAGCCCCCCGCCGTCTAGGCTGCGTTCGTCGCTCGACTGGCACCGTTCCGTCCGCTCACCGTCATGTACCCCTCACCCCTCCTCGTCGAGCAACTCTACGAGACGATCCCACGCCGCCGACGGCCAGGCGGCGTCTTCGGTCGTCGCGCGGTGGAGTCGCCGACAGTGCGCCGGTGACACGGCCCCGTCCAGCGTGACCACGGGGGTCGTCCGGCGCTCCCACGCCAGTCGCCAGTCGTCGACCGACTCGAACCGGACGTACGTCACGTCCGGTGTCACGTCGACGGCCGAGACCGGGCGCGACTGCCGGCCGGCGACGGACCGTGTGTCGACAGCCACTGTCGGGTCGTCGGTCTCGGCGCCGGCGTTCACGACGGCCGTCAGGAACCGTCCGAGACCCCCTGCCTCCCAGGCGTAGCTCGTGTAGTCCGCGTGTCGTTCGACGTACACCGTCGGTTCCGCCGGGACGGGAACACCCACAGTCGTCTGTGGTGTCGCACACCCAGGAGGGTTGCGCTGGCGCCGCCCCGCCCCGTTCAGTCGACAGTGCACGTCGCGGCGTAGACGGTGCCGGCGTAGCGGTACGTCACCGTCCGGGTGAATCGGTCGTCGTGTTCGAACGTCTCGACCCCGAGACGTTCCAACAGCGTTCGGAACGGCTCCGACGGGGTACCGTCCTCGCGGTAGCCGTCGCCGGCGGCAGTGTCGAGAATCTCCCGTCGGTCCGCGGGGAGGTCGTCGGCGTCGAACGTCGCGTCCAACACGTTCGCGTCCAGGTAGTCGGCGAAGTCGGCGCGGTCGTCGGCGACCCGTTCGACCGTGTTCGTGTACCGGGTCGTCTCGACGGGGCCTCGCCGTACCCGGAGCCGGACCGGTTGCTCGTCCGGCAGGAAGTTCTCCTCGCCCTCGAAGACCGCGTGCTCGAACGGCGGGTTCGGCACCAGCGCCGTCTCCTCGGGCGTCGTCGGATCGAACAGGACGTAACCGCGGTCGCGGAGCGGGCGGTCGCCGAGAGTCTCGTCTGCCGCCAGCGCCGTTCCGAGGGTGGCCTTCGCCCGCCGGAGGATCTGTGCGTCGAAGCGGTCCGCCTCGGCCACGCGGGTGTCGATCGACTCGACGCCGTCCGGCGCGGCGTCGACCGGTTCGAACCAGACCACCCACTCGTCGACGGTCGTCGGAGTCGCCTCGGTCGGCGAGATGCGGTAGTAGCCGTCCGCCTCGACGAACCTGGGGCGTGAGACCGCCGGCGACACGCTCGTGTCCGGGTGCGACACGCGGCCGTCGATCGTCGTCTCCAGCGTCTCCACGCTGCCGGTGTCGACGAGCGTCCGCCGGAGCGTCTCGACGTGCCGGGCGACGTGTGGCGCTCCGAGCGACTCTCGCAGGAGAAACACATCTGCGAGCCCCTCGTCGCCGGCGAACAACGACACCTCGCCGCCGGGACTCACCGACAGACAGCCGCCGAGCCAACTCCCCCCGACAGCCGCTCCCACACCGCACAGCCGCCGTCTCGTGAGACGTTGCACACGTTTCGGATTCGGTTTATGGCTTGAATAGCTTCTGTTTTTGTCGAACGACGACGACGACGTGCCGCTCGGACGGGCTCTCGTTCCCGGCTCCCGAGACAGTTACGCACTGTTACAAGATAAATCCGAACAGTTTGGGTAATGCTTAAGTGCACTCGGTAACACGTTTTGAGTGCAATGCGAGAACCACACACTCGAAGACGAAACGTACTGAAGACGATCGGTGCGGGGGCGGCACTGACCGGGATGTCGACCGTGACCGGCGCGGTCTCCGACGACAGACGGGTCGAACCGGAGGACGTCGAGCTCCCGTATCCGGACACGAAGTACGTCACCGTCGGCGACGACGTGTACGACGCAGTCAACCACCACTGGTGGCTGTTGACGCTGGACCGCGACCGGATCGACGAGCTGCTCCGGAAGGCCCCGGTCGCCAGCGACGACGTCCAGACCCACAGTGACCGCATCGACAGCCTCCGGAGCACGTACACGGTCGAGCAGTCGGAGGTCACCTCCACGCGCGCCGGCGAGGAACACACCTACCACCTCACCGACCGCCGTGTGAGTAGTCTGAGCCACGACCGGCAGGTCGAGGTGGCGGAGACGGCCGGCGCGGTGCTCGACGGGTTCGCCGCCGAGGGGGACAGCCAGGACGTGTCGACGAACTGGTACGCGAAGACCCACCGGAAGCAGGCGGCGTACGTCCTCGACGAGTTCAACATCACGAACAGCTACCGGGACACGCTCCGGAGCAACACGGACGACCCGGACCAGTTCGGGTGTAAGTCCTGCCAGGTGGACTGGCTGCCGGTCCCGATTCCGGACTACGTGGAAGACGCTATCGGGGCTGCGGTGCGCGGACTCGGCAACGACAGCGAGGCGAAGCACCCGCCGTTCCACTTCTACCTCGGCGACCCGCCGTCGGTCACCATCGCCGGCTACGAGATCTCCGCGCCGAAGTTCGGCGGCGCCCCCAGCGAGGCACAGTACTTCGTCCAGCAGGCCAACAACGCCTACACGGCCTCCGAGAAGGCCAGGAACCTGGGGTACGCCGCTCACTACCTCCAGGACATGAGCGTCCCGTTCCACAGCGGCGCCGTCTGGGAGCAGCTCAACTACTCGCCGACGTACACGGATCCGACCAACTTCGATCCCCGGCGTGACATCCACTACGCCTACGAGGAGGAGATCAACGAGAACCTGGAGGACGCAGTGTACTACGTCGGTGACCCGTTCGTCGACGACTTCAAGTCCGGCTACCCGTACTACGTCTCCGACGTGGCGCAGGGGTGTAAGGACCTGTCCACGTTCGCCGGCAAGTACGGCCCGGACATCTTCGAGTCCGTGCTGAACGGTGGGAAGGACAGCCCGTGGGAGTGGAACGACAACGGCCGGAACGTCTTCGAGAAGACCCACAACTGCATGAGCGAGGCCGGCAACTACCTCCGCGGCTTCCTCTACAACCACAACGACTACAACTGGTAGCTCGTCGCGTCGGTAGCGGCTCTCCCCCACCGCGACGCCCATCTCCGTCTCGTGACCGAGAGAGTCGACACGGACAGTCGGTCACTGTGAGGTCGAACTCCCACAGAGCGTACTACGGCGTACGAGCCGGTCCGAACGTACCACGAGGGGACCCAGGCGGCGACTCCACAGAACTCCGCGAGAAGTACGGTCTGGACTCGGGCGACGTGGTCGTCCGTGACGCCGGCTACGAGACCGTCTGGAGGTGACGACCCGCCTCGCACCTCACGCGGGTCAGTAGTCTCCGAGCACGCCCAGCCGGCGCGCCCGCCGGGTGGCGTAGTGGAAGACGGCGTACCCACCGCCGACGTACACGACGGCGACGCCGAGGAGCGTCACGAGCTCCGCCGGCGGGAACTGCCACAGTCGAGTCCCCTCCAACATCGCCCGTTGGAGCAGACTGCTCCCCTGCGCCAACGGGAGGAACCGCGTCGGGCCGAGCTCGAACGCCGGGGCCGCGATCAGCACGGGAAAGACGAACTGGAGGAGCCCCAGCCAACTGCCGATCCGCTTGTACAACACGGACAGCCCCCCGGCGGCGAAGCCGAGCCCGAGCACCGAGAGAATCGACAGCCCGGCGACGACCACGACGGTGACGACCGGCACTCGCAGGGTCGTCCCCGTGACCAGGAGCATGACCGCCAGGATCACCCCCGAGACGAGGAACGATCGGACCACCTTGGCCACGCCCTTGGCGAGCGCGACGGGCGCGAACCCGAACGGCGTCATGAAGTGACGCTCCAACGTCCCCCACTGCACCTCGCTGCCGATGTCGTTGGCGACGGAGCTGTACGCGCCCACCGACAGCGTCCACAGGAAGTACCCGACGACGAGCCCCTCGATGGAGTCGGCCAGCGCCTGGGCGGCGAACGCCCGCCCGCCGTAGAACAACAGACCGAAGAACAACAACGAGACGACGACCCCACCGACTGCGTCGGCCGGGTAACGGACGAAGATCAGGTACTCCCGCTTCAACACTGCCAGCGTCAGGTCGACGACACTCGCCCGTCGTGGCCGCTCGACAGTGTCGCTCACTCGCGGGTCACCTCCAAGAACGCCGACTCCAGGTCCGACTCCACCGTATCGACCGACGAGACGTGGACGTCCTGCGCGCGGAGCACGTCGACGAGGTCGTAGAACCCGTCGGAGTCGGTCGCCACCTCGACGGTCGTGTGGTCGCCACGCTTGCGCACCTCGCGCACGTCGAATCCGTCCCGGACGGCCGCCAGCGCCGCGCCCTGGAGGTCCGGACTCTCGACGCGGAACCCACCCGGGTCGAGACCGCCCATCAGGCCGTCGACGGCGTCGTCGGCGACGATCTGGCCGTCGTTCACGATCACGACCCGGTCACAGACGTCCTCGATCACGTCCATGTCGTGGCTCGTCACGAGCGCCGTCAGCCCCCGTTCGGCGACGATCCGTCGGAGTTCGCTGCGGAGAGTGAGCGACGACTCGACGTCCAGCCCCAGGGTCGGCTCGTCCAAGAACACCACGTCGGCGTCGGTCGCCAACACGCTCGCCAACGACACTTTCTGTTTCATCCCGCGCGAGAGGTTGCGGACGGCGGTGTCGGCCTCGTCCGCGAGGTCGAGTTGCTCCAACAGCTTGTCGTGGCGGTCGGTCACGTCGTCCGACTTCACGCCGCCGATAGTGGCGAAGTACCGCAGGTTCTCGCGGACGGTGAGCCGCCAGTAGTCGTTCCGTGCACCCTCCAGCATCGCGTCGACGTGACGGTACGCCGACCGCGGCTCCGCGAGCACGTCCACGCCGGCAACCTGCACGGAGCCGGCGTCGGGCAGGATCATCCCCAACAGACACTTGATGGTCGTCGTCTTCCCGGCGCCGTTCGGGCCGAGTAGGCCGACGACCGACCCCGACTCGACGGAAAAGGAGATGTCGTCGACGGCGGTGACGGCGTCGTCGCCGTCGCCGAACCGCTTCGTCAGCCCCTCGACGGCGATCGCCGGCTCGGCTCCTCGCTCGTCGTGCTGTCGTCGTTCTCGGGTCGTGTCGGCACTCCCGTCTCCGGCTCCCGACCACGACTCGTCTCGCTCCTGCTGGCTCGCCATCGTACGGTACATCGTACCAGTTCGACAGTGAAGAACCCCGGGCACCCGAGGGGTCGCGTCCGCGACCTCGACGCCGTCGTCGCAAACGGGTGCACCGAGTGCCGAGCACCGAGCACCACTCTCGGCTCTCGGCTCTCCCGCTCACGTCTCGACCGAGTGACCACGACGCTGAAGTGGCCGCCGGGACTGGCGAGTGACGTGACAGCCTCCGACTCGGAGCCCCGACACGCCCGCCCGACGGGCAGACGCTCGCGGACACGGGGAGCGACGCGTGGCAGTCGGTGGGGTGACCGGTGAGCGACGACTCGTCGAGCGACGAGGCCAGGACCCTCCTCGTCGCCGGGACCGCCTCTCACGTCGGCAAGAGCACCGTCGCGGCGGGGCTGTGTCGTCACCTCGCGGACTGCGGCCGCTCCGTCGTGCCGTTCAAAGCACAGAACATGAGCAACAACGCCCGCGCGGTCCCGATCGCAGCGGGAGCGGCCGACGGCTCTACGACGGCCGACGATCACGCGACGACTGCCGACCACGCGACCGACGACGACACCACGACCGGCGACAACACGGCGACCGACGACAGTACCGCGGCCGGCGACGACACGGCGACCGACGACAGTACCGCGGCCGGCGACGACACGGCGACCGACGACAGTACCGTGGCCGGCGACGACACGGCGAACCAGACACAGTGGGGGGAGATCGGTGTCTCGCAGTACGTCCAGGCCCGGGCGGCTCGCACCGCGTCGACGACCGACAGCAACCCGGTGTTGCTGAAGCCCCGCGGCGACGCAGAGAGTCAACTCGTCGTCGACGGGGTCGCGGTCGGTCACTACGAGGCCGGCAGCTACTACGACGACCACTGGACCGACGCCCGCGCGGCCGCCGAGACGGCACACGACAGACTCGCGGCCGCCAACGACGTGGTCGTCGCCGAGGGTGCCGGGAGCATCGCCGAGATCAACCTCCAAGACCGCGACCTGGCGAACCTCGAGACAGCCAGGTTCGCCGACGCGGACGTACTGCTCGTCGTCGACATCGAGCGCGGCGGGGCGTTCGCCAGCCTCTACGGCACCGTCGAACTCCTCCCGGCGGACGTCCGCGAACGAGTCGTCGGCGCGGTCGTCACGAAGTTCAGAGGCGACCCGTCGCTCTTGGAGCCGGGGATCGAGGAGATCGAAGATCGGACCGGCGTGCCGGTCGTCGGCGTGATCCCGTACGACGACCCCGGGCTCCCGGCCGAGGACAGTCTGTCGATCCCGACGCCGTCGGCCGACGACACCGGAGCCGTGTCGGCAGGGAACGCGGGTGACCGAGCGGTCGTCGGCGACGACGGAGTGTCCGCCGAGCGGTCGGTGACGGTGGGCGTCGTCCGGCTGCCACGGATCTCGAACTTCACGGACGTGGAGCCGCTCGCTCGCGTCCCCGGTGTCCGGGTGGCGTACGTCCCGCCGGAGACGACACTCGACGGGCTCGACGCGGTGATCCTCCCGGGGACGAAGAACACGGTCGACGATCTGCTCGCGCTCAGAGCGGCCGGCTTCGGCGATGCACTCCACGCGTTCGACGGGCCGGTCGTCGGCCTGTGTGGCGGCTACCAACTGCTGGGCGAGCGGATCGGGAACGCCGGCGTCGAGTCGACCGACGACCACGACACCGTCGAGGCGTTCGGGCTCCTCCCGGTGGCGACGCGGTTCCACCGGGAGAAACGGGTCGCGGCCGTCGAGCGCTCGCTCGACGGTCCCCTGTTGGGCGACGATCACGACCGACGGTCGGCGACCTCGCCGACTGCGTCGGGCTACGAGAGTGCCACAGTGTCGGGGTACGAGATCCACATGGGACGCACGCGGGAACTCGAACCGACACCCTCCCCCGTCGGCCCGGAGAGCGCCGCGACCGGGAACGTGCTCGGGACGTACCTCCACGGGCTGTTCGAGAACGAACCCGCCCGCGAGCGGTTCCTCGACGCGGTGTTCGCCGCCGCGGGTGTCGACCGACCGACGAGCGAGACGGACCGCCAGTCACCGTACGACGCCGCCGCGGAACTCGTCCGGGAGAACGTCGATCTCCGAGCGCTGGGACTGCCAGAGAGCCCCGGCGACGACGGGTGACGCCACGAGCGTCGGCTCTCTCGTGTCTGCTCCGAGTGTCTCTCACCGGCGAACTGTGACCGACCACTCCGCCCCGCAGTGACTCGTTCCTCCCGCAGTCACCTACTCTGCGACTCGCGTGCCCGCGCGACGGCGTCGGCGACAGTCGCGGTCACCCCGTCGACGGCGTCGGCGAGCGTGACAATCCAGTCGTACTTCGCGTACGACTCGGCGACCCCTCGCAGCGACACCGCCTCGCCGTCGCCGAGCTCCCGGTCGGTGTCGCCGACCTGGGGCGCCGTCACGCCCGCGAGCCGGTCGTCCGGGGTCTCGAACAGCCCACAGGCCTTCCGAGCGACCCGCCGCTCCGGCGGGTGGCCGCCGTTCACGAGCCGGTCGACGGCGTCGACGGCGGCGGCTCGCCGCTCGCGCACCCGTGTCGCGTCGGCGGGATACAGTCGCTCACCCTCCCGAACCCGGCTCCGCAGTACAGCCAGCGCGTCGAACCACGTCACCACCATCGGTCTGGTCGTAGACGACAGCCAGCGCCTCCTCCATGCCGGGACTGTCGCCGATCGAATCCAGTACTTCTGTGTGAGCGCTCACACGGCCGCCTCTGTTCGGACAGTTATCGACTCTTCTCTGTCGTGGTCGTCGACGCGCCGTCCGTCGCCGAGTCACTCGTCACCGGCCGACACGGACCGTCGACGAAGACGGTCGGTCCGGCGTCGCCGGCGTTCGAGTCGCCGTCCACAGCCCGATGTCGAAACGAAGTTGTACGATTCCACGGTACGGGAGCGCGTGAGCAACGGGATCGACTACGCGACGTACGCGAAGCGTGGCATGGCCTTCGGATTCCTCCTCGTCGGTGCCGGGATTCTCGGCCACCTGATCCTCCCTCCGCTCGTCGGACCGCTCCCGGGGTGGGAACAGACGTTGCTCTTCGACTCCGTGCTACTCGGTCTCGTCTCGGAGCTCGTCTCCGTCTTCGGCTTCGGGATCGTCTTCCCCCTGTTGAGTAGCTGAGACCGGACTGTGACTCGACAGAGCAGCTCGTGTCTCCGTCCCACGTCGGTGCCGACGACGCCTCACTCCACCAGTCACACGCGAACTGTTCGCGCTCGGCCGACTCACTCACCGCCCGAGTCGTCGAGCCGAGCGGCGACGAGCCCGACACCGACGGCGTGAGCCGTCCCGACGACGGTCGTCGCCAGCACGCTCCCGGCCTCGCCGGCGGCGGCCAGGCTCGGCGCGAGCAACGCCGGCAGGCTCACCAGCAGGTTCGCGGCGACGCCGAGCGCGACGGCGACGCCGGCGAGCGTCCTGGCGTGGCCGTGTGTCCGAGCCCAACTCCACTCTACGGACGCGAGGACGCCGTCGCCGGCGACCACCCGCGCCGGCACGAGGAACGTCCGCGCGGCGACGTACAGCACGAGCAGGACTACCGGGAGCCCGAACAGTCCGAGACCGCCCCCCACGAGGACGCTACCGCCGGCCAACAGCCCACTGACGGCGAGTTGGTAGCCGAAGAGCCGCCCAGCCGCCGGCCACGTCGACACCGTCGCGTCGCCGTGTCCGAGGGCGTCGCCGACGCGACGGAGCACCCACACGGCCGCGACCACGCCACAGCCGGCTGTCAGGAGTTCCAGCCCGCCGGTGACGGCGAGCCACGACAGTTCGAGGCCGAGCCACGCTCCCGGCGAGGTCCCGACGGCGCTCACCGGTGCCGGAACGGCGTGGAAGACGATTCGGAGCGGGCCGTACTGTGCCGCCGTCTGTCCGGTCGTCGGCACCGGCCCGGCGACCCGCATCACGTCCACGAGGGCGGTGACGACCCCAGCGAGCAGGAACGGGACCACCACGGTCGGTCGGTGTCGGACGAACACCCAGACGGCCCGGAGGACGCCGCCGAACGTGACCCGCGTGTCGGCGACGCTCGCAGCGTCGTCGACGCCTGCAGTACCGTCGGTCACGCTTCCCTCTCGAACGCGGTGAGACTCCCGTAGCCGACGACGTACAGTCCGCCCTCGGCCGGGACTGGCGTCCCGTACGGACTCGCGTCCTCGTCGCCGAGCACGCGCCAGCGCCGTCGGCCGTCGCCGGCGTCGAGACACCGGATGTCGTCGTACGCCGAGAGGTACACGCGGCCGTCGGCGACGGTCGGGAGCCCGGTGAGCGCGTCGATCTGCCGCCGCCACAGCTCCCGCCCGGACTCCGTGTCGAGCGCGACGACCGCCTGCGAGCCGTCCTCGGGGGTGACGACCACGATCAGCCGCCCGTCGGCGACGGCACCGGCGAATCGCCCACCCGCGTCCGCGAGGTGGCCGTCCAGTCGCTGTCGCCACAGCTCCCCGCCGTCGCTCGGGTCGAGCCCGACGACCCGCTCGTCGCCCAGCAGGAGAATCACCGACGGCGTAGCGACGACGGTCCGGCCGGACAGCGCCCCGTCGGCCGTCGACGATTGGATCCACTCGAGGGCGCCCGTCGCGGCGTCGACCGCGTGGACGCGACGGAGCGCGTCGACGGCGTACACCGTCCCGTCGCGGACGGCCGGTCGCGTCGCCGGGTACCAGTCGGGGCCGCGGTCGTCGTCACCGCTCGCCGGCGAGTCGTCCGTCGCCAGATCGTCGGGAACGGGGTAGGTCCACTCCGGTTCGCCGTCGGCCGCCGAGAGGGCGACGACGCCCGCCCGCTGGGTGCCGTCTGGGTGCTGCCACGAGCCGCCGGCGAACACGGTGCCGTCGGCGACTGTCAGCGGCGAGACACCGTCGCCGCCCCAGTGACCGAACGCGCCACCGGTGTCGGGGAACCGCCACCGGACGCGGAGGCCGTCGTCGACGCTCGGCGTGGGGTTCAGCCCGACGAGCGCCTGCTCGCGGCCGTAGTTCGGCGGCCCGGTCGAGGGTTCGACCGTTCGGACACCGACGAGCGTCGCGTTGCGGTACGGGGTCTGTGTCGTCACCGCGGGCGGGGCGTCGAGCGGCCCGAGGGCGGCGCGCTGGCGTCCGGTCGCGGCGTCGAACGTCGGCGACGGGTGCCAGCCGACGTACACCGTCCCGTCGTGGACGACCGGCTCGACACCGCGGGTCGAGCCCGACAGATCCGGTGTCTCGACGTGGAAGCGTCGTCGGAGGTCGTCTGCCGTCGTCGATGCGTCCCCGTCGCTGGCGTACGTCCCGGCGGGGGTTCCGCCGGGTGTCGCCCAGTCGCCGGTGTCGACCGCTCGGGTTCGCGCCGGGAGAACGCCGCTGCACCCGGCCGTCGCCGCCGTCACGCCGACTGCCAGCGCGAGCGTCTGCCGCCGAGTCCGGGTCGTCGCCGGCGACTCGGCCGTCGGAGGGTCGGTATCGGTGTGTCCGTCGATACTGCCGGACGGCTCTGGAGGGCGGGAGTCGTCCATCGGCGAGGCGTCGTCGGGAGGTGTGAAACCGTCTTCGACTCGTCTCGGAGGCTCGGAACAGCCTGCCGCGCCGGGATCGAGTCGTGGGCACCCGTGTCCTCCTCCCTCCGCGACTATCCCGCCGTGAACACCACGTTCGCTTCGTCGACGACGAAGGTGTACGTCGAGCGGTCACCCTCGTGCCGGATGCACCGCGTCGCCTCGTGACCGCCGCCGCGGAACACCGTCCCGTACGCGCCCGGCTCGATCGTCGTCACTTCGACGAACTCCTCCGACCCGACGGTGACGGCCTCGTTCGTCGGCGTCGTCTCGGGGTTCCGGTACGCCCGGGTGCCAGGCCGCTCGGGCGTCACAGACAGTCTGGCCTGGACGGACGAGTCACCCCAGTTGCGGACCCGGACGGTCGCCGACTCGTCGGTGCCGGACGCAGTACACCCGCTCACGCCGGTCGCGCCGCAGGTGACGACACCCGCGAGAAACTGTCTCCGTTGCATCGGAGACAGACTCCACCCGACGGGAGACGAATCTTCCGGTCTCTGCTGGCGCTCGTACTCGTGTGCGTGACTCGACTCGTTACGGCCGTTCGGCGGTGGGATACCCGTCAGCTCTGCCAGGGTGCCCGCTGTCGCTCGTCGATCTCCTCGAACACGGCCGTCAAGCTGTCCCGCCAGTGTGACGGGTGCGGCTCGTCGCGGCCGGGCGTCGGCGCGTCCGGCCCGGGGTGGATGTGGTCACGACTGTTGTGATCCGACGGGTGGCGATCCCACCGATGGCGAACGACTCGTCGCGGTGTGTCTCGTGGTAGTGAATCGAGGAGTCGCCGTTCTCGTACCACACGAGCTCGACACGAGCACGCTCGACTGCCGAGGGATAGAAGTCGTCACGGAACACACAGCGGAGTCGGTCGAGGGCAGTCTCGGGGCGAAGCGTCACCCGTCGGAATCGGTCGTCGGTCACGAGTCGGTCACGGACCGTGGCAAGCAGTTCGAAGTTGACCGGCGCGTCGTCGCGGCGGTTGTCACCGCGGCCGTTCACGCGACACGTCGACGTTCGGCCGCGTCGCCGCCGTCAGACTCCAACGCACGCTCGACCAACTCGATCCGACGGCGAACAGTCCGCCACGCCGAGATGTCCTCCCAGACAGCTTCGACGGAGCGGCCCGTCTCGGTCGCGTGCGCGGACGGCGACACCTCGGCGGGCGAGTCGGCGTCGAACTGCTCGGCGAACGCCGCCGCCCGTTCCGTGTCTGCTTCGAGCCGGTCGAGCAGTTCCTCGGTCGTGTGCGTCGCCCGCAGACGGTCGACACGACGCCGCTCGAAGTACGACTCGTTGCGCTCGTAAGTCGCGGGCGTCTCCGACCGCCGACGCACGATTCCCATGGCCTCGACCCACGCGAGGGACTCGCGTGCCGCGTCGACACCGTGGCCCGCGCGGTCGGCCACCTCGCCGACCGTCGCCGGCTCCGCCAGCGTCACCACCGCGTCGAAGAGGTCGTCGCCGGCTCCGCCAGCGTCACCACCGCGTCGAAGAGGTCGTCGCCGGCTCCGCCAGCGTCACCACCGCGTCGAAGAAGTCGTCGCCGGCTCCGCCAGCGTCACCACCGCGTCGAAGAAGTCGTCGTGGGTCCGGTCGCCGCTCACCACCTCCGCCGGCGACGCCAGGCCGTCGAACGCCGGCGGGGTCGCGTCCGGGTCCGCTCGAAGCTCCTCGGCTGGCTCTCTCACACCTACACATCTCCGTCCCAGCGGAATAGCCCTTCTTCCGACGGACTGTTCCGTCTCGTCGGACGGCGTTCGGCCCGTGACGACACAGTGACGATCCCGGTCAGAGCGCCGTCAGCGACCGCCCGCCGACAGCCGAGCACAGAACGCGTCGAACGCGCCCGACTCCGGGTGGACGTGTGCGTACGTCCCGAGCGTCTGGTACTCCGTCAGGCCGTCTGCGTCTCCAGTGATCCCGTCGCCGCGGTCGACGTCGAACGCGAACCGGGCGTCGCCGGCCACGTCCGCGGCCGAGTAGTGGAACTCGTGGCCACGCAGCGTCTCGCCGGCGTCGGCCGTCAGCGTCCGGTCGCGTGCCATCAGTTCGACGTGATCCAACGCCTGGTAGCGATCTTCCATCTGTACATCTGCGGGGAGGACGCCCGCCATCTCGACGGTGTCGCCGTCGGTCGTGGTCAGCGACTCTGCGAGCGTCATGAGTCCGCCACACTCCCCGAACACCGGGAGCCCGTCGGTGGCGCGGGCGGCGATGTCGTCCAGCGCCGGCGCGCTCGACAGCTCCGCCGCGAACCGCTCGGGGTAGCCGCCCGGGAGGTACACGCCGTCACACGCCGGGAGGTCGTCGCCCGCGAGCAGCGAGACCGTGACGACCTCGCCGAGTTCACGGAGTCGCTCTCTGGTCGACGGGTACGAGAAGCAGTGTGCCGTGTCGTCGACGACCGCGACCCGTGGACGGTCGTCGGCGTCGGGCGTTCCTCCGATGCCCGCGTCGGCGGTCGCCGTCTCTCCCGGTCCTGGCGGCGCTCTGGCGAGTCCGAGCAACCGCTCCGTGTGGATCGTCTCGGCGGCGCGATCCAGCGCCGCCGGGTCGACCGGGGACTCGGAGCCCATCTCCAGCCCGAGGTGGCGATCCGGAACGGCGAGGCCGTCGTCCGGCGGGACACGCCCGAGGTAGTCGATCCCGTCGGGGAGCGCCTCGCAGATCCCGGACTCGTGGCGACCGCCGTGGGCGCGCTGTGCGATCACGCCCGCGACGTCCACGTCTGCGTCGACCTCGGCGGCGTACTCGCGGAACCCGAGTGCGGTCGCGCCGACGCTCTGCATCCCGGCGTTCGCGTCGACGACGAGCACGACCGGGAGATCCAGCGTCGCGGCGACGCGGGCGGTACTGCAAACGTCACCGTCGTACAGCCCCATCATCCCCTCGACGACGCACACGTCGCCGTCGCCGCGGTAGTACGTCCGCCGAGTGCCCGTCTCACCTTCGAGCCACGGGTCGAGCGAGCGTGAGTGAGCGTCGACGACCGCCTCGTGGTGGCTCGGGTCGATGAAGTCCGGCCCCGCCTTCGCCGGCTGTGGGTCGTAGCCGGCGTCGTCGAGTGCGCGCAGGACGGCCAGCGTGGCGACGGTCTTGCCGACGCCCGAACTCGTCCCCGCCAGGACGAACCCCTTCACGGGCTGCCCCCGTCGACGAAGGCGGCGTCACGCACAGGCACCGTCGTCACGCTCCGGCTCGAACTCCGGCGTGGTCTCGATCCCAGCTCCTGCCGTGTCATCCAGCGTACGTTCGTCGTCGGCGTCTTCAATCTCGGGGTGTGTGTCGGAGGGCGACTCGTCTCTGTTCTGTATCGCGTCCACGACGGCCTCTCCGTCTCGTTCCCAGAACAGTGCCCTCCGGAGTTCGTAGTCGAAGCCGTCGTCACCGGTCGGGAGTCGCGTCAGCTCGTCGTCGCCGTGGTCCGTCGAACGCCCAGAGTTTCACTTCGCACACGGCGGTATCGGGAGTCGTCGTGCCGTTCGACTGTGCAATCGGCCACGGTCGCTCACCCCCCGCGTCGCTGGAGCGTTGCTGCCGCCGCACCGCCGGCGAGGATCGCCACGGGAACAGCGACCAACTCCCCCGACACCCCGACGACGCGACTGGAGACGAGTGTGTATACAGATTCACACCGGCCGTCCAGTGTACACGACCGGCCTCCCTCGGAGGGCTACCCTCTCGCGGCCTCTCCCCTCCAGACCGAGACTTCGAATCACCGGAGGAGCGTAGTCGAGACTGATGTGTTACGACGGATCCTCCACGCGACGCACGCTCCTCTCGTGGGCGGACGACGGACCCCGGGAGTTCCCCTGGCGCGACCGCTCTCGGTCGTTCTACGAGGTGTTCCTCGCGGAGTTCCTCCTCACGCAGACGCCAGCGGAGAACGTGGCCGACGTGTACCCGGAGCTCTGTGATCGGTACCCCGACCTGGACAGTCTCGCCAGAGCGTCCGAGTCGGAGCTAGAGTCGGCGCTGGAACCGCTCGGGTTCCAGCGGATGCGGGCGGCGGCGCTGTCCGAGGTCGCCGCGACGCACGACTCGCTCCCACGCGACGGCGACGAGCTCCGGGAGCTCCCGCGCGTCGGGCCGTACGTCGCCGACGCGACGCGGTGCTTCGCACTCGCCGAGTCGGTCCCGATCGTCGACCGGAACGTCGTCCGCGTGTACGAGCGTCTGTCCGGCGAGGAGTTCCCGACGGCCGACGCCGAGCGGCGGTCGTTCGCCGCCGAACTCCTCCCGTCCGACGGCGAGCGAGCGCGGACGTACAACCTCGCGCTGCTCGACTTCGGGGCGACGGTGTGCACGAAGCGCGAGCCGGCGTGTCCGAGTTGTCCCCTCCGCGAGCGGTGCGAGTACGTGACGCACAGAGAGAGGTGAAGACAACAGTTGAATCGGACCGCGTTCACTCGGCCAAGTCGGTGCCGAACTCGGGTGTTCGAACAGTCCTGTCGACTGAGGTCACTCACAGCTGTTGGAGTCGTGTGGGCATCACACCAGTGACGGCTTGAACTCACTTCGGCGAGACATGCACTCCAATCGAAATAGATCTGAATCGACAATCGGACAGAGTATCCGGCTCCACCCTGGGGGAATAAATAATGCTTCACTGTCAGGAATGCCGCTGGTCGCGTTCCTCGACGAAAACTGGTGTACGCTACAAGTACGCTGGCCCGTGGATAACCTGCCCACTGGATACGAATCCGTCTCTCACGTACTCTGCGGCCTTGTCAGCGTACTCGATCGGGACGGGGTTCCGACCACTCCGGGCGGGTGATCCGACGTGAACCTCCGATAGCCAGTACACCTGCCGTGTCAGTGTTTCAATATCACTCGGCCCGGAGTGGTGGCGAATCCCGAGTGTTCGCGGAGTTCCACGAGCGCTCGAGAGCTGTACCTCGGGCGGCCCCCAGGAGAGGAGTACAGACCGATCTCGGTCGCGGTCCACGAACGCCACCCCCTTGTCGGCGAGGTCGAGCCGTCGGCGTGACGCATCGTACTCGACGATCCGTGGCTGGCCGGACTTCCGAACTGCTACAACGTCAGCCTCGAGATTCATCTCCTGGGCGGCTGTTCTGATCGTCTCCACATCTTCGGTCATGCGACCGTCTCGTAGCAACGTCACGTGTTCGATCGACTCTCCCATGACGGTGCCGTGATCGAAGACCAGTTCGCGGATGAACTGACGCACGTCGTCGACCGAGAATTCCTCACCCCCTTGCGTCGTCGTCGACTCGGCAGCGTACGTCGTCCCGTCGGCGAGGACGACGCTCGCACTCGCGCCAGTGTGCTGGCCCGTGTCTGAATCGTACGTCACGTCCAAACCGAGGAACGCATCCGTCTCTCCAGGGAGGTCGGCGATTTGCCACGGGGTACCCCCGGCCTTCGCAACGAGTGCGCTGAGGATGTTCGCAAACTTCTCGTTCGAGAGATCGGCGTTCGACTGGCTCAGGTCGTCTGCGGTCGACTTCTGTAGCATCTGGCTCGCGACGCCACCCCTCATGAGTGTCTGTTTGAGTTCGTCGAACGGGTCGTCGAACATATCAAAGCTAGCGACCTGGTCCTCGTCTGGCACTAAAACGAGCGCACAGTCGATCTCGCCGCGGATCTGTGCTGCCTGCTCGGTGTAGTCGCTAGTCGCCCCGAGTTCGTACTCGATGAACCGCGTCCTCGTTGGAGCGCCTACCTCTTGGAGCCCTTTGAGCAACAGTTGCGTAATCTCCTCGCCGAGGTCGGCAACACGGCTCGGGGCCAAGACACCGAGACTGTAGTCGCCCGGGTCGCTGAACACGCCGTGCTCTCGTAGCCCCTCCGTCGGTACACTGTGGAGACTCTGGTCCCCGAACGCCAACCGTCTCCCGCCTTCCCGAATCGGGACACAGTCGTAGCCGGTGCTATCGGGGCCGTTGCCGACCGAGAAGTCGAAGTCGAGGACGGGAATCCGGCTGAGATCAGAGATGAACGACCGAGCATAGCTCACGCGGTCGTCCGGGAGAAGACTCTTTTTCGCCTGGTACTGTCGGTAGAACTCGGGGTTCGCCTCTTGTACGTCCTCTTCGCGGACGCTCCGGCGGAGAATTTGAGGCGCTTGATGCCCTTCGAATCCAGGGCCGTACTTCACACGGACGAGTCGAGGATTCTGGCCGATCAACTCCTGTCGCATCTGCTCGTTCAGGAGACCTTCGTGGTACGATGCGACCGACTGGTCGAGACCCGGAACGTGGTCGGTGTAGCGGTAGTCGGACCATCCCTGAACCGTTCCACGACTCTTGTCGTCGTAGACTGTCGTATCGTGTTCGACTGTGATCCCGCTCACGTCGTCGCCGGGGCTGTGTGTGTCGGCGAGTACTTGAGTCGTCCGCACGGTGTGGCCGGCCTCCACGTGCAGTAGTGGAGTTCCGGAGGCAGGGACATCCACCGTGAGATCGAACTTCGGGTAGAGTGCGAACTTCTCGTCTTCGGAGCGGAGCGCAGGTGTGTGACTGACGACACGATCTAACGTTGGGACTTCGTACTCCTCGGCTGAAATCGCCAGCCGGAGACCAGTCTGCACGAGCGCCTTGAGCTGGCCTCTACCCCGCGGTGAACTCGCATCGAGTGTCACTGCCTCTCTCGACCGAGGCGAGACAGATTGGCCCCACACAGTGACTGACCGGGACAGTTCCGTGGGCGCAACGACGGTGAGATCGCCGCGAGTAGCCACTGGTGTAGCGTGTTCACGGCCGAGATACCAGGCCGCCATCTCGGTGAACCGTTCCACGTCGTCGTCGTGGCCCAGCCCCTCACTCGTACTCAGCTCGTGAACGACTACCCGAAGTCCATCCAAACTCCGATCACCTGCCCAGTTTAGAATGTGTACACCCCCAGAGAGTGCATCTTCTTCACCCAGACCAGTCTCCTCTCGCTTTTCCATATATCGCACCTCGACACCAGCACATAAAAATTTTTCACTGGACCTATCTTATCGACGTAGGTCAGATTCTATTCCGGAAAAGAACGGAGCCCTGAATGTGTACCGACCGTGCATCGAATTGTTCAGTTACCTATCGGCAGCGAGCGTCCGCCCGAACGCCCGTCGCTCTTCTAGACGCCGCGTTGCTCTGCGGCCTCACACAGATTGTACCTCGCTCGTTGCCGTCGGGGTTGTGTCTGTGAAGAGTTACCCAAACAGTCGTGAGAGGAATCCTCCGGACTCTCCATCCACGTGTTCCTCCGAAGCATCCGTGCCCTCGTTGGAGCTGTCCCGGTCGGAATCTGCCGACGCCCCTCTTGCTCCCTCACTGTCTTCGCTGGTACCGGCGAGCAGTTCTTCGACGGTGTACCCCGCCCACTCGGCGAACGCCTCGGGGGCACCGATGTACACCGATCGTCCAGATTTATGTGTAATGAACCGCTTGTCGAGACGTTTCTCGTAGTCGTACCCCTCCAGTCCCCGTGGTCGAACCCCGCGCGGATCCTCTCGGACTCCCGCTCGAACGTGACTCGTCCACCCTCGATATCCTTCTGCCAATTCAACCGGCCGGTGTCGAACCGCTTCTCGGCGGCCTCGTCGGCCGGGAAGTAGTCTGGCATCGGACGGCTGGCCTCGTCGTAGAACTCCCTGACGATACGGCGTACGTCCTCCACTGTCCCGCTCCCCTCCGTCCACGGTCGTCTATCGAGCATCCGCCGGGCGACATAGCTGAGGATCGGGCTCCGGCGTTCGAGCACGTCCGTCAGCGCCTCCTGTGCCTCGTGGAAGTTCGGGTCCTCCGGGTTCGATGGGAACGCGACGTCCATCGAGAGGATCTTCATCCGGTTGCGGAACTCCGACTTCGGGAGACTGTCGTTCGTCGTGAAGATCAGACACGGCTGGTCGACGCTCGTCGGCGTCCAGTCGCCCCAGTAGTTCCGGATCGGACTCCAACTCTGGATCTTGCCTCTCTCGGCGTCGATGATCGCGCACGGGAAACAGGTGTCCCACTCTCTGATCCCACAGATCTTTCGGACCCCGACATCGACGGCCTCGTTCGTCCCCGCGCCGTAGCCACCCGATCGAGTGGTGAACACCCGGTGTCGCGCCGCCGCCTCGGGCTCGTCGACACTCTGTCCGGAGGTGTCCCTCGTCTCCCTCGACGTGTTT